>NZ_JAAKZX010000081.1 GCF_011045025.1 Streptomyces ureilyticus
CGATTGGCCCACCACTCAAGCGTGGCGGTGCCCTCGTAGCTGTCCATAGTCCAAGTATCGCGAGCGAGTAGGCGGCCATGTGTCAGCGATGCAGAGCCTGACGTCACAAGATCCTGTTACGAGCTCTTAGAAGGCGCTTGGGCTATCCGCGGACCACTTACTTTGACCTGCGACTTTCTGGCCCTCTGACGTACTGTCAGTCATTTTGTGGGACGTATGTGGGATCAGGCGGTCGTGGGAACCGCGGGGCGTCAGCGTGTCCCCGTGGCTCGGCGTAGCCTCACACCATCTTCACGCACTCGAAGGCGATCGCGGAAATAAATCTGCCGCTCCCCGGCGTTCTCGATCTTCGAGCCGAGGAGGGGAAGGTGTCGGGCCTGAAGCTGTTCCACACGACGAACAGCGGCGTGACCGAGGTCATGCCGCGTCTTGCTGAGGTCGAGGCGGATGTGCAGGACCTCATCGAGGCGTACATGGAGACGATGCTGGGCGTGCGGTTCCTGGCGAGCGAGTACGTCATCGACTGTGTCGATGGCGGGCGGATCGACTCGCTGGGCCTTGACGAGAACGGGGCTCCCACGGTGGTGGAGTACAAGCGCGGCACAGCCGCCGGTGTGATCAACCAGGGCCTCTATTACATGTCGTGGCTGATGGCCCACAAGGACGCCTTCCGGAACCTGGTCCGTGACCGGCTCGGGGCCTCGGCTGCGTCTCAGGTCCTGTGGAGCGCACCCCGGCTGATCTGTGTCGCCGGCGACTTCACCCGCTATGACGCGCACGCCGTGCGCGAGCACCGGCGCAGCATCGACCTGGTCCGCTACACGTACTTCGGCAACGAGCACATCGGCCTTGAGACTGTGGCTTCGGTCACCGGGCAGTCGGCCGCTACCAAGCGGGCCCGCCGACGCGCGGCCGGGCCGCCGCCGGCCCGAAGGCAGGACAGAGCGATGGCGGAGCTGGCCGGGGTGATCGACGAGGCACTGCTCGGCCTCGGGGACGGCGTCACCCGGGTCCAGCGCAAGCAGTACGCCGCCTACCAGCGGCTGCGGAACTTCGCCTGCGTCTGCCTGCCGCAGCAGACCAAACTCCTCGTCTACCTCAAGGCCGACCCGAAGGCCGTCGACCTCATTCCCGGATTTACCCGGGATGTGACGGGGCTCGGCCACCACGGCACGGGCGACCTTGAGGTGCAGCTGCGTACGGAGCGGGACCTGGAGCGCGCCCAAGACCTGTTCCGCCTCAGCTACGCCGCGGCGTAGCGCGGGGAGCGGCGGAGCAAGCACAGTGTGCGGTTGTCGTTTGGTGGCGATGGTGCCTTTCGTCGTGCGTGGACGGGGAAAAGCGGCGGTGGAGCACTAATGATCCGGTGGATCGCCGGTTTGGCCAACCGGCGATCCACTGCTATGTTCCGCGCCGCCCAGACGGCGTGTTGACTTGAATATCACTGGCGGCGACGGCTCCAATGCGCCGCCGGGTCAGGGTTTCACTTCTCCGCTTCGAGACCGCACGCCCCTGCGAGAGTGCTGGGCGTCAGGGTTGTCTCGAATCCCTCGCTGGGCAGTCGGCGGAGGATGGACTGCCAGAGATCGGTCGGCAGTCGGGAAGGCGGCCGTTCCCGCGTGGTCCGCAGCTCCAGCACGGCGGTCTTCGCAGGGTCTCCGAGAACGAAGTCCTGGTCGCTGGCGTAGCTTTCGTCGGTGTCGCCGCGGAACCTTTTGAGCCGCAGGGGCAGGCCGAACACTGGGTCCAGGAGGGCGGAGACGATATGGCGCGGGCCGGGCCCCTGGTTGGGGACATGCGAGGAGCGCAGGATCAGCCGTGTCACGTCATACGCGGTCCCCTCGTAGCCGTCGACGACGAATGTGTTGGCGACGGTGTGTAGCAGGCCGAGGCGACGGAGAAGGTCGCTGCCCAGCCAGGCCCCGCGGCGCTGCACGCGGACGAAGTGGTCGTCCTCGTCGTCCCACATGGCTTGGTGCTCGCGTTCGGCGCCGCTCCAGGCGCGCGCCGATGCGCGCCAACACATCTGCACACCGGCGAGCCACTTTTCGAGGGCCCGGTTTTCGGCGCTGCGCCAGACCGTGGACGGCAACCCCGTTAGCCGCAGGCGGGCCGGCTGGCCGAGGACCCGCAGCTCGAGTCCTGTCTGGAACCGCCGGGTGATGCGCAATCCAGGCACTCCCCAGACTTCGCTGTCAGGTGCGTAGGTGGGGAGCATGCTGAAGAGGATTTCGGCCGCGCGTTCCTCGCTCTCCACGCACAGTGTGATGCAGGTCGGTTCCGGGTGAACGGCCGTGATGCCCAACGGGTAGCGCGTGTGGACGTTTCGGTACTCCAGGAGACCGAGCAGGACGCGGGCCTCCAACCACTGTTGGGCCGAGGACTTCGCGGAGGGAAGGGCAGATGCTCCGGCCGGCAGCTGGCCGAGTCCGCGTCGGGCCTGTTGTAGTCCTTCGCCCGTGTAGAGGCAGCGCCGCTGAACAGTCTCTTGCGTGAACGCACTCATGGTTCTCCCGCACGTCTCGGCCCGGGACGTACATGTGTGAGACCCATGGGGGTTGCGCGCACATCTGTTTGGGATGACCGGTTCACCCGAGCGTGGAGGGAAAGGGCCGAAGATCTCCGGGGAGCGGTGGTCGGGCCGCACGCTGGATCGTACGCCGTGGTGATCCCCTGTCGCGCCGATATGGCAGAGATCTCGCCCAGAAGGAGTAGCGACGGCGAAACGGGCGATCCTTCCGCCGCCGCTGTCGCTTCGGTGTCGGCGGGCTCAGGACGGCCTGAGGCCCTGTCGGGGCAGCGACCGCATCAGCCTGCGTCTTTTGCACGACCTGTCGGCCGCCATGTCGTCGGCCGAGTGGTCCACCGCGGCCTGCATGCTCGCCTACGAGACGAACGCGGCGATCATCTACGTCGAGGGCAACTACGGCCGCGACATGTGCACGTTGGCGATCCGTACGTCGTGGCAGACGTTGCAGCGGGAGGGCGAGATTCCCGCCAACGTGCTGATGCCGATGGTCGACCTCGTCATAGCCAAACAGGGCAAGCTGCTCAGGGCCGAGCCGGTCGCCCAGCAGATGGTGCAGGACCGGGTCCGGTTGCGCGGCATGTTCACCGACCTCGAAAACGAGTGGGCGACCTGGCAGCCCACCGACCCGAACTCGCCCGGCCGGATCGACGCCTCGTGCATCCTCGTGTACGGCCTGATCCCCGAGGCCAACAAGGGCGCCATCGTTCACGCCCCGCTGCCCACGACCCCGCACCCCGGCCAGGTCGGCCGGGGTGCGCAACCCGGCGGCGTACGGCCAGCGGATCGGCAAGTAGCCGGTGGGAGCCGCACGAGCTGTGGCAGCGTCTATGGCAAACGGGGCACGGGGAGGGAAATTTGACTAGCCATCAGCGGCGGCGGAGCCGGGCGCGGCTTGCCCGGCAGAGCACGGCACCTGCCCGGATCCGCGCGCGGTCCCGCGGCGATCAGGGAACGAGGGTCCCGTGGGTCACCATCGGCACCGCGGTAGGCGCCGTGGCGGCAATCGGCAGCCTCATCTTCACGGCCGTCGCCACGTACTACGGCGCTGTCGTGGCACAAGGGCAGCTTGAACAGGCGAAGGAAGACAACGAGCGGAAAGCGCGCGATCAGGCGACCCGCGTGACGTTCTGGGAAGAGGACTCCTTCTATGGGGAGCGGGACTGGCAGCAGTCCAGGGCGCTCCACCTAGTGAACCGCTCGCCTGACGCCGTTTCCGCGACACAAATCGCCATTCTGGTGACCTACCTGGGGAAGGAGCACGTGCTCCTGCTGGCCGACGCCAACCTGCCCCCGTGCACAGAGGTGACCTTCAAGGCATCTGAGCTGACCGGCGTCCTCCTGCGTGACAGAAAGGAGGTGCGCCTGAGCGACATGACACATTGGGAGACCGCGTTGCTCACCTTCATTGACCGTGCCGGACAGAAGTGGGCTCGGGGGACGACCTTCCTCGCTCAGGCGGAGGAAGCGCAAGACGTTATCCAGGAACTGAAGCACACGGGGTTCGCCTTCCCCGGGAAACCCGGCAAGGTGAAGGCGCTGGGCTCGTGTGAATCGACAGGCTAGAGCCCGGCAGGGGTCCCCGGTCCGCTGCACGCGGCAGGCGGCCCCCGCGACACTGGTTTGCGTGAAGATGTCCCGAATTGAGTGCGCTTGCTGCGGCCGGAAGATTGTCGCAGGGAGCCCCGGCAAGGGCCGACTGTGGCGGCACGACCCCACCGAGCGCCCCAGCGAGTTCGGTGACGTCCTGGTGTCCTGCACAGGGTCGTTGGACATCGTGGACCTGCCGCGCCCCGGCGAGCAGCTTGAGATCGACCTCGACCTCGACCCGGCCGAGCCCGAAGAGGCCGCCAACGTCGAGACGATGGCGCTGTTCTGACCGGTGTCGGAGGCCGGCCGTCGGCTCGGGTGCCACTCCGCGAGCGGATCGAAGCCGAGAAGCGCGATCTTCTGCTGCCTGGTCGACTCCTTCGGCTTCCAGGCCAGATACGGCGGGTAGGGCAGTGCGAGGTGTTTCGCTGGCGGGTTGGTCATGTAGTGCGCCCTCGGGCAGCCGTCCACGTGCGGACACTCCTCGACGACCCGGTTGCAGAACTTGCACAGGAGCCCTTCTCTGATGCGATGAAAGGAGCGGGGCCTCCCGCTCCTGCCGGGTGCGCAGGATGCTCGGCTCAGGCAGAAGTACGAACTCGGGGAGGCCCTCGATGACGTCACCGTACGACGGTGTGCAGTGGGGGGGAATGGACCTGCACCGGCGCCGCTCGGTCCTGGTGCGCATGGCAGAAGACGGGCGGCAGTTGGGCAAGATGGTCCGTTTCAACAACGACCCGGCCCGGCTCAAGCGGGAGATCGCCAAGGCCGGTCCGCGCGCGAAGGTGGTACTGGAGGCAACTCTCGGCTGGTACTGGGCGGCTGACGTACTCACCGAGGCCGGGGCCGAGGTTCACCTGGCCCATCCCTTGGGGGTGAAGGCGTTCACCTACCGGCGGGTCAAGAACGATGAGCGGGACGCCGCCGACCTGGCCGACCTGCTGCGGCTGGGCCGACTGCCGGAAGCCTGGCTGGCACCGCCCGAGACCCGGGAGCTGCGGGAACTGGTGCGCGGTCGGCACAAGCTGGTGAACCTGCGTACCAACTGCCGCAACCAGGCTCACGGTGTGGTGGCCAAGCAGGGCATCGCCGTCCCGATGAGCGACCTGTTCGGCGCCGCTGGCACCGCGTTTCTCAACGAGCTGCCACTGCCCGCCGGCTATGCCGCCCGGCTGCGGGCACTGCGCGAGGTGATGGACACCCTCGACCGGCAACTGGCCCTGCTCGACCAGGAGATATCCGCCCGCCTCACCGACGACGTGGGCTACCGGGCGATCCAGAAGATCGGCGGAATCGGACCCGTGCTGGCCGCGGTATTCGTCACCGAGATCGGCGACGTCACCCGCTTCCCCAGTCCCCGGCACCTGTGCTCCTGGGCCGGGCTCACCCCGCGCCACCGCGAGTCCGACCTGAAGGTCACCCGGGGACATCTGACCAAGCAGGGCTCCAAACTGGTGCGCTGGGCGGCCGTCCAGGCCGTTCAGCACGCCCCCGAAGACACCCCGATGCGCGCCCACAAGGACCGCATCGAGGCACGCCGCGGCCCTCAGGCACGCAACATCGCCAAGGCCGCCGCGGCCCGCAAGCTGCTCACCCTGGTCTACTACGGGCTACGCGACGGCGAAGTCCGCTGCCTGGCCCGCACGGACGAGCCGTGAACAGCATCCGGACCCACGGCCGACGCGCGATCGCCGCTAGTTCTGGCCTCCGCACCGCGGCAAGGCCGTTTCTCTGATTGATCCCGTCGGTCGTGTGCCGAACCACACCATGCCGCACCGCAGCACCACCGCGGGCGCGGCGGAGGGATGAACGGCAGCCGGAGTGCCGCCACTCAGCATCACACCTGGTGAAGAGCACACCCCACAACACCCGCCCCGGCGGGACGACAGCACACCACCCGGGGACGGGGACCACCCCGCCCCCTAGCCCAAGCACGCCCTCATCCCGCATCCATCAGATAGAACCCGGACAAGCACGACACTGGACCGGCCCCGCCCTTTCAGGGATGAACTAGGCGGCGCCAAGCCCTCGTTGGACGCTTGTAAAGTTCTGTAAACTTGTGTCCACTGTCGCTTACTTGGCAGCGGTGGCCGTCGAGGATGGATGCATGGACGGCGATCAGGGCCATGAGCCAGAGAATAATTCCGACCAGCAACAGAAGAGGCGCTCAGTCGCCATCACAGTCATCGTCGCTGTGGTCTCGGCCATTGCAGGCGGGATAGCTCAAGCGGTGGCGGAGAAGCTGTTGGCGTCGTGATCCGACTCGCGACCAATTTGGGGGGAAAGTGGGCGGGAGACCTCGAAAAATTTCAATGCCGACGGAGTCCGAGCTGCCACCTGGAAAGCATCGCAACCTGCTCGAAGCGGTGCATGATATCTACCGAAAAGCAGGATGCCCGGGGACTCGAAGGATTAGCTCTACAGCCGCAGAGGCAACATTTGCCGCAGACGTAATCTCCCACCAAGCAGTTGCGAATATCCTTAACGGCAAAAGCTTTCCGATCTGGGTCAAGCTTCAGGCGATGATGGCGGCGCTGCTGATTATTGGACGGTCTGAATCCATCAATACGGAGCTCGAAAGGTTTCGTTCCCTGTGGGTGGACGCGCATTACGGTGAGTCCGGATTCGAGGCCCCCATAGTGCCAGTCGTAGACGAGTCGCTCAACCACCTTTGGTCAGGGAACCCTCCCCCTCCGGCTGCCGAGACTCCCAAGTCTTTGAGCCCCTCAGCACCCGACCTCGAAGCGACGTCGACTGCGGAATCCGATCCTGAATGGGACGCGCCAGACACATCGGCGGCCGCCCCGGAGTCCTCATCGAACGACGGGCAGAACTCCGAAGAAGAGGACTTTGGCGCGGTATTTGCGACAGCCGCCTGGACCGGCCCTGACATGTTTTCTGTCAAACGCATTGGTGGCAGAGTTATACTTTCCCTGAACATTGCGCACCCAATGGGCAATGCCATCGCAGAGGCCGTGGAGCGAGATGAGGAGACGGCTCGAACGCTGTGGCTACTGCTGTTCTCCTGGGTGCGCATGGAAGATGAAATACCGTCTGCCAGCCAAAGAAGTAGGGTGGAAGACATGCGGCGCGACTGGAGTCGGTATGCAGGGTTGTTCATTGGGGCGGCTAATGAAGTAATCTAGGTAGTCCTGGCGCGACATTTACTTTGCGTGGTGGAGCGCATCGTGGTGTCAATATAAGGCTCCGGCGATCAGCCGAAGGTGGGAAATCCCGGGCGTCCTCTCTTGTCGCGCGGTCCCACTCGATCCCGAACGCCCACAGATGGCGCCACCATCGCAACAGGTCCATGCCGTACGAACGGCGGGGTCAGCGGAGAGTACGGCCCGGCCATCAGGTCCTTGAAGTACACCGCCACCGGCTCGACCGGTCTCCCAAACGGGTCCAGCAGCTGGTACGGCTCCCAGGGATCTCCCGTCTCCAGCAGCTTACCCATTTCAGGCAAGACGAAGTTCCTCAGATCCCTTCCGGGACGTTCTTCACCGGGCATAACGGAAAGCTAGCAGAACCCCAACTGACCTGCACAAACACTAAAGTTAGTTCGGTCAACACGCCCCGCACGAGGCCGGTCGCGTAGTCGTGATCGACCATTGCCCCCGGCAGGGCGTGGCACAGGTGGCAGTCGGGGCCGAGGGCTTCGACCAGAGCGGCGCGCAGCCGACGGACCGGCGCCGTCTTGGCCGGGGAGGCGGCCAGTAGTGGAAACCCCCGTAGAGGCCGCCCTGGCACCGCTGCTCGGGCGGTACCGAGTCCGGAGGTACGCCCTCGTCGAGAGCCTGGACCAGCCATCTGCGCTCGATCGACTGGTACGTCTCCCCATCCCGGTGATCCTCGACCGGCCCTTCGGGCGTCTCCCCCCAGAAGCAGAGCTGCTGGTGCTCCCACCCTCGCTTCGAGGCGCGCTCGGCGCAGATCAGCTGACCGTCGCTCATCAGGTGACGGCGCCCGTCGCTCCCGAGGATGGCCACCCGCGGCGAGGCGGGCACAGGAACACCGGACAGACCGCACGGCTTTCCGGCCTCGTCGCGAACTATCTGCTCGACCCGGTAGACGCCGAAATGGGCGTAGTCCCACAGCAGCTTGGCCCGGCGGTACGGCGGAAGGTCATCCAGGGTGGGCATGCGCCGCATCGTGTCGTACGGCACTGACAACGAACTGCCGGGCCCCGCGCTCGGGGTTGCGGGGCCCGGAAGCCTGTAGGGGGGACCGGCGGGGGGACGTGCGGCCCCTGCCGTCCGGACGCTGGCAGCGGGCATGACCGCCTGTGCCTTCTCCGGCCCGCGCTCCGCTCGAGGCGCGCGGGCCGCGGACTGTAGCAGATCGGCCGTTCCCGGCGTTTGCGGCGGATTGGGTGCCAAGTGCGCCCACACACGCGGGAGATCGGAACGTCCGCCGGTGATCATCTCTGAGGCGCGGTTTGTAGCGAATGACCTATAGTGCCTGGTCGCAACCGCAAGATCCTCTCCAAGGGGCGGACATGATCAGCCTTACCGTGCTCGTCGTCCTCGCCGCCGCCGGCTACCGAGGAACCCGGCACGAGACGCCGCTCCTGGTGCACGGCATCGAGTGGTTCGCCGTCGCAGGCGGTAAGGCTCTCCTCAACCGCTGGGACGACTCCCGCAAGGCCGCCGAATGACCCGCCCAGACAGCCCGGACCGGCGGCTGAGCTCCGGCGGCACACGCATCCGCGTCAAGCGCGCCTGCAACAGCTGCGCACGCTACATCGGCGACGCCACAGACGAAGAGATCGAAGCCTGCCTCACTGGCCGCCCACTCCCTGACGTCCGCCACGAATGCCCACACTGCACGACCGGAGGTCAGTCGTGACCCGCGCGCTCACGCCCGCCGCGTCCCGGTACGTCAACGGGAAGGCCCGCGCCATGGTCAGTCACAGGCGAGTTCACCCCCCAGCGCGGCTGCGCCGCTTAGCGCCATAGGGTCCCCAGAACAGCGTGGCGGCGAGTAGGACCGCTTCCAAGGTGGTGATCTCACCCCCTTGTACGCGCTCGCGTACGTTCTTGATGGCGTCGTCTTCCAGCACTGCCAGTGCGCCCACCAGGGACGAGTACTCAGTTTGCAAGTCCGGCAGGGCTGTGAGGTCGTTCACGGAGAGGGGCTCTGGTTCGGCGCTGCGCAGAATCGTGAGGCGCGGTTCATCGCCTCCGGGTGTGAGAAGAACACGCGTCTCCCACGCGCACGCCACCGGCGCGATCCGCTCAGACCCTGCCACTTGTGCAACGGCGCCCACGACCCAGCGCGTTGTCGCCGTGCACCATTCGTGGTCTCCGATGCGGTACGACGCCACATCTCGGTAGGAGCTCAGGTTGATGACCGGCTTCGTCAGCCAGAGGCTGGCGAGGTCTGTTTGCGTCCCGTCGAATGGCCAAGCGCCTGTGGTGCACCGAATGGCGCGCTGCGTCCCGTCGGCAGCGCCCAACCTGAGTGCGGCCTCGCTGATGACGTCGTAGCTGCTCGGGGAGTTCAGTGCCGCCTCGACCGAGACGTCATCGGTCTCGGCAGGCTCCGTGAGGCGGGAGACCACTTCATCGAGGCTCGTCACGTGTACGAACCGGTCGCCGAGGTCCGCGACGTCCTCGTCCATCGGGAAGGCGTAGGACGAGCCGTCCGTGAAGTCCTTCGTGTTCGAGCTGACGAAGAAGACCGTCTCCTCGGGGTGTTCTCGGGCGTACTCGACCGCTGAGAGCCAGATCGATGCATCCCTGGCACCGGTCTTGGCCCCCTTGGACGCCTTGCACGGCGGGAGCGCGTTCGCCTCACGGAACATAGCTTCACGCATGGCACCCTCGCTCACAGGGATCGTCTCAGCGATCTCTCTGTACGCCTTTCGCCAGTGGTCCCTGATCCGCTCAAGATCGCATGGGTCGAGTCTGGCCTTCAGTCCCCATGGCGTGAGCTGGGCGACGGACTCGATCGCCGCGGCTGCCGCAGCGTGCTTCTCCCTGTACTTCACCGCGTGCTGAGCGGCGAGCTCCTCCATCACCATCCAGGGAACAGCAACGCCGTGCACGCCGACGGCTCGAATCGTCCGAAGAAAGTCGGCGCTGCTGTCGTCCAGGGACATACCCCGGAGGATGCACGTATCGAGGATGATCAAGGGGTCGGCTCCTGGTCTCTCGGCACTGAGTGATCGAGGTTCTCAGACTCATGTGCTGCGTGCACCTGGGTTCGGCCCGCGCGGCGAGGACGGCGGGTGGCAGGCTGGTCAGGAGGATCGCCGCAGTGAAGGAGAGACACAGGTGAAGACGGCGCCCACCCAGGAAGCCGGACCGGGACGGACGGAGGGATCAGTGGTGTACCTGCTGGTCGGGCTGACCGGCTCGGGCAAGACGACGTACGCGAAGCGCCGCCTGGAGCCGGCCGGGGTGACCCGGTTGTCCGTGGACGAGCGCGTGTACGCCCGGCACGGCCGCTACGGCGTCGACTACCCCGAGCGGGACTACTTCGCCCTCGAGACCCCCGTCGTCGCGGAGGTCCGCAACGAGCTGGTCGACCTGGTGGCCGCCGGACGGTCCGCCGTGCTCGATCACGGGCTGTGGACCCGGAAGGAACGCGACGAGTGGAGGCAGCTCATCCGGGAAGCGGGCGGCCACCCTCGGCTGCTGTACTTCCCCGTGCCCCGTGAGGAGCTGCTGAGGCGTCTGAACGAGCGCAACGGTCGTGAGGACGCCAACGCGCTGACCGTCACCGAGTCGGCGCTGGACGACTTCTACGCCCGGTTCGAGCCGCCCACCGGCGAGGACGAAGAGATCATCGAACCCGGCTCGTTCTGCCGGAGTGCCCGCCTGCTGCGCGACGATGCCCTACGGCTGAGCGTCCGTGAATTCGCCGCCTACCTGGGCGTGAGCGACGGTGCGGTATCGAAGTGGGAGGCGGGCGGGGACAGTTACCGGCCGCGCACCGACGAGCCCCTCGCGTGAAAGGCCACCTGCGGCTACTCGGATGAGATGATCGCGTCTGGCTGTGCGTGGTCGGTTCGGAGAGAGGGTGCCAGGGTGCTCAAGGACTCCTCGTTACGGGGCTACTTGCTGGAAGAGTCGCTGGCTTGGTTGCTGCGCTCCAGCGGCTACCGGCTGCTCGTCCATGAGCGCCAGGACCCAGTCGAATTGGTCAGTGAGGGCGAAACGCTCCGGGTCCGCGGACGAGGTGCGCTCCACCAGGTCGATGTGCTCGGGGAGTTCACGTTCACTCCGGCGTTCTCCATGCCCGTACGTCTGTTCCTGGAGGCGAAGTACGAGCAGAAGCGCTGCGGCCTGGACAAGGTGCGCAACGCTCACGGTGTGGTGCACGACGTGAACGAGAACTTCATGACGGGCCCGGGGACACGGCCGCGGCAGCGGTACAAGTACTCGTACGCCCTGTTCTCCGCGAGCGGGTTCTCCCCAGACGCCCAGAAGTACGCGCTCGCCCACCAGATCTCCCTGGTGGACCTGTCCGGTGCTTCCTTCGTCTGGCTGCTCGGCCACATCGGAACCACCGTGCAGAGCCTGTTCAAGGCACAGCAGCACCTTCCCGGGAAGAGCCCCTTTCCCGTGAACTGGATGCGTACGGAACTGCGGCGGGCGCTGGGGACCTCCCCGCTGCACTTGCTGCCGCAGCCGGCCGTGCCCGACGGGA
Organism: Streptomyces ureilyticus; assembly: GCF_011045025.1. Classification (GTDB taxonomy): domain Bacteria; phylum Actinomycetota; class Actinomycetes; order Streptomycetales; family Streptomycetaceae; genus Streptomyces; species Streptomyces ureilyticus. Next base: position 11,774 of record NZ_JAAKZX010000081.1, read on the forward strand.
AATTCATGCAGGCGGCCGCCTCGGCCCTGTCCGAATTCGCCGAAGCCCTGCGTGGCCGCAGCGCCGTGGAGCTGCTCCTGGGCTTTCCTTCCGCACCGTTCGTCCTGCCGCTCGCCACGGATGACCATCAGCGGTTTCTGGAGTACGCGGAAGCCAGGCCGGACCACGCCGTGCGGATCAGGCGGCGGGGCACGGGTATCGCCGCGGAGTGGATGCTGTCGCCCGCCGACGCGGTCGACGCTTACGAACTTGCCTTCAAACTCCCGCACCACATCGAGGAGTGGATCAGCGGTGTGGAGGAGAAGGAACGCCGCCGCACCGTCGAGGTCAAGGAGCAGTTCCTGTCCACGATCACGCTCTACCGCGTGAACGGCGCTGGCGTACACACCTATCAGTTGCGCTATGAGGCGAGTTCGCTTTCCCAGGCCGGGACTCCTTCGGCGTAGACGCCCCGGGGGGCGGTGCCGTGCGCCATCCGAGGCGTACGGCACCGGAGCGCAGGGCTGCTCAGATCGGCAGGTAGGGGCTGGGCTTGTCGTGCCAGCTGATGGTCAGGGCGTCGCGGGCGCGGGTCGTGGCGACGAACAGCAGGGAGCGGGCTTTGCGCTGCTCGCGTTCGTAGCGGGGCGGGTCTTCGGTGCGGTAGCGCTCGATGACGCTGGTGCGCGGGATGATGCCGTCGCTGGCGCCGACGATGGCGAGGCGCTGGTATTCGAGGCCCTTGAAGCGGTGCATGGTGCCGACGTGGACTTCGCCGTCGCCCTTGGGGCCGTCCTTGGTGAGTTCTGCGCAGGTGATGCCGGCCTTGGTGGCCAGGTAGTACATGGCCTGGCTGACCATGTCGCGGTCGGCGACGCAGACGGCGATGCGGCCGCTCGGGTCGAGGGGGGCGCCGTGGTCGTCGGTGGACAGTTCCTCGCGCCAGGTGCTCAGGGTGGTGGCGAGTCCGGCGAGTTCGTCGTTCCAGGTGTCGTACCGCTGGAAGTCGGGCTTGGGACCGTGGAGGACGGAACGGTATCCGGCGAGCGTGTCGGTGCCGTCGTCGAGGTCGTCGTACGTGACCTTCAGGTTCTTGTTCTTGGGGTCGACGACGCGGAGGGCCTCGGCGAGGATCTCCTTCGTGGTGCGGTAGCTGAGGGTCAGCCGTGCGGCGCGGCCGCGGATGTTGATGCCCAGAGCCCCGAGGGCGACCTGGTGGTCGTAGATGCGCTGGTGGGTGTCGCCCGCGACGAACAGGTCGTTGGGCTGGTCGGGGTCGGCCATGGCGCGCAGCATCTTCCAGTGCGCGGGGCGCAGGTCCTGGGCCTCGTCGACGACGATGTGCCGGTAGCGGTAGCCGAGATAGCGCATGCCGGAGCTGTCGTCGCGGTGGATGAGGTCCTTGCCGCCGATCTCGTCCTTGTACTCGCGGCGGGCCCTGATCTTCGCGGCGCGTTCGATCTCGAAGCGGGCGGCGCGTTCGGCGGCCTGGCCCCAGGTTTCAACGCCGAGCTTGTCGAGGCGGGCGGTGAACTGCTCGATGAGCTTCCAGATGTGGTTGCGCTCGGGGCGGGTCAGCGCGCGGCCCCGGCCGGCGCGGCGGGCCTTGAAGTAGTCGGAGCGGGTGGGGACCGACTGGCCGAGGATGACCTGCTCCCATTCCTCGAGGAGGAACTCCGGCTCGAAGCGTGGGTCGTCGAGTTCGGCCAGCAGCTGGCGCATCTCGTTCAGGGCCACGTGGTCGTAGACGCGCTGCTTTCCGCGTCCGGGTGCGGTGTTCTCGCCCAGGACGCGGGCGGCGAGCTGGTCGATGTGGGCGATGTCGACGCGGGCCAGCAGGTCCGGTTCGACGAGGGAGGCGAGCCGCAGGCGCAGGTCGGTGGTGAGGTTCTTGGTGAAGGTGGTCAGCAGGATCGGCTTGTTGTGGCCGGGGGGCAGTTGCTCGGCGAGGTGTTTGACGCGGTGCAGGGCGACGATCGTCTTGCCGGTGCCGGGGCCGCCGGAGACGCGGGCGGGGCCGTTGTAGTGGCGGTGGACGATGCGTTCCTGGGTGGGGTGGAGGAAGACCTTCCAGGCGCGGAAGTCGCCCTCCTCGATGACGGCGCGCACGGCGTCGTCGACCGTGGTGACCTTCGTGCGGGAGAGCGCCGTGGCGAAGTCGTCGGGATCGGGCTTCTGGTCGAGCTCGACGGGTGCGGTGATCTCCCGGCGTACCTCGTCGATGTCCATCCCGGCGGCCAGGCCGTACAGGATGTCCTTCGACAACAGGGGGGCGCCCTCGACGAGTTGGTCGAGTTCGGCGCTGGTGGTCACCGTGAGGGCCAGCTCGATCAGCTGCTCGGCGACGCCGAGCCCCCGCAGTTGCCCGGCGTCGTACGCGGCCAGCAGCGCCGGCGCCGAAGGCTCGGGTTCGGGGACAGTCTCGGGCTCAGGGGCCTGCTCCTCCGGTTCGGCCGGGGTGAGCGTGATGCCGACCCTGCGCAGGGCGCTGTCGCCGACGACGGCGAGGTCGACGAACTCGATCTCGCCGGTGACGCGGTTGACGGCGACCTGCAGCTCTTCGTAGACGTCCTTGCGGTGCCGGACGGCGATGACCAGCCAGTTCTCGGCGCCGTCCGCGTCGACCCCGGTGGGGGTGAGCAGGGCCCGGTAGTCCTGGTTGACGCGGGCGGACCAGATACGGGAGTCGCCCTTGAGCTTCTTCTTCCTGAGCCCCGGGAGATCGGGGTTGTTCCGGAAGTTGTGGCAGAAGTCGTAGAACTGGGCCTTGACCGAGCGGTCGAGCTTGTACAGCTCCTGTTCGGCTTTGCGGTACAGGCTGAGCCGGGCGGTCATCGGGGCGCGCCTTCTTCCGTGTCGGGGAGCTGGTCGAGCAGTTCGTCGAGGTGGGCGAGCCATTCGGCGGCGGTACGCACCGTCCAGCCGTCCTCGGCGTACGCGGCGTCGCGGCGCTGGGCCTCGGCGTCGTCGGCGCCCTGGTGGGCGGAGACAACGGCGATCTTGAGGGCGGAGGTGTGCCAGGCGAAGTCGGCCTGCCAGCGGCTGGTGCCCAGTTCGTAGCCGAAGACGGGTGCCTGTTTGCCGCGGTCGGCCAGCGTCTCGGCGAGGCGGAGCAAGTCTGGTGCCTCGTCGGCGTCTTCGCGCAGGATCTCCAGGATGTCCGCGTCCCAGACCGTGTCGCGGAGCGCCTGGGCGACGGCGGCCTCGGCGGCCGAGTCGTGCCCGGGTTCCGGATCGACGGGCGTGACCGTGGTCGCGGGCGTCTCGGGCACGACGGGTGCGGGGGCGCCGATGAGTGAGTCGAGTTCGCCGAGCCCGCCGCAGACCGCGAGGACCTCGACCTCGAAGTCGGCGGCCTTGCTGGTGGCGAGCTGGACGCCGTCACCGCCGGCCAGGGACAGGAACTGGGTGAGGTTGGTCCAGTACAGCCAGGACCGCCAGCGCTCCTTGTGCTCGTCCGTGTCCAGCACGGCCTCGGAGTCGTCGAGCACGGCGAGCGCGGTCCACTTCAGGGCCTCGGGATCGGCGGCGTCCAGGGCGAACACGAGCGGCAGCCCGGTCTCGTCCTGCGTACGGAACACGTGGACGGGGCCGATGCCGGCGGCATCGGCCACGACGGGCTTGTCGTGGCGTTCGGCGGCGGAGAAGGTGGCCAGCTGGCCGCGCAGGGCCGCCACCAGTTCGCTGCGGCGCCCGGTCGAGGTGACCGGGGCCGTGCCCGGCTGGGCGGTCAGCCCGGTGACCAGGGCGCGGGCCCGGCGGGCCCAGCGGTCGGCATCCGGTTCACGCAGGTAGGCGATCAGGGTGTTGATGGGGTTGGCGAAGACGGCGTCGGCGAAGTGGGCGCGCTGGCCGCCGTACTGCTCGTAGGCGGTCTTGGCCTGTTCCTGCGCCGTGGCCCGGTACGGCGGCCATACCGGTTGCGTACGGGTGGGGCGCTTTTCGAAGAGGTCGATGTCCGCCCAGGTGATCTGGAAGACGATCTCTCCGTCGGCGCGCAGGAGGGTGCGTTTCGCCGCGTCGGTGGCGATCTGGTTGTGCTCGCGGCTGGCGTGGAAGCGGAAGCCTTCGAGGTAGACCTTGACGCTCTGGGCCGGGCCGTCGATGCGGGTGAAGGTGAAGTCGGTGACGGTGCCTCTAAGTTGCTGCTGCGCGGTCAGCCGCCAGTGCATGACCCCGGGGCCGTCGGTGAACCGCAGATGCCCACTGGCGTGGCCGTCCTCGTCGAGGGAGGCGTCGTCGGTGACCTTCACCCAGTCGCGCAGGGCGGCCAGGAAGCGGGCTTCCAGGTCGGATTCGACCTGGGCGTCCAGGCCGACCAGTCCGGTGTGGTCGACCTCGCTCCACTCCCAGCCGTCCGAGCCGTCCTGCTTGAACAGCAGGGACTCCAGCATGGTCAGCGCGGCCTGGCGCGAGACGATGTCCTGGAAGGGCTCCGGGGTGTAGCGGTGCAGGCAGCGGTGGCAGGCCCGGCGCTGTTCCTCGGCGCACGGGCACTCCTTGAGCATCTCGTACGCCGCGGCCAGGGTGTCGCGGAAGGCGATCGGGTCGGTGAGCCGGTCCAGGTAGCCGGTGCCGCCGGGCAGCGAGTCGAAGAGCACCAGGAACCAGCGGCGCTCTCCGCTCTCGTTGTCCGGCATGGAGGCGACGGTGGTGGCCAGGTGCTGCGGGTCGCCGCCGAAGTGCAGGTCCACGCCGAGGCGCAGGGCGGCCCGGAAGGAGTGCACCTTGGCGTCGACGTCGGCGGTGGCGGCGGGGATGAGGACCCGCAGCGCTTCGGTCTCCAACTTGTGGGCGAGCAGGACCGGTTCCTGCCGGACGCCGTCCTTCTTGCCGCGCCGCAGCGGGCACCACGGGCGGTGGTGCTTGAGTGCTCCGCTGCGGGCGGCGAGGGAGTCGAGCGCGTCGGTGTCGTGGTCGAAGACCGGCTGGCCGTCCGCGGTGGCCGCGCCGCAGGCCGTGCACACGTGGAACGGGTTCAGGCGCACCCGGTGGCCGGCGAAGTCGTCGCGGTTCGGGGCGTCGTAGCGGACCGGTCCGACGTTGATCCGGCGGATCATCGCCTTGCGGCAGTAGTCGACGCCGAACGTCTGGCTGGCGTGCCGCCAGGAGCCCGGCTCGATGTCCTCCACCGGGATGTCGACCGCGTCCACGACCGTGTAGAAGCGGCGGTCCCGGTCGTCCTTGTCGTCGCGGATCTGGGCGTCTTCCCGCTTGTCCCGCGAGGTCACGGTCGCCGGTTCGACGATCTGGAACAGGCAGGAGCCGTCGTCCGCGATATGGCTGGTCTTGCAGCGCGGGCACGGCGACCGGTCCTCGGCGGCGTCCTCGGTACGCACATACCCGCAGCCCGGGCACACCCGCCAGGTACGCCACTCCTGTCGGCCGCCGGTGGCGATCTCCAGGCCGGTGATCTGATGCTTGTGTCCGTTGACGTAGAAGGTGTTGCCCGGGGCCATCTCCTCCAGGGCGATACGCCGCGGCCTCTCGTAGGAGTCGGTGGTGGAGGTGTACCTCACCTGCCCCGTTTTGGCGTCCACCCCGTCCTCGCCGTACAGCGTCGCCGACAGGATGGTCGTGGAGTCGATCAGCGCGTAGTTGGGCAGCAGCCCCAGGTCACACAGCGCGGTCTGGGCCGAGGTCTCGCCCAGGTTCATCAGGCGGCGGCCGACTCCGCGCCGTTCGGCGTCCAGTTCGGCCTTCTGCCGGGCCTGGTCCGGATCGGAGTCGTGCAGGTCCTCGTGGGCCTCGTCGATCTCACGCAGCCGGGCCCGCAGCGCCTGCTGGCCACCGAACCACTCCCGTTCGGCCTCCTCGACCTTGGCGCGCAGGTCGTGGGTGGCGTAGGCGCGCAGATCGGCCTTGGCCTGGTCGTTGACACCCGTGGGGAACAGTTCCAGGAAACCGTCGGCCAGCTCCTCGCCCTGGGCGATGGCCAGCTCCACCAGGTCGACCAGGTAGCCCGACGGCCCGAACAGACGGGGCGCCTTGTGCGGCAGCGCCCGCAGCACGATGCCGTCCGCGCGCACCAGCCGTCCGGCGGCCGCGAGGTCCAGCAGGTGCGCCAGGTACTGGCGGCGCAGGATCTCGATGGCCGACAGATGGCAGCCCGGGGGCACGATCGTGCCCGCGATCAGATCCTTGGGCCGCTCCAGGAAGTACAGGTCGCGGCGCCGCCGGTCGGGGATGGTCAGCAAGAACGCATTGCCCGTGCGGCGTCCCGCCCGGCCGACCTGCTGGGCGTAGCTGGCAGGCCGGCGCGGCAGCGCGGCCAGCACGACCGCCGACAGGTCGCCGATGTCGATGCCCATCTCCAGCGTCGGGGTGCACGACAGGACGTTGGGGTCCTTGAAGCCCTCGCGGCGCTTGAAGGCTTTTTCCACGTTCTCGCGTTCCGGACGGGTGAGCATCCCGGTGTGCTCGGCGGTGACCACCTGATAGGTGCCCGCCTTGCGGTACAGACGCCGGTAGTAGTCGTCGGTGTAGTCGCGGTCCCGGTGGTGCACGCCCAAGCCCTCGGGCCGGTCGCCGGCCACCAGGCGGCCGTTGCGGCAGCGGTAGGAGGGGCACGGCTGCTCGTGCCACTGGTCGAGCAGGGACGGGTGGACCGTCTGCTCCCAGAAACACACCGGGCAGCGCACGTAGGCGTGCCGTACCTGCTCGTCGTCCAGCAGCTGCGCCTCGATGTTGCCCGGCTTCAGCCCGTACACCCGCACCGAGGTGTCACCCGGGGTACGCACCGACAGCAGGCCGAGCGAGGCCAGCTCCGGCAGCAGCCGGCTCCACAACTCCGGCGCCATCTCGCGCGGGAGACCCAGGCAGCGCCCGGCCCACCGCTCGTACCAGGACAGCCGGCCGGTGGCGAAGTCGAACTCGCTGCCGTTCTTGGGCCCGCTGAGCAGGAACACCGGGGCCGCGACGCGCTGGGGGAAGGCCCGCATGCCCGGCGCCCGTTTGCCCCAGATGAAGTAGCGGCTGGTGCCGGCCTCGTCCACGTACTTGCTCAGCCACTTGTGGGCCACCGCACCCCGGGTGCGCAGCCGCTCCAGGAAGATCCGCACGAACGCCAGATAGCGTGCGTCGTCCTGAGCGATCAGCGGGACGCCGTCGCGCACGCACTCCTCGTGGATCCGTTTGACCAGGGCCACGACGGCCGCCGCATCGTCGATACGGACCTGCGCGGCAGCGGTCCGGGTCAGCTCCAGGGTGCGGCCGTTGCGCGAGCGGAAACCGAACTCCATCAGCGCCTCGAACGCCAGCCGCTGCCCGATCAGACGCCACGTCGGCAGACTCCCGCCGCGCCCCTGGCCGGACAGCAGCCGGTCAACTCCCTTGTAACCGTGCAGATCCGGCGGCACCACCGCGGCCAGCGTGTCCTTGTCCGTGGTGGCCTCGACCACGCCCGCGATCAGGTCGTTCAGGGGTGTCGGCTCGTCGTACCGGAGGTGCTTGGCCAGCAGGGCGCGCAGCGAGAAGGTGTACGAACGGTTCGCGACGAACCCGGCCCGGTGCGCGGCATCCTGCACCGAGTCGGTGAACATCAGCGTCTTGTCCTCGTGCAGCTTCTTGTCGAGCTCTCCGCCCGTGAACAGCTGCGTGATCGACGCCGCGGCCATCGCCGCCGATCCGGTGCCCAGGTAGCGGATGGCGTTGCGCTCTCCGCATGCCGGGCACCAGTCCTCCCTGGCCGCCGTGTTCGCCACCGTGCCACCGAAGTTGACCAGCACGAACGCCGAGTCGCGGGCCGTCAGCCGCGGCTCCTTGGTGTCCTTGTCGTAGTCGTTGAGCGGATCGGGCAGCCGCAGCCGCTTGCGCGCGCCGTCCAGCACCATCAGCAAACCGCCCGAGCCCTGCGATGCCGAGGCAGCACTGGTACCCCTGCCGCCGGCCGTCATCGGCGCCGCCCCGGAGCCCTCTCGCGCCTCCCGTTCGGTCGCGGCTATCAGATTCCGTACCCGCGCCTTGTCCTGGCCCAGGGAGGCGCGACGGATCTTGAAGGTGTCGAACTGGACGTCATGGTCATCGCTCTCCGGCGAGAACACCGCCCAGCCCGAGCGCCCGCAGTCCCGGCAGTAGATGGCCGGCAGGAACAGGTTGGCGCTCTGTCCGGACGTCGCGGTCGTCACCGGCGCGGTACGGCCGCTGTCCGTGGCGCTCGCGTCCGCCATGCCCGCCGCGTCCCAGCGGAACTCCGCCTTCGGCCACGGCAGCACGCCACGCAGCAGCCGGGACACGGACCGGGCCCACTGGTGCACCTCGACGTGCACGAACGGGCGCGGCTCCCCGGGCGGCGACTGGGGGTCGCGCGCGTACGACAGCAGCGCCACGAACCGGGCCAGCGCCTCGGCCGCCTTCTCCGGCTGCCGGGCCACCGCCTCCGCCCAACCGGCCGCGCCAGCCCGCCACATGACGTCCAGCACCTCGTCGCCGGTCTTCACCTCACCGTCCAGCGCCTGCATCACCGCCCGGGTGAACAGATGCCGTTTCAGGTTCTCGCCCAGCAGGAACGGATCCGGATCGCGGACCGTGGTCACCGCGTTGATGAGATCGAGCATCGCCTCCGCGCCGGAAGCGGGATCGGGCAGAGCCAGCAGCTCATCCGGGGTCGGCAGCCCCTGCATCTTCACGTCCGTCAGCGGGATGAACTCCTCCACCGACAGCCGGTTCTCCCCGACGATGGACTCCGCCGTGAACTGAGTACCGAAGACGTCGCTCGCCACCTCCAGCAGGCGCGTCACCCCGTCCTCGTCCGTTCCCGACGCGAGCGTCGCCGACGTCGCCACCGGGCAGATACGCCCCAGCGGGCGCCCCTTCTCGGACATGCCGACCGCGGACGCGAGCCGTCGCAGCAGCATCGCCACATCGGTGCCCTGCGCACCGTCGTACGTGTGGAACTCGTCCACCACCACGTACCGGATGTCCGCCTCCCGCCACAGCGGGGCGTCGTCCTCGCGCTGCAGCAGCAGGTCCAGCATCTTGTAGTTGGTGATCAGGATGTCCGGCGGCGACAGCTGCATGTCCGAACGCCGCGTACGCACCTTCTCGTACTGCGTCGCCGCCCGGTCCCCGATGTACAGCCCCGCCCAGAGCTTGCCGAGCGCCTCGTCGTTCTGCGTGAGCAGGTCGTTGATGCGCTGCGCCTGGTCGGTGGCGAGCGCGTTCATCGGGTACAGGAACAGCGCTTTGATGCCGGTCTTCCCCGCCTCCCGCTCTCGGCGGCAGTGATCGAGCACCGGGTAGAGGAACGATTCCGTCTTGCCCGAGCCCGTCCCCGTGGTGACGAGGGTCGGCTGTGGCGTGTGCCCGTTCGCGGACGTCAGCCGCTCGAACGCGACTGCCTGGTGCGCGTACGGCGTGAACCCCTCGCGCTGCCACTCCAGGTGCTTGCGCCACTCGTCGCCTGCAGTGGTGAAGGGGGTCCGGATCCGCAGGTACGGCCCGCGGAACATCCCCGTCGTCTCGTCCCCCAGGAAGCGGTGCAGCGCCTCGCGTGCCCCCTCGTCCGTCAACGCGTACGTCGTCGACAGGTACTGCAGCAGGCTCTCCTTGAGCCCCCGCGCCTCCAGCGTCGGCCTCACGGCTTCGGCACCTCCTGCTTGACCGGGTCCCACTCACCGCGCGCGATCGCATCGTCGAGCCGCTTCTGGAAGACGGCGTGCGCTTCGCGCATCTCCGCCTCGCGGTCCGCCTTGTAGAAGGGCGGAGTAAAACCGTCTGGGGGCGGAACGCTTTCCGGAGCCGCAAGGTGCGCTCTAAGTTGCGAGAAGGTCTGAGTTTCCTGCCGCCGTCCCCAAATAATTCGGTCAGCCGAGATTCTGTTCCCAGAGGCATCAAAATACATGGCATCCTCATATTTTGAGAGCGTGCCATACCGGGATTTATAAATGGCCGCGAGTGAATCTGGGCTCATCCCAAGCCATACCGCAACAAGGGCATCCATCTCAACCAGAGCTGCACGCCTGTCTTGCTCGGTTCGCAATGGAGAATTCCAGCCCCATTCTGGAGAATTTGGCGAAAGCTGCTGGCGCGTCGACCACTGTACGGCCCATTCTTCCCGCTCCCATTCCAGGGAGTACAGGTCCTGCCAAATCTTCCGGTACGCCTCGCTAAGGCAGTTCATCCGCATGGTGCGAACCAGCAGTGGGAGAGCAAGGGGATGACGCTCATCAGGGACTGGCATGATCTTTGCCTCGGCGTTCCCCATATGATCCCGCCCGGTTACTCGTAGCAGATAGTCTAGTGGCAGTGTTGACCAAAACCCTGCTGTCAGAGTTGTCAGCTCGTCCGAAGGTGCAGAAGCGCTGCGAACAGCATGAATGTGGGCAGGGCCAGGCGGCATCAGGGTAACAAATAGGCTGCGTTCATTATCAGCCTTCGTCATTTCCCGCCAGAACACCCGATAGAATGCCGTATACGGCAAATTTTCACCACGAGAGTCCACCCATTCCTCTTGCCGGGAAACGTAGGAGGAAACATCACAGGCTCGCGCAAATTCAGTCGAGTATCGAGGCGACTCACTCAGACTGGTCAGGTCTACTGGTCGGTCGAAGTTTCCAGTTTCGGGTTCCTGTTTCGCAAACGGTGTCGCGATAGAGAAATTTGGCCCCTTAATTACTACTTTAGAAAGCGAGTCACGGAAGCCGGGGCTCTTGGCAATGGTCCTGTTCCTCTGCGCCCCGGACTCATCAAAACCTCGGGCGATTTGGAACCCCGCGCCTCCCAGCCTTCTGGGTGAAAGCGCCAGTGCCCTCACGGCAGATTCTTCTGCGGTCGTTACGGGGTGGAGCAAAGGCGTCTCCAGGACCGGATCCGCCCCTTTCTCCAAGAGGGACTGCCAGATCGAGAGCTGATCAATGTCGACCCAAACTAGTCGTGATCGGTGCGCCCTCAGGTCCCAATCCCTCTTATTTTTGATTCCAGGCAGTGGGCCGGACCCGTCATGGGAGAACGAATCAGAGAAAGTCGCGGCAGAATAGAGCTTACTGGCATGGAAAAAGCCAACCTGCCGAGGCTGTCCGTATACGCTGACTGAGAATTCTTTCTTGCGTCCAACGGGAGGAGCGAAAGCCCAATTGGCGACGTTGACAAAGCTTCCGTGTACGCGTAGGCGCTTGTATGATTCGGGACGAAGCCTCTTTCCGTTGGGGCTATTTAGATGCTCATCCGGATGAATGAATCCGATAATCCCATTTTGGTTCGCGTTGTGCCACGTCCTGATCATGAAACCTTGATAAAAGTCTGGCTGGCCTCCAGCCAATAGTTCATACGTGACAGACGACCCGAGGAAACTAGTGATTGCGGAGACTTGTGCTCGTTCGGATAGATATTTCTTCGCGATGCTTGGGTTGCTTAGCAGGGCGCTCTGTCGCCTATCCCGTTCGTCAGATGTTCCGGAATCGGCGACGACCAGCCAAGGGTCGAACTCGCCCAAGATGGATGTTTCCGACCATTCCAACCTCACCCATGGCGGGTTGCCCACCTGGAGATCAAATCCGCCTCCCTTTGTGAAAACCCGAGCAAATTCTAGCTCCCAGTGCAGGAAGCCCTGTTCCTTGGTAATGTCCCGCACTTCGCGGAGCCAGGGGAACCGGTCCTCTGGGTTGCCGACATCCATGCCCATAAAGCCGGGGAGGGTCTCTTCGAAGCCCTTCAGTTCCTCGAGTCTCTCGAAACTGTCGATTAGGGTGTTGCCGTCGGGCACGTCGGCTCTGCCCAGCATGGCCTCCAGGAACTCCAGCCAGTCGTCGAGGTCCTTGAGCGGGACGACCCGTCGCCGTTCCGGCTCCTGCGATTTCGCCACAACCTTCCTCGCTCTCGTCGCCCCAACCTTCTGTAGTTCCACGATCCCTTCGTCATTCGAGGTTAGTTCCAGGCCCTCAAAGCTGGTCTGCTGAGGGCCTAGTGCGAACAGTGCCGTCGTCTCAACGAATTGTGGTGCGGGCGTCGGCTTCGCAACGGGCTGGGGATCGGGAGCGACATCCTGGTTGTCGGGCTGTTCTCCGATCAGCAGCATCCCTCCGAGCACCTCGCTGAGGCCGTCTGCGTCGTTGACCGCGGCGGGTGCCACGTACTCGCTGTTGGTGCCGTCCAACAGCCCGGCCTTGTCGACCGGCCAGAACCACAGGGCGCACCAGGCGTCCATGACGGTCTTCAGCCGCCAGTACGGGGTATCGACGGCGTTGAAGAGGTCTTCCAGTACCTTCTCCTTGGGCACTGCCTGGTCGGGGTGCTGAAGAAAGGCGTACTCAGGGTCAGTTGGATCGGCCTGCCATACATGAATGCGGCGGGCGATCTCCCGTTCGGAAAGTTCCATGCGCTTGACGACGGCCGACCAGAGGAACTCGACGCGTCGGGCGACGTCCCGCAGCCGTGTGAACTGCGAGCGGGTTTCCTGCTTTGGCTGCTTGGTCTTGGGGTTGAGCTTGGGGCTGCCGTCCTTGTTTAGGTGCGCGGTGCTGCGCTGCGGGCGCTGGAGGATGCCCCTCTTCCAGGCGGCGAGCTGTTCCGCGCCTTCTTTGGCGAGTTCCTTGGCTTCTTTCGAGGCCGTGACCGCGGCCCAGCCCGGGCATGGAAGGACAAACTGGTGGATCGCGTTTTCAGGCAGTGGCTGCGGCTCGCCGTCCTTAAGGAAGGGCAGCGGGGTCGGCGCGAGGGCGCCCTTGGCCTTCAGCCATGCCTTGTCCTTGCTCGCGACGTCGTCGCCTGCGTAGACCCCGCGCCTGGCGCCGATGAGGGAGTTGCCGCGGCGCAGGTGGAGGCCGAACCAGGGGGCTTGCATGCCGGGATGCATGGTGTTGAGCCACAGAGAGACCTCGGCCAGTTCGACGCCGGTGGCGTTGAGGTCGACGCCGTAGGCGTTGTGCAGAGCGATGTACGCCTTGACCTTCTGCTTCTCGGTGATCGCGTCGGCTGTGGGGATGGTGATGCCGAGTTCTTCCTGGCGGCGGCGCAGGTATTCGTCAGCGACTTGGTTGATGGCTTCGTTGAGGAATGCGCCGGAGCCGAGAGCCGGCTCGCAGATCTTGTACTTCAGCAGTTCCGAGGCCCGGGTCTTGATCACGTTGCCGCTCTCGTCCCGCCCCTGGTCGAGACGATGCTTGAGAGCGAGTTCGACGGTAACCTTGGTCAGCGACTCGGGGGTGTAGTACGAGGCCGAGGTCTCCCGGTCGCGGCCGGCGAGCCGGTAGACGAAGGAGCCTTTGTCGTACTTCTTGACGCCGCGCAGCCCCTTGCGGGCGTCGGCCTCCCCGTACTGGACGAGGGTCTTGTCGGGGTACTGGTCCTGCTTGTGCGAGGGGATGAGCCAGGAGCCCTGCTCCGGGTCGCCGCCCCGGGCCACCTCGCACAGTTCCTCTTCGGCGATGATGCCGGTGTAGGACATCAACCCCTCGTAGACGGCGCCGAGTTGGTTGATGCCGAGGTTGCGGTAGGAGATGAAGCCGCCGCGTTCGCCGCGCTTGCCCTTCTTCATGGTGAGCAGCCGCAGCACCTCGTGAAGGGCCTCGTTGCGCAGGCATAGGTCGAGCCAGCGGGGGTCGTTGTCCTCGTCGCTGCGCGGGTCCAGGACGCCGGTGCCGATGAGGCGGATGGCGGTCGGCTCGAAGAGTTCGCTGCGCAGGGCCTCGAAGCGCAGGCCGCGGTCCTCGCTGCGGCGGGCCGCTTTGGCCTTGCGGGTCTCCTCGTCGTCGCCGGTCTGGTCGTCGTCGGGCTCGGTGCCGTACGGACGGTGGCCGAAGTTGACCTTGTTGAACAGGACGTCGAGGGACTGGAAGAGGTGGAAGCCGTTCTTGGCCTCCTCTTCGACGAGTTCCTCGTCGCGTTCGACGAGTTCGCGCAGGCGGGCCATGGAGTAGCCGGCCTCGTACGACCCGTCGTCGGCGGGGAGGATGCCGAGTTCGGGGCGGGCCTCCGCGTACAGCAGGAACAGGACGCGGTAGAGGTAGCGCAGCGCTTCGCGGGTGAGTTCGCGCGCGAAGGGGATCTTGGGGCTTTCGATGTCGGCCGGGGTGACGTCGTTCTTTGGCTCCGCCATCCGGTGCAGGACTTCGTTGGCGATGATCTCGACCGAGCGCTGCAGGCCGTAGCGCAGTTCGCTGGAGACGCCGGCCGCGTTGTCACCGGAGGACTTGAGCAGGGCGTCGATCGCGCGGCTGGTGTCGTTCTCGCCGGGCCGGAGCATGTCCAGGCTGAACAGGGCGGCGATGGTGGCGAGTTCGCCCAGCTGGGCGCGGTCGTTGCGTTCTAGGGCGGCGTCAAGGTTGGCCGCGAGGTAGCGGCCCTCGTTCCAGGCGTGGCGGTCGGCGAGCAGGATCACGCCGCCGCACAGCAGCAGCACGAAGCGGGGGTGCGGGCCGCCGGCTTCGCCGAGTTCGCTCTGGAAGAGCCAGGAGGCCAGGGCCGCGCCCGTCTCGTACGACTCGCTCGCGCTGACCCGCAGGGGCGACAGAAGCCGTCCGGCACGGTCGGGGTTGAGAGCGTCGTCGTTGTCGGCGGACCAGCCGCAGTCGAGGGCGATGATGCCGTGGCCGTGATAGGCGACGGGCAACGTGTGGTCGCGGCCGGCGCGGTGCACCGTGAGCTCGGCCGAGGAGGTGCCGTAGCCGAGGGCCCGCAGGACCATCTGGTGCCACTCGGCGAGACGCTTGGTCCACTCGGGGTTGCTGTGCGTGTTGAGGCGGGCTTCGGCGTCGGCGTCGGCCTGGGTGGTCTTGGCGAAATAGCCGCGCAGTTCCTCGGCGAGGTAGGGAGTGCGCAGGGTGCGCAGCAGCTCGCGCGGGGTCTTGCGCGGGTCGTTCTCGTCGCCCTCGCGCTGCGCCCAGGTGGCGAACAGGCCCTTCTTGAGGTCGGTGCCGAGCTGGTCGGCGAAGTAGTGCGCGGACAGGTACTCGCCGCGGTTGGTGAAGGAGTCGAAGTCGGTGCTCATCGTTCGGTGCCTCCTTCGGCGGCGGTCTGCGGTTCGAGGACGGCCAGCAGGCGCAGCATCGGTTCACCCGTCGTCTCCAGGGACTTGACCAGCTTCAGCTGCCGCTTGGCCGTACGTTCGAGCTCCGCTTCCTTCGGGCGTGCACTGGCGAAGAGGGCGTCCTGCCGCCAGTCGGTGACCTTCTTGCGGTAGGGAGCAAGGGTCCCTTCGATCTGCTCGCGGTACACGCCTTCAAGGAGGGCGAGTTGACGCTGTGCGGCGTCGATGGCGTCGGGCACCAGCGCACTGAGCCCCGGCAGGTCGCGGGGCGTGGCGCGACCTGGCATGTTCGGGCCGACACCGTAGCTCTCCAGAACGTCGGCGGTCAGCCTCGTGACGTCCGGGCTGTCGGGGAGGCCGGAGACGGCCATCCACTCGACGATGGTGGGCTTGCCCAGCGCGTTGGAGTAGATGCCCTGGACCAGAAAGGTCGGGCTAGCCACGGTGGCGGCGAGCACCGGGGCCTTGTGCCGGCCGATCTCGACGAGCACCTTGTCCGTGAGCCAGTCCAGCACGGGATGGATGTCGGTGACGTACGAGACGTTCGGCCACTGGGACGCGGTGGTCTCCCGGGCCGCCTTCAGGCGCGCGCCGGCCAGGTCCTTGGAAAAGGTGATGCGCATGCGCCCCGGCTCGGTCTTGCGCGGCAGGATCTGCTGCTCGTCCAGGTACGACTTGGGCAGTGCCTTGAGCCGGTACAGCAGGTCCCGCGGGGGCTCGAAGGCAATGGTGCCGTCGTCGTCGCGCCGCAGCGACAGCATGTCCTCGGGGTTGGGACGCGAGATCTGCCGCAGCGCCTCGTCGAAGTAGTCGGCGGTGGACCGGAAGAGCTTCGGCACGACCGCGCGGGCCACTTCGGGGTGTTCGTGGACCGCGCCCACCTGGCCGAGCAGCCCGGACAGGAAGGCGGCCCCGCCCTGCTGGGACTGCTTGATGGACTCCTCGACGGTGCGCCCCGCGATCAGGTCCTGGGTGAGGCGGTTCTCTTCCTCCTTGGCCCGGTACAGGCCGGTCACCGCCTCGGCCGAGCCTTCGATCTTGTGGGCCTCCTCCTCACGCCTGAGGAGCTTCTCGCCCACCAGCCGGTCATCCAGGGTTCGCGGCTGTCCGGTCGTCTCGTCCGTGCGCCACGGGATGTCACTGGTGAGGATCAGCGCGCGGAACTCGGGCCGGTGTTCCTGCCCGTACCGGTCGATACGGCCGTTGCGCTGCTCGATGCGGATCAGGGACCACGGCAGGTCATAGTGGATCAACAGATGGCACTGCTGGTGCAGGTTGACGCCCTCGGAGGCGACATCGCCGGTGAACAGGATGCGCACCGGGTCATCGCGCAGCCCGAACTTCTCGACGATGTCCTGCTGTTCCTGATCCGTGCTGGCCTCGCCGTGCATGACCTGGACGGCTCCGCCGTATCCCAGCCAAGGCTTCTTCTCGTCCGGACTGGTGGTCTGCTTGAAGCCGAGTGCGGCCGGGACGGTCTCCGCCAGCCACTTCAGGGTGGGGATGCTCTCGGAGAACACGACCACCCGGGTGTCCGAGCCCGGGCCGACCTCCAGCTCCCGCAGTTCGTCCAGCAGCGCTGCCCGCTTCGCCGAGTCCTGGTCCTCGATCTGCTCGGCGAAGTGCTGCAGGTCGACCAGGGCATCCCGCTCGACCTTCCGCGCCGCTTCGCGTACCGCCGGGTCCTCCGGCCGCCTCCGCGTCCTCGAGCCGTTCTCGGGCTTGTCGGGCGGCGGGTTGTCGAGGTTTCCGATCCGGGTCTTGATCGTCGCCAGCAGCGCCTTGTGCGAGGACAGGAACGACTTCAGCAACCGGTACGGGACGAGCTGATGCCGGCTCGCCGACGGCGCCGCCGGGTCGGCCGGGATCCAGCGTGTGGCCAGCTCCTGGAAGACCGCGAGCTCCTTCTCGGTGGCCGGAGCGTGCAGGGGCTGGGAGGGGCCGCGGTCCGCCCAGGTCCCCTTGAGGGACTCGCGGACCTCGGCCGAGGTCTTCGTACGCCGGATGTAGAGGTGGCTGAGGTCCTTCACCTCGTACTGGGACGGGTTGGCGATCGCCGCCTCGTCCAGCATCCTGACCAGCTCGGCGAAGGAGGCGGCGTCGCCGTTGTGCGGGGTGGCCGAGGCCAGCACCAGCGCGTCGGTCTTGCGTGCCAGCAGGCGGGCGAGCGCGTTGTTCTTCGTGCCGCGGTTGACGAGGTTGTGGGACTCGTCGATGACGACGGCGTCCCAGTCAGTGTTGTCCAGGTGGTGGGCGTACACGTCGCTCTTCAGGGTGTCCACGGAGATGATCGCGCGCTTGAAGTACGCGAACGGGTTCCGTCCCGCGGGAATCTCCTGCTGCACCCGCTGAATGCCCGTGGAGTCCAACCGCACCAGCGGGATGGCGAACCGGGTCCACAGCTCGCGCTGGAACTGCTCCAGCACGTGCTGTGGTGTCACCACCAGGATCCGTTCGCCGCGCCCCCGCCGAATCAGCTCCGCCAGCAGCACCCCGATCTCCAGGGTCTTACCGAGACCCACCACATCCGCGATCAGGATCCGCGGCTGCGGGTTCTTCATCGACAGCGCCAGCTCCGCCGGGCGCAGCTGGTGGACCTGCTGGTCCATGAGGAAGTTGTCCGCCAGCGCCAGCCCGTGCTCGGTCTGCGGCAGGAACGTCTTCCGCATGATCGCCTCAAGGAACAGACGAGATCTGCGGTGATTCGGAGAATCATCCGCCACCAGCTCGGTCTCGCGCGGGTCCAGCTCCTGAACGACATCCAGCCGGTCGTAGAAGGTGGCGTCGATCCCGCGGACGAACGAGGAGATGCCGGTGACCTCGACCATCCATCCATCACGGTCGGTGGCCCGGCAGTTGCGCACGAGCCACAACTCGTCCCGGATCAGCACCTGAGCGCCCGCCGCGTACCCGCCAGTGTCAGGCGACCGCTCCTCTGACGAGACTTCGTCCGACTCCCGGGCATCCCCCGCCGTATCGCTCTGCCCGCCCACGGCCCCCGCCTCGACCTTCAACGTCCGCTCCGATTCCTCACCCACGGCGCGCCCCGCACCGCTCACCATTCACCCAACGTAAGGACAGCGTCCAAGCCCACCCCATACGCCCGTCCGCCCAGCTTCCCACCAGGCACTGACAGCTTGGCCATCAAAGCGCGGTATCCGCCGCGTACTCCGCCCGCAGCTCATCCGCGACCCGCTTCGATGCCGGCGGTTTTACGGCCTTGGGCCGTGCCTTCGGCTCCGCCTTGGGCTTCACGGCCTTCTCACCGGAGCCGGGCTGCGGCTCGTCCTGCTCCGCCTCCTGCGGTTCCGGCTCCTCGGCCTCAGTAGCTTCTCGCGGACTGTCGAGCGGCGAGTCCAGCCCCGCGTCGTCAGTGATCTTGGCCTGGTCCTCAAGCAGCTTCTCGAACGACGCGGACAACAGCTCCTGGGCCGCATCCGGAGTACCGCCCGCGGTCGTATGCTCGATCAGCGCGAGCCGTGCATCAGCCGGCGCTGCTCCGGCGGCCTTCAGCAACTTCGTGCACGCCCTGGAAACGTCGTCCAGCGTCGGCCGGTCCTCGGGGACGTGGGCGAGCATGGACGCGATCAGCGGCTTGAGCCCCTCGGGTACACCACTCAGATCCGGGCCGATATCAGGATTCGCGACCTGCACGGCGACGGCCTCCCACGCCGCACCGTCGTACGGGTAGTGGCGAGCCGCCGCGTACAGCAGAACCGTGCCCAGCGCGTACACGTCCGCCGCCGGAGTCACCTTCGGATGCCCGCTCGCCTGCTCCGGCGGCATGCAGCGCACCGTCCCAATGATCATCCCGCTGTGGGACAAGGACTCCTTCGCGGCGTCCATGAACGCCCCGAGCCCGAAGTCGATGATGATGGGGCCTTCTGTGCCCATGATGACGTTCTGGGGCTTCAGGTCCCGGTGGAGCAGCTCCGCGGCGTGCACGGCGCTCAGCCCCTCGGCGAGCAATGCGCCGAGACTGGCGACCAGCGGCAAGGGGAGCACACCGTCCTGGTCCACGCAGGCCAGCAAAGTGCGTCCGGCCACGTACTCCATGGCCAGCCAGGGCCGGTCCGCGAACGGGTCGGCCTCCAGGAACCGCGCCACCCTGTTGGTGCCGACCACAGTGCGCGCTATCAACGCTTCCTTCTCGAAGCGGGCGCGCGTGACGGGGTCCAGCTTGTCGCTCCGGATTAGCTTCACCGCCACCGGCTGACCCCCCGGGGTGTAGGCGAGGTACACCTCTCCCATGCCGCCCGAGCCCAGTTCCTTGGCCACGGTGTACCGGCCGATCCGCTCGGGCGTCCCCGTCATTCGCTGCTCAGCACTCCTCACACATGCCCGTACGCCGACCGGTCGAGATCCGCGGGTGCCGAGCAAGCCTAGTCGCTCCCGGGCCGCCGGGGCAGGTCAAGTTCCTCTCCCTCCCCGCCCGCGCTTCGCTCTCGCTGTGAGGCCCGTCGGAGTGCCCGCGCTCATGTCCAGTCCTCGTCAACTCTACGAGGGGTCACAACGCAACCACGGTTTGTCCCACGAACGGGGTTCCTGGTTGGCAGTCGGGGTACGTCGTTCAGCCTCTGTGGGCCGGGGCTTGCCGTGTGGTCTGCCAGCCAGTTCCGGGTCGTGTCGTGGCCGAGGCGGATCTGTTCCGCTGCGTGGCGGAAGTCCAGGGGGTTGAGCCCGCGCCGTACCTGGGGGGTCGGTACTACGTGGACCTTTCCCCGTGCGGCGGCGAGATCGCTGGCTGAGGTCCGGCCGAGCAGCATGGCGACGGTGCGGATCAGGATCGGCAGTGCTCCGGCGGCACGGGGGTGCGGCGTGGGCGTCAGGAGCGAGGGCAGTACGTAGGTCGTGGTGGCGCCGAGTGCCTCGGCCTGCAGGATCGGGATGTCGGCCGAGAGGCTTCCGTCGACCAGCAGCTGTCCGTTGCGTTCAACTGGGGGCAGGATTCCGGGAATGGAGGCGCTGGCCAGCAGAGCGTCCACGGCTGGCCCCTCGGAGAGCACCGCGGGCGACCCGGTGTGGGTGTCGGTGGCGACAACGTGTGTGGGGATCGTGGTGTCTTGCAGGTCGTGGATCCGCAGGCCGCTTTCAATGAGGGCGCGCAGCCGGTCCGGCTCGGTGAGGCTGTCGCGGAACCCGGTGAGCCCGGCGGTGAGGGAGAGCGGGCACAGGGGGAACACATCGCCGCGCCGGGCGCGGATCCACAACTGGCGAAGCTGGTCGAGCCCGTTTGACGTCGGGTCCTGCGCGAAGGCGACGGCGTTGAGCGCTCCGGCCGAGGAGCCCACGACGAGGTCGGGTCGGATGCCTGTTTCGGTTAGTGCGCGCAGCATTCCGACCTGCACTGCTGCGAGGCTGGCTCCGCCTTGGAGGACGAAGGCGACCGTCATCTGGCGGTGTCCTCCTGGTCCGCGTCCGGCTGGAGCCGCGGTGTTTCGGTCGCCCGTAGGCGGCGGCTTTGCGGGTGTTCGGGGGCTCTGCTCCGGAGGAGAGCGGCCTGGTCATCGCTGGTGATGTTGCAGGTCATTGTGTGCTTCCAAGAAGTCTGTGACGGTGAAGGGCAAGCCGTGTCGATGGGTGATGGATGGCAATGCGGCCGCGGGTTCTGCGGCTGGGGTGGTCCGTCATGGGCTGGCTCAGTGCTTGCTTGACCGCCGGTCAGCGTCGACGGCCTGCAATCAAAGCGCTCGGTGGTACCGCAGGCGGGGGCGTGGCGGTGACGCGGCTGGTGCGCTGGGCGGAGTGGGGAGGGCTGCTGCGCCGGGTCCCGGTGCCGTGCGCGAGTTCCTCCGCGAGATCGGCGAGAAGACCGGCGGGGGTGTAGGCGGAGGCGTGGATGGCCCAGGTGGGGCTGTTGATGTCGGGGCCGGCCCAGAGGGTCCAGGTGTGGAGGGGGCTGTGGGGGTTGTGGGCGGCGAAGGTGTCGAACTGGACGCCGACATCTCCTTGTTGGGTGTTCCAGCGCAGCGAGTGTCCGTCTACGGCAGATCTCCAGCCGGCGGCGGTGAGCGGCTGGGTGGCCTCGGTGATCTGCTTGTCGGTGATTGGGCTGCCGAGTGCGGTCTCCCATGCGTCACCGGTGCCGAGGGCGTCGAGGAGGGATTTGACGACGGGGGCGGGGACGGTGGGTGTGAGGGTCATGTGCCACATGCGTTCGCTGACGGGGCTCTCGTAGGCGGCTATGGTCCAGGCGGTCTCGCGGGGATGGGCCTCGTGGACGCGTTCGACCCGCAGGGTCTGTGATTCGTGGACGGCGTGGGTGGTGTTGTCGGACCAGGTGCGCCACTTCTCCCAGTCACCGTGGGCGCCAAGGAAGTGGTCGAGGAGGGCGTCGTGGTCGCCGGGGTCGGCGGCGTAGGCGGGAACCGTTTCCGTTCGCTGGACCGGCTGTTCGGGCCTTGCGGCGGCCGGTACGCCGAGCGTGGTGCGGGCTTCGGCGGTCTGGCGTTCGGTGTCGGTCAGGGGTGCGGGGCCGGGGCGCATGGTGTCGCCATGGAGGCGTTCGAAGGCGGTGAGGGCCCGGGCGGGTGAGTCGAAGGTGTCGGCGATCTGCCGCAGGTGGTTCTCGCCGTGGAGGTACACGCTCCTGGCGCTGTCGCGGTAGGTGCCGACCGCGACGGTGGTTCCGCTGTCGTCGGCGTGGGCGTGGATGACGAGGCGGCCGTGGCGGATGTCGTCATGGATCTGCTGGGCTGCGTTGGAGACCTCCCGGATTTCCGCGCGGGTGCACCAGGGCATGGGGTAGTTGGCCCAGGTCCATTCCTCGTCGATGGCTTCGCGGAGCCGGGGCGTGATCTCGGTGGTGATGCCTTCGCCGGTCAGCGCCTGGGCGGCCTTCTTTGCCCAGTAGGGCTCCTCGTGGTCGATGCGGGCCAGGACCAGCGTGTGCTCGTCGACGGCTTCGAATCCGCGGGCCGCCAGAAGCGCGTGGGCGGTGCGGTGTCGCGTGCCGGTGAGGGTGGCGGTCACGGCACTGGAGTGGGCGGGGTGGGTGTCGAGACGGACGTGTGCGTCGATGGCGGGGATCGTCAAAGGGGTATCGCTCGATTCGGCCTGTGTACGGGACCGGAGGGCCCGGCCACGGGCGGTCGGGATCGGTCAGCGGGAGATGCGCGAGGCGGGCGGAGCCGTTGTGCGTGGCGGGCCGGCCCGCGGTGGCGCCGGGGCCCTGGTCCGTGCGGGTCTGGTCGTCGGTGCCGGCGCGCCGGCGTACTTCCACCGGGTGCGCAGCACGTGGAAGTCGGCCAGGGCGCGGCGGCTGCCGGTGATCAGCTGGTGGGGGGTGTTGGCCGGGTCGTCGGTGTAGGTGGTGATCCGGGTGGCGACGGCGTGGGCGCGGGCGAGCAGGGCACGCTGGACGACCTTCTCGCCCCAGTACTCCGGCGGGCCGACGGGGGTGGAGACCAGGGCCATCAGGTCGGTGGGCGCGGTATTGGCGTTCAGGAGGCCGCGGTGCTGGGCCTCCCACAGCACCGTGACCGGGTCGACCGGGCCGCCGCGGTGGGCGAGGGTGGTCAGGCACTGCCAGAGGGCGCCGTGCAGGGGCAGGGCGAAGTCCTCGGGCAGCAGCCAGCGCATCTGCGTCAGCTCGGCGGGGTGCGCCGTCGCGCTCGCGAGGAGGAACCGTTCCTCGTCCAGGGCTTCCTCACCGGTGTCCCGCGGGGGCTCGGGTGGCAGCGGCGTGCGGGGCAGGGAGCCGGGGTGCGGGGCGAACTGTCCGGCGAGGTCCTCCAGGAACCGGGCGAGGGCGTCGGCCTGGGTGAGGGTGGTGGCGGCCGGGTTCGGCAGCGTGGCGTCGGTGGTGGCCAGGGCCAGCCGTTCGGCGTGGGCGCCCAGCGTCCGGCGGGCGTGGTCGGCGCGGATCATCCGCGCGTACGCCGCCGCGTGCTGGGGCCAGGGGCAGACCTGGATCAGGGTGTGGAGGTAGGACGCGGTCAGCCCGGGAGCCTCGGGGCGCGCGGCATCCAGGACCGTGTTCAGCCAGGCTGTGTCCTTCAGGTGCTGGTCCGGATCCGGTGCCGGCACGGTGCGCATGGAGGCGAAGAGGGCGCCGTGGGTGTGGTTGCTGAAGTGCTCCGCGTCCAGGGCGCCGATCTCGGCCAGCCGGTGCGGGTGGAGGAGGAGCGCGCCGAGCAGGGCCTGCTCGGCGTAGTGCACGGGCCGCTGTAGCGGCAGGTCGTCCAGGTCGTCGTCCTCGTGCGGGTCGGTGGGGTGGGGCATCAGGCGGCCAGGGTGAAGTCGTCGGGGGTGAGGGTCTTGCCGAGGTGCGGGGCCAGCAGGTGCGCGGCGAGCCGGGGCGGCACGGCATTGCCGATCTGGGAGAACTGCTGGCCCTTGTTGCCCTGCCACGGGTAGCCGGCGGGGAAGGACTGCAGGACGCCGGCCTCCTGAGCGGTGATCCGGATGGGATCCGGCGCCGGGACGTTGCCGTCCGGGTCGTGCGCGGGTTCGGCAACCCAGGTGCATTCGTTGGCACGGTGGCCGAAGAACAAGGTGCCGGCGGGCTCGTCCAGGCCGCGGACCGTGGCGTTCGCCTGGTTGTTGCTGCGCAGCGACCAGGACCAGCGGTGCTCCTCGGCGGTCAAGGCCGGTGCCGGGGCGACTGCCGAGCGGTTCTCCCGGGTCCCGTGCCGCTGTGCCCGGCCAGCACCTTCACGGCGGGATTGCAGGACGACCCCCGAGCCGGGCCGTGGTGTCCAGGTGCCGCGGTCGCGGGCGTCGGCGAGGGTCTTGCGTGAGCCGGACGGGAACGGCTCGGGCCCGCCTCCGGGGCCGCCGCCGGCGCACACGGTCGGCACGGGGCGGTCGGTGGCGCCCCAGCCGAGGGCCTCGGCCATGGACACCCACCGCTTGCGGCCCGGCCCGAACAGGCTCTCCGGTTCGGCGGTCTTGGCGTGGGTGGGCGTGGGCGGTTCGGCGGTGCGGGTGCGGGAGGCGAGCAGGATCGCCCGCCTGCGGGTCTGCGGAACCCCGTAATCAGCCGCGTTCAGGATGCCCGCCCACACCGAGAATCCCCAGGTGCGCAGGATGGCCGCGTACTGGCGCCACAGCGGCAGCACGTCGGGGACTTCCTCCATGGCCACCCACTCCGGCTGGCCGACCGTGTTGAGGGCATGCAGGTAGCGCATCGGCTCGGCCGCCAGCAGGGAACGCTCGTCACGGCAGGCGGCCAGCAGCTGTGCGCGGGTGTCGCGGCCGGTGGCGAGGTCGGCGACCGCCTGGTGGACCAGGGGCTGGTCCACCAGGCCCAGGCGCTTGCCGGCCATCGACCATGCCTGGCAGGGCGGGCTCGCGATCAGTCCGCCAGTCCGTCCGAGAAACGGCCGGACGGGATACATGGCCACGTCGGTGCGAATGGTCAACTGCCCTGCCGCCGCACGGGTTTTGCAGGCCCACGCGTCCCATTCCAAGCCCACGTCCCGTACGCCGAGGACGTCAAGTGCGTGGCTCCATCCCCCCGGTCCTGCGAACAGGTCCAGGATGGTCAAGTGGCCAGTCCGAAGTCGTCCTGCACCGGCGCGACGTCACCGCGGCAGGCCCACGGGGAGCAGCTGTCGACGACGCCCTGCTCCAACTCCTGAAGGTCCGGTCCGCTGTCGGTGAGTTCCTGCTGCATCGCCGCCCATTCGGCCGCGGTGACGTGATCGATCGGGGCTTCGCTGAGGGGTACGCGGGAGCGGTGGAGAAACGCCTCGCCGAGCAGGGGGTTGCCGGTGGCGTTGGCGCGAGCGTTTCCCTTGCGGATGGCCGCGTCGAACTCCACCACGTCCTCCCATTCCTGTGGGGAGTTGTCGCGGATATTGCGCCACTGGGCGTTTCCGTGAAACGGGCACCCGAGGCAGCTAGATTTCGGGGTGTCGGCCAGGCCGAGCGACGTCAGATAGCGGATGCAGTCGGACCGCGACCAGCCCATATCTGTGATGAGCGGGTGCCGGTTGCGCATGTACTTGACGTCGGCGTCCTTGGCCCGGTGGAATTCGTCGGTGGAGATGCCGACCCACTGCTCGACGAAGACGCCCCTGGGGATGCGTGCCGGGTAGGGATAGCCGAGGAGTTCGCGGACCTTTTTCTTGATCGGCTTAATTTTGTATTCCCCGGTGCATTGCCGCCTTGTCATCCCCGGCTTTCCGTCCTTGTTCAGGACATAGAGCGGCATCGACGCAAACCTGTGGTCGGGGTCCAGGGCGTCCTTGCGTATGTGTCCGGACGATACGCGGAGAACGGGTATGCCTGCGGGTCTGGCTATTTCTCGCTCCAGCCGGTCGAGATGGGAGTAAACGGCTCTCGGTTCCCAGCCCGTGTCGGCGAAAATTGCGTAGTCGACCTTCGGGAGCATGCCGGTGCGGAGAGGGCGAGCATGGCGCTGGACTGGATACCCGCGCCTAGTGAAATTGCCCGGAAAGCAGGGAGTTCGGAAATGATCGGTCCTGGGGGTGAGGAGGGTAGGGGTCCGGCCCGGCGGCGAGGTGGGCGATGCGGGCGCTGATGAGCGCGGGGTGGCGGACGGGCAGCGCGTGCGTGGCGCGGGGGAGGATCTCCAGGCGGGCGGCGGGCGGCGGTCAGGCGCTCGGCCAGCTGCCTGGTGCGGGCGGCGGGGATGTGCCGGTCGTCCGCGCCGGCCATCAGCAGCAGCCGCCCGCCGAACTGGTTGAGCGCGGTCGCGTCGCCCGGCTGGTAGCGGCGCAGGCACTGCCACAGGTCGGCGAGAGCGGCGGTGGGGGTGTGGCGTACGCCGTGGCGGCACGGCGACGGTCCGTGGTCCGGCCTGGTGCTGGGGCGGGGTGTGAGGGTGTAGCGGTGGGTGTCGGGCAGCAGGCGTCGCACCCGGTCCACGGCCTGGGGCGCGTGGGTGCAGGTCAGGGCGAACAGGCTGCGTCCGGCGGCCAGCAGCAGGGCGCGCGGGCCGCGGCCGGGCAGCACGCTTGCCCCGTGTGCGGTGGCCGACAGCAGCACCATGCCCCGGATGCGGGGCAGGAGTTGGGGGTGCTGGGCGGCGAGTTCCTGCAGGACGAGGGCGCCCAGGGAATGGCCGGTGAGCACGAGCGGTCCGGTGGGGGCGACGGCGCACAGGATCTGGTGCAGGTCGTCGGCGAGCTGCCGGATGGTCAGCGGTGCCTGGCCGCGCGGGGTGTGGCCGTGCGCGCGCTGGTCGTAGCGCACGACGGTCAAACCCAGGCCGGTCAGGTGCCGGGCGTGGAGGCGCCACAGGTCCGCGGTGACCGACGCGCCGTGCACCAGCACGACCGTCGCGCCGCCGGGACGCGGGCGCACCGGGGTGTCGCGGTAGACGGACAGGCGAGTGCCGTCCGCGGCGGGGACCGACAACACTTCGGTGGCAGAAGGCGGGTTGGGCACAGAGGGACTCCGGAGGGGGATCAGCAGGGCGGCAGGCGTGCGGTGTCCGGACGGCGCCGGCGATGTTCGGCTGTACTGCGGCTGGCCCTGCGGGTGGGGCGGGCGGATGCCGAGAAGCGGTCGCGAGGCGCGCGGTCGGTCAGCGGCGGCGAGCGTGGGGTGCCTGGGCCTGTCGGGGGCTGGGGTGTGAGGTGAAATGCGGCGGCGGGGCGGGTGGCCGGAGCTGGGTCGTCGTGGACGGGTACGTGACGGGGGAGATGTGGTTGAGGACGGCCAGCCCCTTGCGGGTCAGTGCCAGGCGCTGCCCCATGAGGGATGCGGGGTGGGCCGTGTGATCGCGGTAGGCCAGGCCCTTGCGTTCCAGCGCGTGCCACGTGGTGATCGCGATGTGTGACGAGGTCTGGGTGTCCACATGGTGCGAGCTGTTGCTCCGCTGTCGGACCCGGCTGGGCGTCCGTGCCAGAACCCGCAGGGCGGCGCGCTGTTGCCAGGTCAGACGACGCACGATGGCCGACAGTTCGGACGTGGAGAACGGCGGTCCGGCAGGGCCGGAGGGCTGGGTGTCGCTGTGCCGCGTGGAACGAGACGGCGGGTCGTCTGGGGTGCTGTCGGTCATCGCGTGCGTCCTGAGGACTGCTTCGTCGCGGGAGGCGTCACGGCCGCTGCTCGGGTGGGGGGCGTGGTGATCTTCTGCGTCGCGGTGGCCTGGTGCTGATCGGCGTGCTGCTGCAGGTCCCCGGTGATGCCGCTGGCGAGGTAGTAGCAGCCGGTGCTGGCCAGGTCGAGCTGGTGAGCGGCGTCCGCGAGGTGCTCCGCCATGGCGGGGACCGCCTCCGCGTGCCGTACCCTGCGCACGGCTGCTGCATCGACCGGCGGGCCGGGGAACGGGGCGCCCTCCAGCGGGTTGGCGTCCACCGCGCAGGCCAGGTCGGAGGCGGCGAAACTCGCGGCGGAGACGATGGAGGAGAGCGCCTCCAGGGCTGGGAGGCTGCCGGATATGGCGGTGTACTGGCTGCCGTCGAGGGCGGCGAGGCGTTCCATGGCCTGTTGGACCCGCGCGTGTGTGGCCAGGATCTTCGACGTGAGCTGCTGCCGGGCGTCGCTGCCTGGAGTGAGGGTGAGGGAGCGGATCTCGCCGTGCAAGTCCTCGAAGTCGCTGCCGAGTTGCCGCAGTCGGGCGATCTCGGCGTGGAGGTCGATCTGGCGCATGGTGCTGTTCTCCGGGTGAGGTGGGCGGTGGTCAGCGGCTGCGCCGCTTGCTCTGCGTGGTGG
>NZ_JAAKZX010000082.1 GCF_011045025.1 Streptomyces ureilyticus
ATGGTCTTCTCATAGACGCGGATGGCGTCGTCGACAGTGGCTCCGTTCGCGAGGGCGAGGGCGAGTTCGCCGGCGTCAAGCATGGCGAGGTTGACGCCGGTGCCGAGCGGGGGCATGAGGTGGGCGGCGTCGCCGAGCAGGGTCACCGTCGGGTTGTGGTCCCAGGTGTGCTGGGCAGGGAGCACGAAGATCGGGCGGTGGATGTAGAGGCCGTCGTTCTCGGTGATCATCCGGCGCATGCGGGGCGACCAGCGCGCGTACTCGTCGCGCAGCACGGCGCGGATGCCATCGGTGTCCTCGGCGGTCAGACCCTTTGCGCTGATCCAGTCGACGGGAAGGCGTTGGATGATGTAGACGCGGATCTGGTTTCCGCTGTTGCGCTGGGCGAACCGGCTGCGTTCGCCATCAGCCGCGTGGGCGCTGCCCGAGCCGACCAGTTCGGCGATCTCGGGGTGCCGGTCGTCGACGTCGGGGAAGCATGCTTCCAGGAAGCTGATCCCGGTGTACTCGGGGATGGCGGTGGACACGGCCGGACGTACCTGGGAGAAGGCGCCGTCGGCGCCGATGACCAGATCGGTCTCGATGCTCGTGCCGTCGGCGAAGTGCATTTGCCGCGGCCCATCGGCGGGTCCGCTGATCGTGTCGAGGGAGCGGCCCCAGCGCACAGTTCCCGCCTCCAGGGAGTCGAGCAGCAGGTCGCGCAGGTCGCCGCGGTCGATTTCCGGCTTCAAGAGTTCGTTGGCTGCCGGAACTTGGCGGAACGTGATCGCGCCGGTCGGGTCCATCTGGCGCAGTTCCTGCCCTTCGGGGCGGGCGAGGGCGAAGAACTCGTCGAGCAGGCCGGCTTCGCGCAGGGCGACCTAGGCGTGGTCAGCGTGCAGGTCGAGGGTGCCGCCTTGGTTGCGGGAGTCGCGGCCCGGGTCGCGGTCGTAGACGGTGACCGCGATGCCGCGCTGCTGGAGGATGCGTGCGCAGGTCAGTCCGCCGGGTCCGGCGCCGATGATGCTGATCCTGGCGTCAGCGGGGTCTGGGGACTTCAAAGTTGTTCCTTTCGGTCGGAGAAGAGGAGTCACCGGGCGACAGCGAGATCTGCTGGCGGAGTGGGGTGCGAAGGGCGGTCCACGCGGGCGGCCTTGACCGGACACCGCGGCCGTCATCCCGGAGTCGCCCTGCCGTGCCGCCAGTAACCGACGAAAGTGATGTCGGACTTGTCGACGCCGCGCTCATGGACGAGGTGCCGCCGCAGTGTCGTGGGCAGGTGATTCTCACCCGCCACGAAGGTGGCGAAGCGCCCTGCCGGCAGGGCGGCCTTCATCACGGTGTCGAGCGCGTAGCGCCCCGGAAGTCCGGGGCGGCCGTCGCGCGGAAGCCAGTGCACGCTGACGTTCTGTGGTGTGTTCAACTTCTGGATGTCTGCGCTGCTGGGTACCTCCAGGAACACTTCGCTGGGCAACGCGCCCTCGTCGGAGTCCAGGATGGACAGGATGGCCGGCACCGCGGTCTCGTCCCCTACGAGCAGTTGCCATTCCACGCCATGGGGCGGGCTGTAGGTGGCTCCCTCGTCGAGGATGCCGACCGGTTCGCCGGGGCGGGCACCCCGCGCCCAGGTGGAGGCCGGACTGTCCCCTTCGTGGAGCACGAACTCGATGTCCAGTTCGTTGCGGTCGGGCCAGAAGTGCCGGACCGTGTAGAAACGGACGTAGGGGCGTGCCGCCTTGCCCGTCATCATGTATTGCGCCATCCATGTGGCGTCGGACCGGGAGGGCAGCCAGAGCCGGCCCTGGCCGGGCCGCCGGAACAGGAGCCTGAAGGCCTGGTCGACTCCGATCGGCCGGAAGTCCTTGAGGTCCTCTCCGCCCACGGTCACCAGCAGGAAGTTTCCGGGCCTCCACTCCTTGCGCACGACTTCGACCGACAGCATCCGACGGCTGACGGGCTTGATCCGGTTCATGGTGACGTCCTCTTCTCATGCATCGACGCCGCAACGGAAGGTGGGTACGCACCACGCCCGGGCATCAAGTTAGGCATGCCTAACCGTAGAATGGCGCTTGTGCGCATGGTGGCCATGCGATACCCCGGAACGGCCAGACCGTGATCGGAGCACGGGGCGAACGGGACTGGTGGGCTGGGACGGGACGGAACGGCGGATGGAGAGATGAGCGTCATGGTTCAGGTGACAGCTCTGGGCGAGGGAGCCGCCTCTCCGATCCTGAGCATCGAGCACCAGCATGCGCATCCGCCCCTCCAGGTGGCACCCCATACCCATTCGGAGCCAATGCTGCTGTGGGCGTCGACCACTTCCGTCACCCTGCGCACGGTTTCGCACGACTGGCTGGTGCCTCCGGGGCACGGCCTGTGGGTTCCCGGCCGTGTCGAGCACACGGGGACGACACGGCACGCCGGTGAACTGTGTGTCATCCGGTTCATGGCCACGCGCTGCCCCATCGACTGGGCGCAGCCCACCGGCGTCGCCGTCGGACCGCTGCTTCGTGAGCTCATCCGATACCTGCGGGCCGAGCCGGACGCGGCGAGCCGCCGGCATGCCGAAGCTCTCCTCTTCGATGTCCTCCTGCCGCTGCCGACCCACTCGATCCAGGTGCCCATGCCCGCCGAACCGCGCTTGCGTACGATCACCGAGCGGCTCATTGACTCGCCCGGAGATCAGCGAGAACTGACGATGTGGGCGGCGGAGGTGCACAGCGGGGTGCGTACTCTGTCACGGCTCTTCCTCGCCGAGACGGGGCTGACCTTCTCGCAGTGGCGGACTCGGGTCCGTGTCCGCGCCGCAGTAGGCCATCTGGCGACCGGCGCGTCCGTCAAGGCCACCGCGCGGGCTGTGGGATACCGAAAGCCCAGCGCCTTCATCGCCGCCTTTCAGCGCGTGACTGGGCAGACGCCCGGTACCTACGGGGGCGAGTAGGAGCCATGCAGCGAGTGCGGTTTGGTGTCACATGATGTGACGCTCGGGTTGAGCGGGTTGAGCGGGTTGTCAGCTGTACTGGGCTCGATCCCCTTTGACGGACATCATCCTTCTGGAGCGGCAGCCACTGATCTTCGATGTCCGCCAAACGGGATCAAGCCCAGGTGTGGGCCCAAGGCACCTGCGTGCTCACCTGCCGGGTTGGATGAGGTCGAGTGCATGGTCGGGGTGTGACTTGTAGTAGTCGGTGGCGTGGGCGGTGTTGGTCCAGCCGGTGAGGCGGGCCGGGGCGATCGCGATGTTACGGAAAGTGGCCATTGCGCGGGGCGTGTTCCCGGTGCGGATCTTGGAGGCGTCCTCGGCGAGGGTGGTGTCCCGGACGTGGTGATGGGCTTCGACGTGCCAGTGCTCGCGCACCGCTCGGGCGAGCTGAGCGTCGGTCGCGGAGCGGCTGCAGTGTCCTGCAAGCCACGCACCCACCGCCGCGTCCACCGCGTCGCCGTCCAGACGTGCCAGGAGTCGGCCGAACGTGGTCGCCCGCGGTCCGGCCCGCAGCCCCAGGCGGTGACGGACCTCGTCGGGCAGATAGGCGGCATGCCTTGCGATGGCGGCGAGGGTAGTGGCGCCGGCGAGTACGGCGATCGTGCACAGTGCCAGGACCGGGCCGAGCCGGTAACGGCGGCCCTGTCGACGGCGCGGATCGGGCAGCACGTCGAGGACGTCGGCAAGTTCCAGCAGGCGGTCGGGGTCGTCGGGGATGGAGCCCGCATCGTGGTCGAGGTGGCGGGACACAGCGGTAATCAGCGAGGACGGCATCCGGAAGCGATTCGTTGTGATGAGGCGTCAGACACCTCCATCATCACGAACCGCTTCCTTCAGTTGATCACCCACCCCCACCCCGACAACCCGCCCTCACCCAGCAGTTCAGGGCATCTCACCGCCCGAGAACGCACGAGCCCTGGGCGGTCACCAGGCCCTCGTCCTTGCAGTGTTCCAGGAGCCGGTCGAAGACCACCCGTTCCATGCCGTGCCCGGCCAGCCGGGTGCGGAACCGGCTCAGCACGCTCGCGTCGAAGCCCGTGTCCGTCAGCTCGGCCTCGAGCGCGTACTTCCAGTCGATCGCCCGCACCGCCATCGCCGCGGCCTGCCGGTCGGTCAGGTCCTCGGCGAACTGCAACACCGTGACCAGCGACAACACTCCCGGTGACAGTCCCGGGGCACCGCGCACCCCGAACGCGTCGGCGAACGGCTCATCCGCGAAGACCTCCGCGAGCCGGTCCCGCACCCGGATCGCCAGGCTCCCCTGCGGGAACGCCGCCCGGGCCACCGCCGCAGTCTGTGCCGGAACCTTCGGCAGCCCCTTCGGCCTCATCGACAACCGCATCACCCCCGCGGCCGCACGACAGGGCAACGACCGCACGGACGATCATCCCGCGCCCAACCGTCGCCCCGCACGCAATTGCGCAGCAGAGTCCGCAGGCGGCTCAAAGCGCTCCAGTACCGGCACAGCCTCCTCAGCGGATTCCCCGCCGGGACGGGGCTCGCCCTCGACCGACCGGACGGACGCCACTGCTTCCCAAGGTTCGGTGACGAAGGCGGCTCCCTGTAGCACCCACCGGGTCAGCTCGGACGCGTCCCCGGCCTTCAGGATGGGGCACTCTCTCAGGCGTCCCGCCGCTTCAGTTGCAGCGCGGCGATGCCCAGCAGCACGGCCAGGAAACCGACGAACACGGCCAGGCCCGCCCCCGGGGAGAGCAGGTCCGAGCCGGGGGAGACAGTCATGAAGGCGGAGCCGGCGTTGGAGGGGAAATACGGGCCGATCGTGTCGTTCCAGCTGTGCGGGAGGGCGACCTTCATCAGGCCGGGCAGTAGCCAGTTCGAGGCGAACAGGGTGGTCACCGCGCCCGCGGTGTTGCGCAGCAGGGCGCCAAGTGCCATGCCCAGCAGTCCGATACCGGTGAGGTAGACGACAGCGCCGCTGACCGCGCGCAGGACGCCGGGGTCGGTGAGGGAGGCGCCGTCGGAGCCGAGGATGGCCTGCCCGGCGAAGAAGGCACCGAAGACCGCGACCGCACCGACCGTGAGGACGACCCCGGCGAGCACCGCCGTCTTGGCCCAGAGCACCGGCAGCCGCCGGGGCACCGCGGCGAGAGTGGAGCGGATCAGGCCGGTGCTGTACTCGCCTGCAGCGAGCAGGACCCCGAGGGTACCGATGACGAGCTGGGCCATCTCGGTACCGGCCAGGCTGATGCCGGTCGGATCAGTGGTTCCCTCAAGGCCCTCCATGGTGCCGCCGCCCGAGGTGACAGAGGCGGCGATCAGCGCGAAGGCGACCAGTGCCACGACGGCCCCGAGCAGGGTGTAGGCCGTGGACCGCAGCGACCAGAACTTGATCCACTCGGAGGTGACCACGCGTCGCGTGGTGACGCGCAGTTCGGGACGCTCGTCGCGCTCGGGGCGCACTGTCAGGTCTGGTGCCGAGGTGGTAGTCATCAGGCGGCCCTCCCGGCCTCGGTGAGCTCGTCACCACGGGTGCCCGGCCCGGTGCCGGCCCTGTCAGCGGTCGTGGTCGTGGCGTGGTATTCGACGGCGTCCCGGGTCATCTCCATGAACGCCTCCTCCAGCGATGCCTGCTGGGGGAACAGCTCGTGCAGCGTGAAGCCGGATTCCGCCGCGTGATCCCCGATCTGATCGGTCGTCAGTCCGCTGATCTCCAGGACCCCGGGTTCGAGGCTGGCGATCGTGACATCCGGCCCGGCCAGCTGTTCCCGGATCTGTGCGGCCTGCGGCGAGCGCACGCGTACGGTGGTGCGGGCCGCCCGCGCGGTGAAGTCGGCCACCGACACGTCGGCGATCAACCGCCCGCGGCCGACGACGATGAGGTGTTCGGCCGTGAGTGCCATCTCGCTCATCAGGTGCGAGGAGACGAAGACGGTCCGGCCCTCCTCGGCCAGCCCCTTCAGCAGGTTGCGGATCCAGAGGATGCCCTCCGGGTCGAGGCCGTTGACCGGCTCGTCCAGCATGACCACCCGGGGGTCGGCAAGCAGCGCCGAGGCGATACCGAGGCGCTGGCCCATGCCGAGAGAAAAACCGCCCGCCCGCTTGTGGGCGACCTCGCTCAGGCCGACGAGGTCGATCACCTCCTCGACGCGTCGGCGCGGAACGCCGGTGGTGGCGGCCATCGCCCGCAGGTGGCTGAACGCGGACCGGCCCTGGTGGATGGACTTGGCCTCCAGCAACGCGCCGATCTCGTGCAGTGGCGCCCGGTGTTCGGCGTAGGGGCGGCCGTTCACGGTCGCGGTCCCGGCGGTCGGCCGGTCGAGGCCGAGGATCATGCGCATGGTGGTGGACTTGCCCGCCCCGTTGGGTCCGAGGAAGCCGGTGACCATGCCAGGCCGGACCGAGAAGGTGAGCGAGTCGACAGCCGTCTTGTCGCCGTAGCGCTTCGTCAGGTTGGTGACTTCAATCATGCGGTCCAGACTGCCGAGCGCGGATCTCCCGGTCGTCAGCCCGGCGCGGACACTCTGTCCTCCCATGCCCGTGGTACGGATCTACCGCGGGCGCGGTACTGAGGGGCCCGCGGACAAGACCCCAGGATGAGCGCGCCTCCGCCCGCACGTCTGCCCAGGGCGTGGCCGGTCACTGCGGAGCGCGGGCCAGGCCGGTCTGGTAGGCGATGACGACGAGTTGGGCCCGGTCCCGTGCGCCGAGCTTCGTCATCGCCCGGTTGACATGCGTCTTGGCGGTGGACGTCGAAACGTACAGCCGCTCGGCGATCTCGTCGTTGGACAGGCCCGTGGCGACCAGGCCCAGCACCTCGCGCTCCCGCCCGGTCAGGGCGTCGAGCTGCGCCGCTGTCGTGGCGGGCCGGTCGTCGGGGGAGGCCATGAAACGGGCGATCAGGCTCTGGGTCGCCTTCGGCGACAGCAGCGCCTCACCGCCCGCCACGGTCCGGATCGCGGCCAGCAGTTCTGCAGGCTCGACGCCCTTGCCCAGGAAGCCGCTGGCCCCGGCGCGCAACGCCTGGAAGACGTACTCATCGATCTCGAAGGTGGTCAGGATCAGCACCCGAACCCCTGCCAGGTCATCGTCGGCGGTGATCTCCCGAGTGGCGGCGAGGCCGTCGAGCCCCGGCATCCGGATGTCCATCAGCACGACGTCCGCGAGGGCGCTGCGGGTGAGTTCGACGGCCTCCCGACCGGTCGCCGCCTCGCCCACCACCTCCAGGTCGGGCGCCGCATCGATGAGCACCCGGAAACCAGCACGGATCAGGTTCTGGTCATCGGCCAGCAGGACCCGGATGGTCATCCGTCTTCTCCTTCTCCGGATACCTTCACCGACGCTGGGGGCAAGGGCAGTTCGGCCCGCACGGTGAAACCGCCGTCGGGTTCGGGGCCCGCCTCGAACCAGCCGCCGACGGCGATCGCGCGCTCGCGCATGCCCAAGATGCCGTGCCCGCCGACAGCCGTGTCCTTGCGGGCCGCCACGCCGCCTCCCGCGTCGTGGATGCGGACGACGAGTCGGTCGGGCGCGTACTCGACGCCGACCCGCGCTGAGGAGCTCCCGCTGTGCTTGTGCACGTTGGTGAGCGATTCCTGCACGATCCGGTACGCCGCCAGGTCTACCGCCGAGGGCAGCGGGCGCGGGTGCCCGGAGAGCGTCCAGGCCACCTCCAAGCCTGCCGCGGCGAACGAGCCGGCGAGTTCCTCCAGCCCGTCGAGGCCCCGAGTGGGCTGCACGGGGGCCCGCGGGTCATCGTCCCGGCGCAGTACGCCGAGCAGCGCGCTGAGTTCCTCCAGCACGCTCCGGCTGGCCTGACGTACCAAGGTGAGCGACTCCTCCGCGACGTCCGGGTCGGTGCGCAGCGTGTGCCCGGCCACCCCGGCCTGGACGCTGATCACGGCGATGTGGTGGGCGGCCACGTCGTGCAGCTCGCGGGCGATCCGCAGCCGTTCCTCGACAACCCGGCGGGCCGCCTCCTCCTCGCGGCTCTGCTCGGCGCGACGGGCCCGCTCCTCCAGCAGGCCGACGTACGCCCGCCTGCTGCGGACCGCGTCTCCGGCGGCCACCGCCATGCCGATCCACACGATCAGGTTCTGGGTCCCGATGCCGGACCAGGCCGACCTGGCGGTGGCCAGGGAAGTGACGCCGTAGACGAGCGCGGCGGCGGCTCCGGCCGTCCAGGCGGTCCGGCGGCCGGTGCGGACGGCGACGGTGTACGCGGCGATCACCGGGGCTCCGAGGAACACGCCCTGCGCATCCGAGACGATCATGGAGACGCAGGCGATCCCGGTGGTGACGGCCAGCACCGGAATCGGCCACCGCCGCTGGAAAACGAGCGCGCCGCAGGCCAGTGCCGCCAGCACTGCGACGGTAGCGGTCAGCGGGACCCGCTGCGGCGGGTCGCCGGGGAGGACCGGCGCCAGCAGGCTGGCTGTGTACAGCGCCGCGGCAAGCACCCCGTCCACGACGAGCGGATGTGCCCGCGCAGCCTGGCGCCAGGCCGCAGGACCAGTCATGCGGCAACCATACGTGCAGCCGCCTGACCTGGCGTCCACCCACCGTGGTACGTCCACCTACCGCATCCGTGGCAGGCGCCCCGCAAGGGGCGCACACCGCTGGCCTTCGCGGCACCGCACACCCGCCCCACGCTGACCGGCGGTTCGGTCCCGGCCTGAACCGGCAGCGTTCTCGGCCTTCTCCCCACTCACGATGGCCCAGTACGTGGCGGGCCGGCCCCTTGTGTCACCCCCGTCGCGACGTACCCGTTCTGACGGTCGGAAGGAAGCGGCAGACGAGTCGGGCTGGACGCCGGGTTTTGTCCCCCGGTCGACTCTGCTGCGCAATTTCGGGGTCAGGCCGTGAGTCGGTAGGCGAGGTGTTCGAGGCGGCTTCTGCGGGTGTGGTGCCGGTCGTGGCCGGTCCAGTACGCGTCGAGCCGGATCACGTTGAGTGCGGTTGCGGAGAAGGCGTGCTGGAGGCGGACTTTCGGCAGTCCGCGGTAGCGGGCCCGGCGGATGCCGGTGATGTCCAGGGCCTGGTTGATGGTGCCCTCCACCCCTGCGCGCAGGGCGTACTTGGCCTTCCAGGTCTCGGTCTTCTGCTCGGCGCGGGCCCGGACGAGGGCCTCGTGCGGTTCCCTGGGACGCAGGGTGAGCATGCGCCGGCCCAGCGCGGACTGGTGCACTGCTCCCGGAAGGGGCAGGGGCGGCAGGTGCGGACGCTGAAGGTGATGACGATCGCGTCCGCGCCGTGCTGCTTCACCGGGTTCCAGTGCGCGCTGCTCTTCCCGGCGGGACAGCGGACCTGACGGGCCTTCCAGTCGATGGCGAAGGCGTTCCTGTCGAAGCCCGCGTGGGCCTTGGCCTGGGCGGAGTGGTCCAGCAGGACGGGGGGGACCATGCGGGTGCCCCGCTTCAGCGCGGCGGTGATGAGAGCGGCGGAAGGGTAGCCGGAGTCGAGGTAGTGCTCTCCGGGCTTCACCCCGTGCTCGGCCAGGCGTTGTTGGACAGGCGCGGTCGCCTTCACATCGGGCACGGTGGCGTCGGTGGTGAACACGTCCGTGATCAGGTTCGGTGCCGCCGGGATCCCGGTTTCGGTTTCGGTTTCGGTTTCGGTTTCGGCTTCGGCTTCGGCTTCGGCTTCGGCTTCGGCTTCGGCTTCGGCTTCGGCTTCGGCTTCGGCTTCGGCTTCGGCTTCGGCTTCGGCTTCGGCTTCGGCGGGAGTCTCGCAGGTCTCGGTGAGGTGGACCTTGTAGCCCATCCAGAACAGGTCTTCGCCCTTGGCCGCCCAGCGGGCATCGGGGTCGTAGGGAGAGGCCAGGCGCGCGGCCGACAGGCTGTGCTGCGGTCGGCCGACCCGGATCTCGCCCGGCAGGAAGCATGGGCGCACCTCGTCGTGGACCACTGCCTGACGAGCGTCATCACCCAGCTCGCCGACGACCACGGCATCGACCCGGACCGCATCTCGTTCGCGGCCCCACGATTTCCTTCTTCTTCGTATCGACGCTGATCACCGGGTCCCCGGCGTCGATATGGTTCTTGGCCTGCTCGTTGATGTAGCGGAACTGGCCGTCCCGGTCTGGGTGCTGCCGGCCTTCGATGGTCTTGGCGTTCCCCTGGAGGCTGAAGCCTTCCTCGCGCAGCACGTCGGCGACGGTGTCGGCGGATATCCGGTGACCCTGGCGAGTGAGTTCGGCGGCCAGATGACGAGTGGACTTCGTCGTCCACCGCAACGGCGACATCGGATCACCCCGCACATCCGGCTCGACCAGGGCCAGCAGCGCCGGACGAAGTCCCAGGTCCAGATCGACCGTCCGCTTGCGGCCTCCGCCCACCCGGCGCACCCGCCCTAACGGGGCCTTCCCGGATTCCAGTTCATCCGCCCCCAGCGACACCGTGGCCTCCCGCACCCCGGCGGCCCGGGCGACCAGCCTGATCCCGCCATGGCCGATCGACCGGGCTTCCGCTCCTATCAGCAGACGCCGCTGCCGCTCGTCGAGATGCGGGAAGATCGCCTCGAACTTGGCTGCCAGAGCTGCCCGTTGCCCCTCCGATGCGCCCATACCACGCCAACGAGTCGGCCAGCGGGAAGCTACGGGTTAATGCTCTGCGAGCCCTAACTTCGAGGCATTGGACCATCACGTGCTACCGATCTCCACCCCGACCAGCACGAGCACCTCGCCCAAACGTCACACCAGCTCCGCTGAGCAGCGGAAATCACGATGGCACCAACTCACTGAAGCTGAGCGGGAAGCGGAAGTACAGCCACACACAGTGGGAGATGACCTCGGCCGGGTACCGGTGCCCCTTGTACGACGGCGACCTGCTCTCCACGGGCACCTCTCCAGCATGATCAGCCCGGCGATCATCCCGCCCGCCCAGCCAACGTGACAGCGCCCCACGTCCGTCTCCGTGGCACTGACACTGCGTACCGAAGCCGCCAAGACCTTCCCACGTCCGGCAATAGCCAGCTCGCAGTGGCTCTTCTCCGGCCGCCAGCCCGGACAGCCCGGTCAGCTCCAAGTCGGGGGTTGAGGAACATCGGAACGAAAACCGGCGCTAAGCCTTGATCGGCCCTGGTGGGCGGCTGACGGTGCGTCGGCAAAGGGGAGGCTCTGAAGTCTTCCCGCAGATAACGCCCTATTATCTGCGGGAGCTTGGTTCGTCACCTGCGGTGATGTTCTCCGGGCCACACATGAAGCGGCCCTGTTATCTGCGGCAAGGAGGAAGCGGTGCCCACCGTCCTGCAACTGGCGGCCGGGAAGGCGTTGACCGTCCGCGCGGCGGCCGACGCCTTCCTCGACTCGCTCCGCAATCCGAACACGGTCCGCAGCTACTCGACCGGCGTCGGCAAGACCGCTGAGCGGATCGGAGAAGCCCGCCCGCTCGGGTCGGTCGCGGACGACGAGATCGGCGAGGCCCTGGAACTGCTGTGGGGCACCCCGGCGGTCAACACCTGGAACGCGCGCCGGGCGGCGGTGCTGTCGTGGCTGGGCTGGTGCGAGTCGTACGGTTACGACGGCCCGGCGGTCCCGGCCTTGACGAAGCGGCTGGCAGTACCGCACTCCGAGACCCCGGCCCGCTCGAAGATGGCCGTGGACCGGCTCATCGCCCGGCGCGAGGTCCACCTGCGGGAGAAGACGCTGTGGCGGATGCTCTACGAGACCGCCGGGCGGTCCGAGGAGATTCTCGGCGTGAACATCGAGGACCTGGACCTCGCCGCCCGCCGCTGCCCGGTCAAGGCCAAGGGCGCCCACAGCAAGGCCCGCCGCCGAGGACAGGCGCGCGAGGACTTCGTGCTGGAGACGGTCTACTGGGACGCCGGCACCGCCCGGCTCCTGCCTCGACTGCTGCGAGGCCGCACCCGGTCACCCATCGCCGTCCCGGTCCGGGGAAGGTGGTCAGCCCGCGCGACGTGTGCCCGGACACCGGGCTGGCCCGCCTCTCCTACGGCCAGGCCCGCGCCCTGCTCGATGAGCACACCGCCGTGCGCGGACCGGGGACAGGCTGGGACCTGCACGAGTACCGCCATTCCGCCCTCACCCACCTCGGAGAGCAGGGCGCCTCCCTGCTGATGCTGATGGCCAAGTCCCGGCACAAGAAGCCGGAGAACGTCCGCCGGTACTTCAAGCCGTCCCCCGAGGCGATCTCTGAGCTGACCAGCCTGCTCGCCCCCGGCGACGCGCGCCGCTGACTCTGCTGTGCATGAAGTCGGCTTGCGGCTGTACGCCTGCTCGCGCAGCGCAAGCTGAACAAGGGCGAGAACCTGCACGCCCTGCGCCGGTCGCTCGCCTACGCCGGTGAGGGTGCGCTGCGGCGCCGGCACCACGAGCAGCAGACCGAGCAGATGTGGTGCCTGACCCTGGCCACCAACGCGATTGTCTGCTGGTCCACGGAGTATCACGGCCTCGGTGTGGCTGCCCTGCGCAGAAGCGGACGCGAGGTCGACGACGAGGTCCTGGCACACATCTGGCCGACCCACCACGAGAACGTGCACTTTTACGGCATCCACTCGGTCGACATCGACGGTGAGCTCGCTCAGCTCGACACCGACGGCTACCGGCCGCTGCAGCTGGCCGACGACGTCGCCCCGGCAAGCCGCTGACCTGCATCCCGCTCTTTTCGGTTCAGCTCTGGCCGGTTATCTGGGTCAGCATCAGTTGGTGGAGGTCGTCGACGGTGGCGGTGTGGTCGGTGGGGTCGACGGCTTGGCGCACGATGGTGCCGAGAATGCAGGATCGGACGAGCGTGCGCAGCTTGATGAGGGTGGCGGTGTGGTGGCCGGTGTCGGCCAGGGCGGTGGTCCAGAGGTCGTCGAGGGTCTGTTCGGCGGTCTTGAGGATGGGCAGCTGGCTGTCGAGGAAGGCCGGGTTGCTGCGGTGGGCAACGAGGAGTTCGTAGGCGGCGCGGGTGGTGTCCTGCCGGTAGGCGTCGTGCATGATGGCGGCCCATGTGGAGAGCCGGTCGGTCAGCGGCACTTCCGGTCCGGGTGCTCGGCGGTGGGCGTCGACCAGCGTGGTCCATCCGTGGTCGATGACGGCCAGGTACAGCGCTTCGGGTGTGCCGAAGTGGTGCTGGACCGCGCCGCGCGTCAGGTTGGCGGCCGCGGCGATCTGCTGGGTGCTGACGGCGGCGGCGCCGCTGGTGTTGATGCAGGACACCGCCGCCGTGATCAGGGCGGCGCGGGTTTGGGCGCGCCTGTCTGCTTGGCTGCGCCGGCTGCTCGCGGTGGGGTGCATGGTTCTGCCTGTCTGCGCGGCGGTCACCGGCCTTCGCCGGTGAATGTATCTGAGTGTCGGCGGAAGCCGGTCACGGTCCGGTGACCAGTCCGGTCAGGTTGAGCGCGAAGCCGATGCTGTTGATGGCAATGGCGCAGGCCCAGGCGGCTTTGCTGCGGTAGAAGTCCGTCGGCCCGCGGCGCAGATGAACGACGACGCCGCCGTAGCCGAGCAGAACGGCGAAGACTGCCATCGCGATCCGATAGCCGGTCGTGAAGCCGAACGCACCCAGCACCAGGGTGGCGGCGTAGAGCACAAAGATGCCGGCGTTGAGGGCGGCGGGGCCGCGGGTCAGCGGCGGGCGTCCGCGGCGGGCTTCGAGGAGGCTGATCACGTTGTAGGCCAGGCCGGCCGCGGTGTAGCCGGCCTGGGCCAGCAGCAGAGGCGACACCGGTCAGTTCCGGACGCCGGCGACACGGCGGATGAGCCGGCCCTTGGTCCGCTGGATCGCGGTGCTCTTGCTGCGGGTGAGCGAGCGCAGATCGTCGGGGGTCGGGGTGAGGCTGCGGTAGCCGGTCTCGGTCACGAGCACGGTGTCGGAGTGGCGGTAGCCGCCAACGCCTTCGAGGTAGATGCCGGGTTCGATGGAGATCAGCAGGTTGGCGGCGAGCACGTCGTCGCTGCCGAGGGCGAGCCACGGCGGTTCGTGGGCGCTGAGGCCGAACCCGTGGCCGGTGCGGTGCAGCCGCTGATGGTCGCTGATGCCGCGCTCGCGCAGGTGCTGGTGGACGGCTTCGTCGATCTCGCAGCCGCGCACGCCGGGTCGGATCATCGAGTAGGCCAGGGCGCGGGCGCTGAGCATGGCGGCGAACAGGTCGGCTTCGGTGCTGGTCGGGGCATGGGTGAAGAAGGTGCGTTCGCATTCGGCGGCGTAGCCGTTGACCCGGGTCAGCGCCATGACCACGTGCGGGCCGGCGTCGAGTGTCATGTCGAGCGGCGGTACCGAGTGCGGCTCGGCGCTGATTGGTGCCGGCCACGCCGCGACGGTGACCTTCGTGGCCAGCGGGTCGAACCGGTCCTGCTCGCCGACGATCGCACGGGTGATCGTGTTGGAGGTGGTGTAGCCCTCGATCACCGTGCTGCCGGGGTAGGTGCCGGCGAGCAGTTTCACGACGCCGCGGCGGGCGTAGTCGGCGGCGACGGCGATCTGCCGTACCTCGTAGTCGGACTTGGCCAGCCGGACAGAGCGCAGCAGGTCGGCGCGGCTGCCGCCGCGCGCCTGCAAGGCGTCGGCGATGTACGCCGGGCAGCTCGGCTCGTACGCGAACCCGGCGGCCAGCAGCGGCTCGAGGGCGTCGAGCCAGCCGTCACCGTCAGGGGCGGGGAACTCGCGGTAGGAACGGATCTCCTGCGCGCCGGTGCCCCACGCTTTCGCGACGTGTGTGCGTTCCAGGTCGGGGACCAACAGCACCCGGGCGCCGGTCGTAGCGTCGACGACGAGGAAGAACGGCCGTTCCAGGGGTTCGACCGTCGCCCCGGTCAAGTAGAAGATCGCCTCGGTGCTGGTCAGCACGATCTGCGCCCGGCCGGCATCGCGGATGGCCCTGATGACGGCGTCATGACGGCGCTGGAACTCAGCGGCGGCGTCCGCCGGGATATGAACCTTCACTGCTTCCCCACCTGCCTGTGCGTCGAACGGTATCGTCATCGGCAAGCTACATGCATTCTCGAATGAATGTAAGTGTCGTCATGGTGGCCGGGAAAGGAGCGCAGTGCTGTCGCCCCAACTGACGCCGGCCACCCTCTCGGCTGGAATCGCAGGAGCACTCGCCCTCCGCCAGGACCGTTCGGCGCGACCTGGCGTGATCGGTACGGGTGCGCTCGTACCGTCAAATGATGATCAACCGGGCCCTTCCCGGATCCGAACTGAACCAAGGAGACCGGCATGACACCGACCGCTGAGAAGGGCACCCGGCCATGGTTGCTGCGCTGGGCCGTCCTCGGCCTCATCGTTGCTGGCGCGGTCGTTCAGATCGCCCTGTCCGTCTACGGCCGTGGGGACCATCGGGACAGC
Source organism: Streptomyces ureilyticus (assembly GCF_011045025.1). Classification (GTDB taxonomy): domain Bacteria; phylum Actinomycetota; class Actinomycetes; order Streptomycetales; family Streptomycetaceae; genus Streptomyces; species Streptomyces ureilyticus. The sequence goes on from NZ_JAAKZX010000082.1 coordinate 15,214, forward strand.
CATTAACGCTAAGCACTTGATCTTGGGCGTCTAGATCAACTGCTTACCGTTGTTTTTGGTCTGGAAACTACGGGCGGCCCTCGACGGCCGTCACGACGGCTCTCCAGCGAGCGCGGCCAGGCGCTCCATCTCGTCCACGCCGTCGTTGCAGCACTGCCCGCACACCAGCCGCCGAGCCTTAGGCCGCTCGGGCAGGCGGACGTCGAACGGCATCCGGGTCTCGTCCTTGAACTCGCGCAGGTCGTAGTCGCACTCCGCGCAGACCAGCCGGGCGGCGCGGGCCTGCTTCTTCGACCAGGCGGGCCACTCCGCCGACAGCGCCAGCTTGGCGATGACCATGCCGTCGGCCCGGGGCTGGAACACCATGAAGTCCCAGTGCGGGGCGTCCTCGGGGATGTCGGCGGCGGTCTGCTCCATCGAGGGCATCCACGGCACCAGGTGGGCCAGGTCCTTGCGCAGGATGCGGACCTCCTCGCCCTCGCGCATGGCCTTGCTATAGGAGGTGGCGAGCGGGAAGCGGAAGGCCGTCACGATGGTGTGTGGGACCTGGAGCAGGTCCAGGTCCCGGCTGATGTCGGCCGCGGTGGCCTTCCACTCGCCGCAGTTGACCTCCCGCCACAGGGCCAGCCCGTCGGCGTTCAGCCTCCCGGACGCGTTGATCGTGCTGACGATCCGCCGCTGCGCGGCCCGGACCTCCGGGGCGACCGCTACCGTCATCTCCCTCTCCCTGCTCTCACCGACACCCTGTTCATCGTGTCGTCTGTGCTGGTCAACGAGCCAGGACCAGGGAAGGACCGGTGGGACTTTCCCCGGCCGGGCGCGCTCACTCGTCGTCGGTGGCGTGCTTGTCGCGCAGGGGCCGCAGTCCGCCGGGCAACTCGGGAAGCTGGAAGGAGTACCGGCCCAGCATGTTGATGTGCTGCCGTACGAACGGGGAGAGGCGGGCGACGTCCTCGTCGCGGAGGTCGAACCCGTCCGCCCGCAGCTGGTTCACCGCGGCGTCCATGTACCTGGTGTTGAAGAGGACGACGGCGTTGAGGACCAGGCCGAGCGCGCCGAGCTGGTCCTCCATGCCGTCCTGGTAGCGCTGGTAGAGCTGCCCGGAGCGGCCGTGGAAGATCTTCCGGGCGAGTGCGTGGCGGCCCTCCTGGAGGTTGGCCTGCGCCTTGATCTGGCGGCGGTAGCCGGGCTCGTCGGCCAGCCGCAGGATGTGCAGGGACTTGGCGATCCGCCCGTAGTGCGCGATCGCGTCCCCCAGCGGGGTCGGCCGCCCGTCCCTCGACAGCATCCGGATCACGTCGTACGCGCGCACCGCGCCGGTGTGGAGGGAGCCGATGATCCGCAGGATGTCCTCCCACTGCCGCTCGATCCGGGCGAGGTCGACCCGGCCGCGCGCCGCTTCCTGGAAGGCGCCGTAGTCGGCGGTGCGGTCGATGCGCCACATCTTCTGGTCCGGCAGGTCCGCCAGCTGCGGCGCCTACGCGAACCCGGCGAGCGTGAGGAGTCCAAAGACGATGTCGCTGTACGAGGCGGTGTCGGTGACGATCGTCTCCGGGCGCTTGCCGCCGTCCCGGTCGTAGAGGACATCGAGCACGTACAGGGAGTCGCGCGGGGTGCCGGCCACCACCTTCCCGCCGAGCCCCGCCGCCTGGTCGTTGATCATGTTGAGCCAGGTGGCGCCGCCCCGGCGCCCGAAGTACTTGGGATTGGGGCGGGCGTAAACCGAGGGGACGGGTACGACGAACCGCATGCCGTCCACGGAGGCGACCAGCCCGCCGCCCCACACCTGCGCGAGGCCGATGGACGCCTGGTGCTCGATGAGGGTGGCGTTCGCGGCCCGGTAGGTGGCCAGCCGCAGATACGTCTGGTCGACGTGGGACAACCTGCCGTACTTCAGCTCGTCGATCCCGCCGATGACCGGCGTGTAGCCGACGTTGCAGCCGTGCGCGACCAGCAGCGCGGCGACCGTCACGTGCAGGTCTTTGAGCCGGGCCTCACCGCCGGTGATCGAGGTGAACGCCTGGTCGGCGCCGGTCCACGAGAACACCTCCAGCAGGACCTCCGGCAGGTCGACGCGGGGCATCATCGCCTCCACTGCCTTCCGCAGGTCCAGGAGCGAGGCGGGTTCGGACTCCGGCTGAAGGGCGGCGAAGTGCAGGCGGCCGTCGTCGTCGAACACGATCTGGGAGTTCGCCGGCACCCGCCCGGCGACCTCCCGGTACGTGCCGTCCAGCAGCGCGGCCCGCGCCGCCAGGTGCTCACCCGCCTCGCCGGGCAGGTTCAGGGAGGCCAGCACGGTCGGGCGGACCTGCTCCCACGCCTCGCCGTCCAGCAGCTTCGCCCGCGGGTCGCCCCACTTCGAGGAGTTCTTCGCGAACACCTCCCGTCGGCGCAACAGCCGGTGGAAGGACTCCAGCACGCAGAACACGTACGCCTTCCAGTCCACCGTGCCCGCCTCCATATGCGGCGCGTTCAGCACGAGGCGCCGCCACGAGCCCACCAGCAGGGACGTGTCGATCTCTTCGGGTCCGACCTTCTTGCGCCCCATCAGGTCGGGCAGCGACTTCAGCGCCGTGAGGACCGGCAGGCCCTCCGGGGTGGCGCCGAAGTCGACGACCTGGACGAGGAGCGCCAGGAACGGCCGTACGGTGGGGAACCGGGTGACCAGCATCGTCCGCCATGCCTCGTCCGCGTCCGAGTCGATCGGCGGCGCCAGCTCGAACAACGCGGCGATCGCGGCGGCCAGCTCCTCGCGCGGCACCACCTCCTCGATCCGCTCCCACATCGCCGTCAAGGTCGCCACCTCCGGCGGACTGATCTCCCCGGACTCGGTGTCGACCTGCTCGCTCGTGGTGTCGAACACGACCCGGAACGCGGTCGCCAGCCTGATCCCGGCCCGCTCCATCCTCGGCAGCGTCTTCAGCTTCTGCTTCGCCGTCTCCCGCTCCGCCCGCGCGAGCAGCTTCGTCGCGACCAGCACCTCCAGCAGGTCCAGCGCGTCGTCGACCGCCCTGCTCGTCAGGTAGACCGCAGTGGCCAGCAGCGTGGCCAGGCGCCGCGAGTCGCCGTGACGCCGCAGCGTGGACGCCTTGCCGTCCACGCCGTACCGCGACAACTCCGCCAGCCGCCGCGGCGGTATCCCCGACACGTCCAGCTCGCCCATACCGAACGCGTCCATCTCCGCCGCCCGCTCAAGCGCCCACTTCATCTGCGGCCCCGAGATCCGCACCGGGCCGCGCCGCAGCCGGTCCAGCTCCGACACCCGCGCCCCCGGCGGCACGGTCAGCAGGGAATCGAGCACCGCCCGCTGACCGGTGCTCAGCAGCCCGTAGAGGCTGTCCCACAGCCGCTGGTTCGCCGCCTCCCGCACCGAGGCCACCAGCCGGGCGAGCGTCGTCACGCCGGGCAGCAGCACCCGCCGCCCACGCAGCCACCCCACCGCCGCGTCGAACAACGCCTTCGGGCCCTCCCCGGTCGTCCACGCCCGCGCGTCCACCCACACCCGCAACTCGGCTTCCGCCTCGGCGAACTCCGTGTACTCCAGGACCTTCCGCAGCTCACGGACGTGGGCCAGCCGGGTGTTCTCCCGTTCCCCGTACGCCTTCAGTGCCGAGGCGTCCGCGATGCCGAGCTGCTCGGCGAGGTAGTCGACGACCTCCGGCGGAACGTCGGTCGGGTCGCCCAGGAACACCCCGAGATAGCGCGCGGTCGTGAGCTGGGCCGCGAAGCCCAGCCGGTTGTGGGACCGCCGCTTGCCCTCGATCAGCTCCCGGTCCGCGTCGTCCAGAAAGAAGAACCGCTCCAACTCCGTACGGGACGGCGCCCCGTCGTACGCCGCGTACGTGGCGGCTTGTGCATCCGTCAGAAACTCGACCGGCACCCCGGACCTCCACACAGTCAATGATCAACACGACTGCTGAAGGCTCTGCCCTCGAAGAAGTCCAGGTCAAAGCGCTCTCAGGTGCACGGGAGGCTTAGCGCCGGTTTTCGTTCCAATGTTCCTCAACCCCCAAGTCCATCTGCGTCAGATCGGCGTCCCTCCGCAGTGCGCAGGACCTCCGCGATCCGTCAGCTCGTCCTCCAGGCCCCGGCCCCCGTCATCGCGAAGGCACTCGGCCATCACTACAAGACCGTCACCCGCCTGGTCACCGACAGACGGGTCCGGGCAGTGACAGGCAGGTGACAGTCGATCGGTAGGGGACCGACAGGCCAGATGCCTGGTGGCCTACAGCAACCGGTCCATACCGTCTTGTCATGACCGTAAACCACGAGGAAGAAGTGCACGAGCACGACCGGGGCCTCTCCTACGATCTTCCCCTTCTCGCCCGTCGCCGGATGGTACGGCTGCTGGCGGGGGTGAGCCTGGTGCCGCTGGTGGGCTGCACTTCCGAGGAGGAGACCACGGCGTCCTCGTCCCCGTCGCTCTCCCCGTCGTCCGTGTCGTCGCCCGTTCAGTGCGAGACGGTCCCCAAGGAGACCGAAGGCCCCTTCCCCGGCGACGGTTCCAACGGCGTCAACGTCCTGAGGGAGAGCGGTGTCGTCCGCAGCGACATCACGCAGAGCTTCGGCGACTCCGCGGGGGGTACCGCCGAGGGCGTGCCCCTGACGGTCACGCTCACAGTGGTGGACGCCGCCTCCGGCTGCGGCACCCCCAAGAAGGGCGCCGCCGTCTACATCTGGCAATGCGACCGGGAGGGCAGGTACTCCCTGTACAACGACGGCGTGACGGACGAGAACTACCTGCGCGGCGTCCAGGAGGCGGACGGCAAGGGACAGGTCACGTTCAAGAGCATCTTCCCCGGCTGCTACCCGGGCCGCTGGCCGCACGTCCACTTCGAGGTCTACGACAGCCTGGCCGACGCCACCGCGGCCAGGTCCATCACGAACACCTCGCAGCTCGCGCTGCCGAAGGACGTGAGCGAGAGGGTGTACGCCACCGACGGCTACAGCGAGAGCGTGAGGAATCTCAGCGAGCTCTCCCTGGAGTCGGACATGGTCTTCAGCGACGGCTACAACCAGCAGCTCGCGAAAGTCACCGGCACCGTCGAGCAGGGGTACACCGCGACGCTGACGGTTCCGGTGTGACCCGTCACAGCTGAACGGCTCGGGGTTCATTCGCGCGCTCGACATCCAGCCTCTCCGGCTCCCACCCCGCCCCACCGACAGGGGCACTGAGCTGCCACTTGGCTCCGCCCGACTTCCGGCCCCGCCGCCATCTGATGCCCGCCCACGACTACCGAGCCGAGATGACCGTCCGCTTCGCCATCTGGGAGCATTTCACCGGCGTCGCCGGCTTTGCCACCGCGGCCTGAGCACAGGCCCGGCTTCCAAGCCACCCTGCCCCCACGCGCCGTCAGGCAGTCACAGCCAACAACGTGACAACGCCCCTCCGTCTGCTCACCGACGTACCGGCGGGCGTCCGCGTCGGTGCCGACACAGACGATCGGCCCGCGCGAATCGCGACGGACTTCTGGATCCGGTCGCGGGCGTCCGCGGTCCAGACATGGCCGTTGAGCAGGACGGTGTCAGCAGGCAGGAACGTCAGGGAGGCTGCGGCGTGTCCCACCCACCGACGGCACCGGACCGACACCGCGTCAGGCGAGCCCCGAGGCCGAGGTCCCCAGGAAGTCCCTGCGCAACGGCATGCCGGACCGGCCGTCACCGTCGGTCCTGACCGCCAGCACCTGGTTGACGCCCATCGTGTTGTTCTCGAACCCGACCGCCGAGGCCGCCATATACAGGCGCCACACCCGCGCCCGCCCGGGCGAGGTCAGCTTGACCGCCTCGTCCCAGTGCGCTTCGAGGTTGGTCACCCACTCACGTAGCGTGAGGGCATAGTGCTCGCGCAGGGACTCGACGTCGCGCACCTCGAAGCCCGCTTCCTCCAGCAGCGACACGGTGGAGCCGACGGGAGCCAGCTCGCCGTCGGGGAAGACGTACCGGTCGATGAAGGGGTCCATTCGGTACTCCCCTTCGTCCCGCACAGGGCGCCGCGATATCTGGTGGTTGAGCAGCCGTCCGCCGGGCTTCAGCAGTTGGTGCAGGATGTCCGCGTACGCGCGGTACCGCTTCCCGCCCACGTGCTCGGCCATGCCGATCGAGGAGATCGCGTTGAAGGTGGGGTCGTCGATCTGCCGGTAGTCCTGCACCCTGATCTCCACCAGGTGCTCAAGCCCCGCCGCAGCGACACGCTCGCGAGCCAATGCCGCCTGCTCGCCCGAGATGGTGACCCCCACGACCTGTACGCCGTAGCGTTCGGCCGCGTGCATGGCCAGCGAGCCCCAGCCGCAGCCCACGTCCAGCAGCCGCTGCCCCTCGCGCAGGGCGAGCTTGCGGCAGACCAGGTCCAGTTTGGCCTCCTGGGCCTTCTCCAGAGTGTCGCCGGAGCCGGAGGACGGGTCGCCCTGCCAGTAGGCACAGGAGTAGACGAGCGAGGGACCCAGCACCAGGGCGTAGAAGTCGTTGCCCACGTCGTAGTGGTGACTGATGGCCGCCTTGTCACGGCGCAGGCTGTGCGCGGGACCGCGATGGCGCACCACCTCTTCGGCGGGCGGTGCCGGCGGGCGCCCGATCCCCGCGAGGCCGAGCGTCCGGCTCACCGTACGCAGGCTGCCGGGTGTGGTCAGCACGCTCAGCGCTCCGCGGAGCGCCGCCGTGCGGCTGCCGGGCTCGTCCCGTTCCCACAGCAGCGTCGAGATTCGCTTCAGCAGCTCGTACAGGTCACCGTCGACTTCGAGGTCTCCGGCCACCCAGGCGCGGGCGAGCCCCAGCTCGCCGGGCCGCCACAGCAGACGCCGCAGGGCTTCGCGGTCGCGCAGGACGAAGGCCGGCCCGTCCTTGGGACCGGCCGTGCTGCCGTCCCAGAGGCGGATGCCCACGGGCAGGGGTAGACCCAGCACCTGTTCACTGAACCGGGCCAGAACTGCTGCGGCTGCTTCGGACATGCGAATCCTCTCCGTTCAACGCAGGGGGCCCGCGCGTCTCGTACGGCGGCTGGGCCAGGCAACGTCCACCGGGGCGGCTGGCGCCGGTGAGTGTAAGCGGACATTGATTGAAAGCTAAAGGGGTCTTTTGGTTTGAGCAGTTGATGGGGGCATGGCCGGTTGTCCGGCCCGGGTCACGACAGGATTCGGTCCCCCCGGGTGGCCGGGGTCTGCACCCCGGCTGTCCCTTGCCGAGCCGAGCAGGCCGCCCGCGACACCGCGAGCGGCCTGTTGCGCAAGTCCGATCTACTGACTGACCGTCAGCTCTCCTCGCCCGTACGGCGCCTGCGCGCGAAGTAGACCGCCGCGGCTCCGGCCACCACGACCGCGAGACCGGCACCCGCGAGGACGGGAGTACTGCTCGACGCGCCGGTCTCGGCGAGATCTCCGTTCGTGGTCGGGTCGTTCGCCCCCGTGTCCTTGCCGGGCGCGGGTGTGCCCGACTGGCTGGGCGTCGGGGACGCGCCCCCACCGGGTGTGCCCGACTCGCTGGGCGTGGGGGACGCGCCCCCAGCGGGCGCGTCGCTCTCGGCGAGCATCGCCGCGAAGGCGCCCGCGATCACCTTGTGGCCGTCGGCGTTGGGGTGGGGGTCCGTCTTCGTGCACGCCCAGGTCAGCTGACAGATCTTGGCCACGTTCGCGGGCACCTCGCCCGCGCCGGGCACGTTCACCTGGGTGGTGAAGTCGTCCGAGGAGAAGGCCCCGGCCACGTCCGCCACCTTGAAGCCGGTGGACTTGTACACCTGGGCGATCCCCGTGTTGGCGGCCTTGACCAGGGGTGCCGACTCCTTGGCGGCCTGCTGCCCCGCGGCGCCCTGCAGCCAGGCCCCCAGGAACGGGTTGTGGTACGTCGAGCCCACGAACTGCGTGTTGTCCGTGCCGGCCTTGCGGAGCGTGCCCGCGATCTGGGCCAGGTTCTTCGCCATGGCCTGGCTCTTGCTGTTCAGGCATGCCCCGTCGAGGGTGCCGGCCGGGCTGACGCAGTTGAGGAGGATGTCGTTGGCGCCCACGCTGAGGGTGACGTAGGCGACCTTTCCGTGGTCCTTGGCCATGGCCTGCAGGGCGGCGTCCAGTTGGGACTTGGCGTGCGGGTAGTCGCACTTTCCGCCGTTGATCAGGGACTCGGTGGTCTCAGCGGTGCAGCCGAGGCGTATGTGCTTCAGCCCGGGGGTGCGCTGCTTGAGCTGCGCGTAGAGCTGGTCGGTGTAGGCGACATCGGTGTCCTTGTCGACGTCCGGCTGGTAGCCGGAGGCCAGGGAGTCGCCGAGCGAGATGTAGTACGTGGTGTCCTTGGCGCCGGTCACCTCGTCGGCGGCGGCCAGTCCGGGCGTGCTCAGCACGAGCGTCATGGCAGAGACGGCCAACGGGGGGCCGAAACGCTGAAGGGATCTCATCACTTACATGCTTTCCAGTTGCTGGGGGGAGGTCGGGTGCCGAAAGGCATTGGCCTGAGACGTGGCTACAAGCAGCGGAACTCAGCCGCAACGGTTTCCGGGCACCCGAAGAAGGCCTTGGTGAAGGCACAGGGGGATTCCTGCCTCCGTGACGCTGCGGGATCTGCCCGCCTTCGCTTCGGAGACGCGGGTGTAAATCTAGCAAGGCTGACACCGAGTTGGATATGGGGGGCCGACAACGTAACGATCACATCGACACGTATAACCATCAGAAGGGCTCGAGCGGCCGGGAATTGCTCACCAGACTCGCTGGTAACCATTCGTTGAGTGATCAGCTGGGTGGCAAATCGCCTCGCGGGCGGCCACCCACCTGCACGAGCTGAACCGCTCCGGGATCAGTGGATGTCCTACAGGTTAAGTCCAACTGTCGGTTGGGGGCTGGTGTTGAGCGCAGCAGTTGATCCCTTGTTGAACAAGCCGAATGGCACCGATCGCAGAATGCAGACGCTGGAGGTTAATCCGGTCCACCCATTCCGCGGAGTTGGATAGCCAGCGGCAGTTCGGCTCGACCCCGAACACCTTCTTGAACTCGCCGATGAACGCTACGAGCGTCTTGGTAACCGGTCGAGTTCCGCCGTGAGGAAAGCCTACGCCGCCTTCAAAGCCAGACAGCCGCCGTCCGACTGGGCGCGGGTCATGCTGGATTGGTGCGGCATGACCGTCACGGCCTGCGACGCCTGCCATGACCGCATCCACGACGCGCAGTCGGCCGGATCATTCACGCCCCGATCACGGAGAGCTGGATGACGGGAAACCGTCACGTCCGGATAGGCGTCCCCGCCCGAGGCGGTGATGCCGAGGTCCAGGTTCGGGCCCGCGTCCTCGGTGGGGAGGTAGTAGTTCTCCTGGGCATCCAGGACGAGCGTCGTTCCGGCGGCGTTCGCGGCCGGGGTTGCGATCGCCATAACGGCGGCCGCGATAGCGGCGGCCGCCGCTGTCCGCCATGTTCTTTACGGGCAACGGGCCGTTCCGTCCGGTGCCCCGTACGCGGAGAGGGGGCGCCGGACGGAACTACGCCGTCCGGGAGGTGGGCGCCGCTCAGGAGGTGAGCAGCGCGAGGTTCACCGTGTTGGCCATGGCCTGCATTCCCGCGCTGTTGGGGTGCACATGGTCGCCGCCGTCGTAGGCGGGGAGCAGCTGCGCCGGGTTGGCCGGGTCCCGGAGCGCCGCGTCGAAGTCGATCACCGCGTCGAACGCGCCGCTGGTGCGGATCCAGTCGTTGACCTGGGCGCGGATGGCGGCCTTGTCGGCGGTCTGCGAGGCCGGCAGGATCGTCCCGCCGATTATTCGGACACCGGCCGTGTGCGCCTGGTCAATCATGGTCTGGTAGCCGGCGATGATCTGGTCCGCGGTGGTGGGGGTGGTGGTGTTGTTGATGTCGTTGATGCCCTCCAGCAGGATGACGTCCTTCACGCCCGGCTGGGTCAGGACGTCGTGGGAGAACCGGGTGACGGCCGCGATACCCTGCTGCGCGGACGGGCCGTCGTGGACCACGCGGTTGCCGCCGATGCCGGCATCGGCCACGCCGAGGCGCTGGCCGCCGGACTCGCCTTGCAGCCGCCGGGCGAGGTAGTCGGGCCAGCGCTGGTTGGCGTTGTTGGTGGAGCTGGAGCCGTCGGTGATGGAGTCGCCGATGGCCACGACGGTTCCCCTGGCCGTGGGTGACACGACGTCGAGTCCGGCGACGTAGAACCAGTGGTTCGTGGTGGCGGTGAAGTTCGTCGCGGCCTCCTCGGTGGCGTGGTTGCCGGTGCCCGAGGCGGACAGGTACGAGGTCTGGTGGGCGTCGAAGTGGTAGGTGGAGGCGCCGGTGGTGCCCGGGAGGTAGACGCTCACCAGCAGGTTCTGCTCCGCGGTGACCGGCATCGGTATGACGTCGCTGGTCAGTTCCTGCCCGGCGGGGATGGTGGGCGTGGCGGAGCGGCCGAAGGTGACGGTGTGTGTGGTGCCCGCGACCGCGGTGGCGCCGCTGGACTGGACCGCCACCGTGACGGCACCGACCGAGAGGGCGGTCGTGCTGCGCAGGTTGGACAGCCGGATGCGCAGCCCCGCGCCGGAGGTGTTGTTGTGGACGACCATCCGGATGGTCTGCGAGGTGAAGGTCTGGCCGCCGCTGACCATGCTCGGGCCCCAGGTCGCCGAACGCACACGCTCGGTCAGGCTCCACTGCTGGTTGGTCGTGTTCTTGCAGGTCCACTGGATAATCGCGTGGTCCTCCGCGGTGGAGCCGTCGGAGACGTCCAGGCACAGGCCGCTGCGGGCGGAGACGATCGCCGAACCGCTGAAGGTCCAGTTCTGGTTGGTGGAGCCGGAGCAGGGCCACTGGATGATCGCGGCCCCCGCGGCCGTGGAGCCGCTCTGGACGTCCATGCACTTGCCGCTGTTGATGTTGACCAGCGAGAAGGTGCCGTCGCCGTGGTCGACCGCCTCCCACAGCTGGCCGGGGCCGCCGGAGGCGGTCTTCTGCACGACCGCCGCTGCGTTGGCCAGGGAGTCGCCCAGCACGGCGGCGTTCTTGCCGCTGTTGGCCGCCGTCAGCGCGTAGACGTGGCCGCCCTGCGGCGCGCCCGCGGCCGAGGCGTCTGCCGCCGGGACGAGCGCGAGTCCGGCGGCGGCCAGACAGGCGGCGGATGCCGTGGCCGTGAGTCTGGCGGAGAATCTCCGGGAGGTGTGCATGTGCGGTCCTTCTTTGCTGGGTGGGGAGGTGCGGCTCTTCCGCGTGGGGACGTGCCTTCGTGGAGACTGCGGGCCGGAGGGCCCCCGGCGCGCAGTGGCCGCGCAGGAGGCATGTCGTGGCCTGTGGTCGAAGGAGAGGTTCGGGCGGCGCGGCGATGGCGGGTGGTCAGGAGGTGGGCTGGAATGTCCACAGCAGGTTGTTGCTGGTCACCCAGGTCCACTGTTTGGTCACGGATCCGGAGGGGACCTGTCCGCCGCCGTCGAGGGCGAGTCCGGTGGTGCGGTTGGCGATCGAGTACTGGCCGTTGCCGCGGTCGGTTATCTTCCACTGCTGGTGGGGGCCGCCGTTCCAGGCTGCTTGCTGGGCTGGAGCGCCGTTGCTGGTTGAGCCCCAGCCGTCGGCGACCATGCCGTTGGCGCGGTTGACCAGTCTGTAGTAGCCGTCGCCGAGGTCTACGGCCTGCCACTGGAGGTTGGGGCTGTCGACCGGGGTCCACTGCTTGAGGTTCGAGCCGCTGGCGACGTTGCCGCCGCTGTCCAGGGCCAGACCGTCGGTGACGTTGATCAGGCGGAAGTACGTGGCCGGATTGAAGGTGACCTGCAGTGAGACGATGGCGTCGTTGTTGCCGGTCACCCGCAGGTCGGGATTGTCCGCGGTGAACGTCCAGGCCGTGCCGGTGAAGTTGTCGCCGGAGTAGCCCGTCATCCGGTAGCCCTGGGGCACTCTCAGGGAGGAGATGGTCGCGGAGCCGACTCCTGCGGCCGACAGCTGGGAGGCGGTGTAGCTGCCCAGCGTCAGGGCGGCGCTGGCCGAGGTGTAGCTCACGTCCTGGAACACGGTCACCCGGGCTGCGACGGCGGCCGTGGGGGTGCCGCTGACCTCGAGGCAGACCACGGAGTCATTGGCGTCCGGGGCGGTAGCCGGCACGGTGACGCTGATCTGGCCGCCGCTGACGGTGTAGGTGAGTGAGGCCGAGGGGTTGTTCATCAGGTAGACGCGGCTGATGGTGTTGGTGATCGCCGGGATCTGCAGAACGCCGCCCGTGGGCCAGGTGAAGACGTGGGCGAACAGCTTGCCGTCCTTCTTGGTGGCCCTTCCCCAGGTGGGGTCGGTGGTGAAGGGGCTTGCCGTGGCTGCGTGCACGCTGTCGCCGTACGTCGCCATCCAGGAGGCCAGGCCGCGCAGGATGGTCACGGATCCGGCGGTGACGGAGCCGTCGCCCTTGGGGCCGATGTTCAGCAGGAAGTTGCCGTCGCGGGAGACGCAGGTGACGAGCTCCTGGACGAAGTCCTTGACGGGGCGGTAGGAGTTCTCCCGGCCCGACTGGTAGCCCCAGGCGCCGTTCATGGTGTCGCATCTCTCCCACTGGCGCTCCAGCGGCGCGTTGGGGACACCGAACTCCGTGACCGTGTAGTCGCCCAGGCCGAGGTCCCGCTTGACGCGTTCGTTGACGACGAGTCCGGGCTTGCGGGAGATCAGCCAGTTGTAGAGGTCGACACCGTCCGACCGCAGCCACCAGTCCTCGAGGGTGGGGCTGGAGGGTTCGCCGAACCAGTCGCCGTCGAACCACAGGAGCGCCGGGTCGTAGCGGTCCAGCAGCTCCTGCAGTTGGGCTTTCATGTCCGCGATATAACCCGTGCGGGCGGCCTGCGAGGCCATCGTGGTGACACCGCCGCTTCGGATGGTCTGGGAGGGGTGGTTCCAGTCCAGGATCGAGTAGTAGAGCCCGAACTTGACGCCTCGTGCCTCGCACTCGGTCTTGAGCGCCGCCAGCAGATCACCCTGGACACCGGCGTAGTCGTGCAGGTTGTACAGCTTCGTGCCGGTGGTGTCGGTGAAGCCGGGGACGTTGGAGTCCCACATGGCGAAGCCTTCATGGTGTTTGGCAGTGATGACCAGGTACTTCATGCCGGCGTCCGCCGCCAGTTGGGCGATGGTCGCCGCGTTGAACGCGGTGGGGTTGAAGTTCGCGGACACCTGGGTCTAGTAGTTGGCCTTGGACCAGTTCTCGGAGCTGAAGGCCCACTCGCCGTGGCCGAGGTAGGAGTAGGACCCGAAGTGGATGAACATCCCGAACCGGGCCTGGTACCACCAGTCCATCTTCGAGGGGACCGAGTACGCCTCGGCGGCGGTGGGCCACAGGGCCTGCGGCAGTCCGAAGGCCACGGTGCCGCCGGCGAGGGCGGCGGCCTTGATGAGGGAGCGCCTGCTGAGGGGAGCGGAGGTCATGTGCGGCTCCAGAAGGGGGCGAAGGACACAGGGCGTGTCGACAGTCGTTTGTCCGTGACTCAGCCCGGACGGCGGGGGGAACGGCGGCTCGTGTCCGCTCACGCCACATCTTCTCGGACATCGGATGTATTAAGGGGTACGCCCTCCCGTCTTGTCCAGAGCTAAGGACAGAAACCAGAAATCTTCTCCTCGTCACTGCCCCACGATCAGGTCAACACCGCAAAAATAGGTCGGATCTATCACGGTCGATACGTGAAATGCACACGGCTTCGCAGCGCGGCCACCTGACCGCACTGCGTAACCCTGATTGCTCACCAAGTCCTGCAGTTCCGGAGTCAGCTTGTTGCGCCGCCGGCCCGTGATGGAGATTGCCGGGGTGCCGCACGAGCTGATCCGCTGGACCGCTCGGCGCAGCGACCAGATCGCCGCCTGCATCGAGGACCTGGAGCACGAGTACGTCACCGCCGTCGACGACGACGGCGAGCTGAAGTTCCTGCCTGTGGTCTCCGAACGGGCCCGCGCCAAGCTGAACCAGATGGCTGCCCGCAAGACCCGTCCGCCCAAGCGGAAGACCCGTCCGCTCGCGCAGCTGCGCAAGGAGTGGAAGGAGAGCGCGATCCGCACCTCAAAGGTGGCCGTCGACATCATCAACTCCCTCCTGGAGTACGCCCGCGCGTATCCGCAGGTGCGGGTGGTCGCGCTGGCCGAGTGCGGCACGCACGCCATCACCACGGCGGCTCTCGGCCCATGCACCACGTCTGAACCCGTGCTGGCCCGCGAGCTGTTCGGTCACCTGGGCGAGGACGATCTGATGCTGGCCGACCGCGGCTTCACCGGCCTGGAGCTGTGGCGGGCGGCCTCGGCCGGCGGTGCGGACCTGCTGTGGCGCATCCGTTCCCACCAGGTGCTGCCGGTCCGCGAAGAGCTGCCTGACGGCTCGTACCTGTCAGAGAGGCACTGTCAACTTGACGCCCAGTCAAAGTTGACAGTGCCGACGGGGGCCAGGTCGGCGGCTATCATCCCGGCCAGCGTCTGCCAGTCGTCGCCGGCGAGCGTGGCCAGGAAGGCGGCCCGCTCCGGGTCGATCGCCTCGGCCGCACGGGCCAGGTTGTCCGTGATCAGCTCCTGCCTTCGCCTCTCGGTCAGTTCCCGGGCACCGGGAATCAGCGAGGGCGCGGCATGGGAGATGCCGCCGGAGCCCTGGACGAGGACCCGTTCGTCGGCCGGCAGGTGGGTGCGCAGGAGGGTGCCGACCGCGCCGCCCAGTTCCGCCGTGCGCGCCGCCGTGGCAAGCGGCCGGTCCACGCAGTTGAGGGCGCGGCCGAATGGCCGCCGCCGACTTCACCGACGAGCCACTGGTGGCGGCTCAAGGTCGGATACGGGCTGCGGCACGTCATGGACCGGTTGTTCCGGGAGGCCGACCTCACCCCAAGGATCAAGAACGAGGTGACCGAGCTCTCCACGCTCCGTGCGCTGTTGTACGCCGGAATGGGAGTCGCCCTGGTTCCGGCCCCATGGCGCGGTGGCACGCCAGTACGGCCCGAGCGGCCGCGCCGCTCGGCGCTTCCTGAACTTCGTGGCGAGCAGGGCGGCCCCCCGGTCTCCGGCCGCTTATGCTCGTCTGACCGGCCTCTGACGTCGGTTTTCTCAGCCTTCCGGGCGGATCAGCCGCTCGTCCGGGATCACCGCGACGCCGAGGATCTCGATCATCGCCTCCGGCTGCCAGAGGGCGGTCGTGCCGATGCCGGCCATCGCCGGGTAGACCGGGCCCGCGAGTTCGCGCCAGACCTTCCCGATCTCCTTGCCGTGGGCCTGATAGTCGGGGACGTCGGTGAGGAAGAGCGTGATGCTCACCAGGTCCTCGGGGATCCCGCCGGCGGCGCGCAGCGTGGTGAGGACGTTGTCGAACGCCCGTCGGAACTGCTCGACGATGCCGCCGGGGACGATCCGCATGTCCTTGTCGAGCGCGGTCTGTCCGCCCAGATGGAGCGTGTTGCCGCTCAGCGTGCCGTGTGAGTAGCCCTTCGGTACGGGGAGCGAGGGCGGGTTCACCGGGATCGGAGTCATGTGCGCGTACCTCCTGGGACGGCTGGGTGCCGTAAGCGTAGCTCATCTATTGACTGTTTTCGACGATCGTGAAAATCTCGCTACAAAGCTGCTCCGAAGCCACCGGGAGAACTCCGATGAAGCTCGCCACCGTGGCCCATGGCGGCCGTCGTACGGCCGCCGTCCTCGACGGCGACCACTGGCGGGCCCTGCCGGCCGACGACCTCTCCACGCTGCTGGCCACCACGGCGCCCGACCGCTTCGCGGGCCTCGCCGGGGCCAGGCTGCCCGGCGCCGTACCGGTGCTGCCGCTGCCGTCACCGCGCAAGGTCGTGTGCTGTGGCCTCAACTACGCCGACCACATCACCGAGATGGGCCGTGAGCTGCCGGACCACCCCACGCTCTTCGCCAAGTACGCCGACACGCTGACGGGCCCCGAGGACGACCTGGTCCTCCCCAAGGGCCTCGACGTGGACTGGGAAGCGGAACTCGCGGTCGTCGTCGGCGCCGAACTCAGCGGCGCGGACCGGGACCTGGCCGAACGCTCCATCGCGGGCTACACCGTCGCCAACGACGTCAGCGTGCGGGACTGGCAGCGGCGCACCCTGCAGTGGTTCCAGGGCAAGGCCTGGGACCGGACCACCCCGCTCGGCCCGCTGGTCGTCACCCCCGACGAACTCGACCCGGTCGCGGGCGTCGAGGTGATCTGCCGCGTCAACGGAGCCGAACGCCAGCGCGGCAACACCCGCACCCTCGTGTTCGACGCGGCGGATCTGCTCGCCTACGTCTCCGCCTTCACCACCCTGCGCCCCGGCGACGTCGTCCTGACCGGCACTCCCGGTGGCGTGGGGATGGGCATGACCCAGCCGGTCTTTCTCGCCGACGGCGATCTCGTCGAGACCGAGATCCCCGGCATCGGCACCCTCCGCAACCGCTTCCGCCTCGCCGACCCCAGGAGCTGAGCATGGAACCCGATCTCTCCAAGTACGTACTGGAGGGCGACAACTCGATGTACGCCGATCCGTCCGGCCTGGTCGTCCCGGTCGTGACCCGCGGCGGCCTCGAAGTCGGCGCCACCGGCCAGTCCGCCGGCGCGAGCCGCGTCTCCGGCGTCTCCGTCCAGCACACCCCGGCCACCAGGCTGTGGTTCGGAAAGGTGCGCAACGAGCCCGGCTACCGCTCGGTGACCCACCACCACGGCGAGGCGGAGACCGGCGGTTACGTCCTGTCGGGCCGGGCGCGCATCTACTTCGGCGAGAAGTTCGAGGACTACGTCGACATGGCGGAGGGCGACTGGGTCTTCGTGCCGCCGTTCATGCCGCACATCGAGTGCAACCTCTCCCGTTCCAAGCCCCTGACCTGGATGACCGCCCGGACGCCGGAGAACATCGTCGTCAACCTGGCCGACGTCGCGGACGCCGACCTGCGCGACTGGCTGAACCGGTGACGGCCGGGACGGAGCCGACGTCCGCGCTCTTCGCCGCCGCGGTCACGCTGAAGCCCGCCGAGCCCGAGCACTACGACCGCGCCTTCACCGCGACCACCCAGCCCTGCCCCTGGCCAAAGGCGTACGGAGGCGACATGGTCGCCCAGGCCGCGGCCGCCGCCATGAGGTCGGTCGAGGGCAAGACGCTGCACTCGACACACTCCTACTTCCTGCGGCCGGTCGACATCGGCGCCGAGGTCCGCTACGAGGTGGAGCTGCTGCGCGACGGCCGCGGCTACGCCACCCGGCAGGTCCGCGGCTTCCAGAACGGCAAGCCGGTCTACGTCTGTCTCGCCAACTTCGCGGCGGGCGAGCCCGGTTCGGCGACATACAGTGCCGAGCCGCCCGCGGGTGTCCCGGCCCCCGAGGAGCTGCCCAGCTCGGCCTCGTACCTCTCAGGCACGGCTTCCGAGGCGCCTCGGGGCACGATGACGGACGCGTCGCGGGAGTACTGGAGCGGCGGCCGCAGCTTCGACATGCGGCACGTCCCCGGCCCCGTCTACCTCACTGTCGAGGGCGAGCGATCACCCCAACAGGCCGTGTGGGTAAGGCCGTTCGGGAAACTGGGGTCCGTCGACGGGCTGACCGACGCCCAGCGCGACCTCGCCGCGCTCGCCTACGTCTGCGACTACACGATCCTCGAACCCGTCCTGCGGGTGCTCGGCCTGGCCTGGGCCCGGCCGGGACTCGTCACCGCCAGCCTCGACCACGCGATGTGGTTCCACCGGCCCGGCCCGCTGGACGGCTGGCTCCTGTACGCCCAGGAGGCCGTCGCCGCCGAGTCCGGCCGCGGTCTCGCCGCCGGGCGGTTCTTCACCGCCGGCGGAGTCCATCTGGCCACCGTCGTCCAGGAAGGCCTGATCCGCGCCGCCTCCTGAACTCCATCCCTCTGCACGGCCCGCACCCGGTGCACAGGACGGACCAGGCAGACGCCTTTCCGATCCCCTTCCCTCCCTCCGCACCCTGTGCACGGAACCCCGGCAGAAAGGAACGCCGATGGACCTCGCGCCCTCCGCCTACCCGGACACGTTCGCCCGCGACCATCTCCCGCCACGCCATCTGTGGCCGGTACTGGAGTTCACCACGGACGAACTCCAGTACCCCGAGCGCCTCAACGCCGCCACCGAGATCATCGACCTGCCCACCGACACCTTCGGCCCCGACCGCCCCGCCCTGCGCACGCCGGAGGGCGAGGTGTGGACCTACGGCGAACTGCGCTGTCGCGCCAACCAGATCGCCCATGTGCTCACCGACGACCTCGGCCTGACACCCGGCAACCGGGTGCTCCTGCGCTCCCCGAACAACCCGTGGACCGTCGCGGCCTGGCTCGGCGTGCTCAAGGCCGGCGGCGTCGTCGTGACGACCATGGCGGCACTGCGCGCCCGCGAGCTCACCCCGATCGCGGAGAAGACCCGCCCGGCCGTCGCGCTGGTCGACCACCGGTTCACGCAGGACGTCGAGGCCGTACGCGACACCGTTGCGCCGGACCTCACGATCGTGGCGTACGGCGGCGACGCACCCGACGACCTGACGCGCCGGGCGGCGGTGAAGCCGACGGAGTTCATCGCGGTCGACACGGCGGCCGACGACGTGGCCCTCTTCGGACCCACCTCGGGCAGCACCGGCGTATCGAAGATCACCACCCACTTCCATCGCGACATCCTGTCCATCGACAACACCTTCGGCCGGCACACGCTCCGGGTGCGGCACGACGACCTCGTGTCGTGCACCGCGCCGTTCGCGTTCACCTTCGGCCTCGGCATCCTCGTCGTGTGTGCCCTGCGCGCCGGCGCGTGCGCGCTGCTGACCGAGGCCGTCGCGCCGGAGCCCCTCGCCGACCTCGTCGCGGGGACGGGGGTCACCGTCCTCGCCACCGCGCCGACGGCGTACAAGCAGATCCTCAAGGCGGACAAGGCCGACCGGTTGCGCGGCCTGCGCATCGCGGTCAGCGCCGGGGAACACATACCCGACGAGGTGTGGAAGCAACTGCACGCCGAGACGGGGCTCAAGGTCATCGACGGCATCGGGGCCACCGAGATGATCCACATCTTCATCTCCGCCGCCGGTGACGACATCCGCCCCGGAGCGACCGGAAGACCGGTCCCCGGCTACCGCGCCACCGTCCTCGGCCCCGACGGCGAGGAACTCGGTCCCGGCGCCGAGGGGCGGCTGGCCGTGATCGGCCCGGTCGGCTGCCGCTACCTCGACGACCGGCGCCAGGAGAACTACGTCGTGGGCGGCTGGAACGTCACGGGCGACACCTACGTCCGCGACGAGGACGGCTACTTCTACTACCGCACCCGCACGGACAACATGATCGTCTCCTCCGGATACAACATCGGAGGCCCCGAGGTCGAAGCCGCGGTCGACACGCACCCGGACGTCGTCGAGTCCGCGGTGGTCGCCAAGCCCGACCCCGAGCGCGGTTCGGTCGTGTGCGCCTTCGTCGTGCTGCGCGAGGGAGTCACCGGTGACGACGCCAAGGCCAAGGACATCCAGGACTACGTCAAGACCCAGCTGGCGCCGTACAAGTACCCGCGCGCGGTCCGCTTCACCGACGCCCTGCCCCGCAACACCAGCGGGAAGCTGCAGCACTACCTGCTGCGCCAGTTGATCGAGAAGGCGAACGAGGAGAACAACGCATGAGGATCGCGATCGTCGGCGGCGGCCCGGGCGGGCTCTACTTCGCCGCTCTGATGAAGCAGCTGGACCCCGCCCACGAGATCACCGTCTGGGAGCGCAATGCCCCCGACGACACCTTCGGCTTCGGTGTCGTCTTCTCCGACGAGACCCTCGGGGGCATCGAGAACGCCGACACCGTCGTCCACGACGCGATGGAGAACCGTTTCGCCCGGTGGACCGACATCGACATCGAGTTCAACGGCCACCCGTTCACCGTGGGCGGCCAGGGCTTCGCGGCCATGTCCCGCAAGGACCTGCTGCGCATCCTCCAGGAGCGGGCCGCAGAACTGGGCGTCACGGTGCACTACCGGACCACCGCACCGGACGTCGACGAGCTGCGCGAGTCCCACGACCTCGTGGTCGCGGCGGACGGGCTCAACTCGGCCGTTCGGACCAAGTACGCCGACACGTTCGGCCCCGACCTGGACCGGCGGGCGAACAAGTACATGTGGCTGGGCACCGACCGGATCTTCGAGGCCTTCCAGTTCTTCGTCAGGCAGACGGAGTTCGGGACCATGCAGATCCACGGCTACCCGTACTCCGACTCCGGCTCGACCTTCATCGTCGAGATGGCGGAGGACGTGTGGCGCCGCGCCGGCTTCGACGAGACCGAGGGCACGGAGTTCCCGCCCGGAGTCTCCGACGAGCAGGCCGTCGCGCGGATCCGTGAGATCTTCGCCGAGGAACTGGCCGGTCACGCCCTGCTGACCAACAACTCGAAGTGGCTCAACTTCACCACGGTCCGCAACGAGGGCTGGCACCACCACAACGTGGTCCTCCTCGGCGACGCCGCCCACACGGCGCACTTCTCGATCGGCTCCGGCACCAAGCTGGCCATGGAGGACGCCCTGGCGCTCGCCGCGTGCCTGCACGAACACCCCACCGTGGACGAGGCGTTGACGGCCTACGAGACCGAGCGGCGGCCCGTGGTGGAGTCCACGCAGCGCGCCGCCCAGGCCTCGCTGGAGTGGTTCGAGAACATCGGCAGGTACGCCGGCCAGGACCCCGCACAGTTCTGCTTCAACCTGCTCACCCGCTCCCGCCGGATCACCTTCGACAACCTCAGGGACCGCGACCCCGGCTTCGCCGAGCTGATCGAGCGGGGCTTCGCCAAATCCCAGGGGCTACCGGAGACGGAGGCCACTCCGGCGATGTTCCAGCCCTTCTCGATCGGCGGGCTTGAGCTCAAGAACCGGATCGTCCTCTCCCCGATGGACATGTACTCGGCGGTGAACGGCGTACCGGACGACTTCCACCTGGTCCACCTGGGCTCCAAGGCCCTCGGCGGCGCGGGCCTGGTCATGACCGAGATGGTCTGCGTCTCACCCGAGGCACGGATCACCCCGGGCTGCACGGGCCTGTGGAACGACGCCCAGCGCGACGCGTGGTCGAAGGTCACCTCCTTCGTGCACGAGCGCAGCACGGCGAAGATCGGGCTCCAGTTGGGGCACGCGGGCCGCAAGGGCTCGACCAAGGTGATGTGGGAGGGCATCGACCAGCCGCTCGACGAGGGCAACTGGGCGGTCGTCGGCCCGTCCCCGCTGCCCTACGGCGCGGGCTGCCACATGCCGCGCGAGATGACCCGTCAGGACATGGACGCGGTCGTGGCCGACTTCGCGGCGGCCGCACGCAGGGCCGCGGAGGCCGGCTTCGACCTGCTCGAGGTGCACGCCGCCCACGGCTACCTGCTGTCCTCCTTCCTCTCCGCCGTCGCGAACCACCGCACGGACGAGTACGGCGGCGCACTGACGAACCGTCTGCGCTTCCCCCTGGAGGTCTTCGACGCGGTCCGCGCCGCCTTCCCGGCCGAGCGCCCGGTGACGGTTCGTATCTCGGCGACCGACTGGTCCCCGGACGGCAACACCGAGCACGACGCGGTCGAGATCGCCCGGGCGTTCGTCGCGCACGGGGCGGCGGCGATCGACGTCTCCTCCGGTCAGGTCACCAAGGACGAGAAGCCCGCCTTCGGCCGCTCCTACCAGACCCCGTTCGCCGACCGGATCCGGCACGAGGTCGCCGCCCCGGCCGACGTGGCCGTGATCGCGGTGGGCGCGATCTCGTCGTACGACGACGTCAACTCGATTCTGCTGGCCGGCCGCGCCGACCTGTGCGCGCTCGGCCGTACCCACCTCTACAACCCGCAATGGACCCTGCAGGCGGCCGCCGAACAGGAGTACCGCGGCCCGGGCGCCGAGTGGCCGGCTCAGTTCGCGGCAGGCCGCCGCAGGCCGCCGACGTCACGCACGGACGCGGTCCGCCCGCGCCTGGCGCTGCTGCGCGACACCCCCCGGGACGCCGTCCACCTGCGGTGGACGCCCAGCCGGACGACCGGATGAGCGACCCGTTCCACCTGTCCGGTGTCCACTACGCCCGTGTGGAGTGGGTGGACACCGACGCCGCGGGGATCTACCACAACACCACCGTCGTGCGGTACGCCGAGGCGGCGGAGGCAGCGCTGATGCGCGAGCACGGTATCCCCGGCTACTTCCCGGTGGCGCCCCGAGTGCGCTACGAGGTGGAGTTCGAGGCGTCCCTCCGGTTCGGCGACGAGGTGAGGACCCGGATCGAGCTCGTCCGCCTCGGCCGGTCCTCGATGACGTTCGCCTTCGAGGTGTGGCGGGAGGCCGCCGTCGGCGGGCCGCGCCGACGTGCCGCCCGGGGCAGCTACGTCACCGTGCACGTCCCCGACAAGGAGGCGGGCGGCAGCGCACCATGGCCGGCCGCCTGGCGCACGGCGCTGGCTGCAAGGGCGTCCGCGGAGGCGGCCGGGCGAGCGCAGTAAAATCCTGCATTCGTGACTATGAGCGACCTCCTCGACGACGACCCGACCCAGGCGGCACCACCGCGATCCCTGATCGTGACCGTCTACGGCCTCTACGCACGCGAGGTCGGCGGCTGGATCGGTGTGAGCACCCTGATACGGCTGCTCGCCGAACTCGGCGTCGACGCCCAGGCGGTCCGCTCGTCGATCCACCGGCTCAAGCGCCGCGAGATCCTGGTGTCGGAGCGGCGGGACGGCAGGGCGGGCTACGCGCTCTCGCCGTATGCCCGCTCCGTCCTGGAAACCGGCGACCGCCGCATCTTCGAGCGCCACACCGCCCCCGACGACGGCTGGGTCATCGCCGTCTTCTCGGTGCCGGAGAGCGAGCGGCAGCACCGCCACCAGCTCCGGTCACGGCTGGCATGGCTGGGCTTCGGCACGGTCTCGTCGGGGGTATGGATCGCTCCCGCCCACGCGCTCGACGACACCCGCGACCACCTGCTCCGACACGGCCTGGACCAGTACGTCAACCTCTTCCGGGGCGACTACGTGGCCTTCGGAGACCCCGCCGAACAGGTCAGCCGCTGGTGGGACCTGGAAGCACTCAAGGGACTCTACGACGACTTCGTCGCCAAGTTCGCGCCGATGGCCACACGTCTGGCAGAGGCCGAGAAGAACACGACGTCGGCCCGGGACGCGTTCGTCGACTACGTCCGAGTCCTGACGGCCTGGCGACGCTTCCCCTACCTCGACCCGGGGCTGCCCGACTCCCTCCTCCCGGCCACATGGTCCGGCACGACGGCGGCGGACCTCTTCTTCGAGCTCCGGCGCGCTCTGGAGGAGCCGGCGCACGAGTTCGCGCGGGGCCTGCTGGCCGGCTCCTAGTGTCTTGGCATATGCCGTTCGGCCGACCACCGCGGACACCGCCGGCGGTAACGACCTCGGGGGAAATAGTGATCGCCCCGGTCGGGCCGTGACATGAGAAGGACCGCACGGGTTGGGTGAGTTGTGAAGCTGACCGGTCTGTTCCCATCCTGCCCTGTCCGGTGTCTCCCGCGCACATTTCGGCGAATTGTTCGCCGAACTCGCCGGACCGTGGGAAGTGGCCCGCCAGTCCGCGCTGCGTGCGGCACGCGGTGGCCCGCGCCGGCGGGCGGAAGGGGCTAGGGCGCAAGCCGAAGCTGGTCTTTTCCGACCGGCTGCTGGTCACCCTGGTCCTTTTGCGCCACCAGTTGCCGCACGCGGTCCTCGCCGAACTCTTCGCCGTGGACCGTTCCACCGTCTCCGAGGCCGTCCGGCAGGTCCGTCCGCTCCTCGCGGCCCGCGGGTTCGCCGTACCCGACCGGGTGGGACTGCGGCTGACGACCCTGGAGGACGTCTTCGCCCATGCCGAGGCCGCGGGCGTCGAGTTGCGGATGGACGGGGCGAGACCCAGGTCCGCCGCCCTCAGGCGGGACGCCCTGCTGTGGGGGTGCGGTGCACTACGGATGCGGGTGAGTTGGCGGGGTGGCTCGCGGGTGGGGGCCGGGTGACGGTGTTCGCCACGTATGCGGCGGCTGGTCTGGGGGTGCTGGGGCGTGCTCATGCGGCCGGTGCGGGGCGTTGGGATCTGATGGTGGTGGATGAGGCGCACCGGACGGCGGGGGTGTTGGGGAAGCCGTGGGCTGTGGTGCATGACGATCGGCGGCTGCCGGCGGTGCGGCGGTTGTACATGACCTGTCTCTTATAAACATC
>NZ_JAAKZX010000083.1 GCF_011045025.1 Streptomyces ureilyticus
GGGGTGGGGACACCGCTCGACTTCCTCACACGGCGGTCACATGCGCGACTGATCACGCACAGCCAACCTCCACCCAAGGCTCACGTCAAGCCTTACAAATGGCTTATTTGTGTCTGTACACGTCCGGAAGTGGTCAACGAGGGCCGGGAGTTGGGCCCCAGCCCTCGCCTTTCCCCCTCAACTCGCCCCTCAGCTCACCGCCTTCGCCGCCGCGCGGCCCGCCGTCCGGCCCGAGAACAGACAGCCGCCGAGGAACGTGCCCTCCAGGGAACGGTATCCGTGCACTCCCCCGCCGCCGAATCCGGCCGCCTCCCCCGCCGCGTACACGCCGGGCAGCGGATCCCCGCCCTCCGTCAGCACGCGCGAGGAAAGGTCCGTCTCCAGGCCGCCGAGGGTCTTGCGGGTGAGGATGTTGAGGCGCACGGCGATCAGCGGGCCGGCCTTGGGATCGAGGATGCGGTGCGGTGCGGCCGTACGGATCAGCTTGTCCCCGAGGAACTTCCGTGCTCCGCGCATCGCCGTGACCTGGAGGTCCTTGGTGAACGGGTTCGCGATCTCCCGGTCGCGCGCGGTGATCTCGCGGCCCAGGACGGCCTCGTCGATGAGCGGCTCCTTCGTGAGCGCGTTCATGCCGCGGACGAGTGCCCTCAGGTCCTTCTCGACGACGAAGTCGACTCCGTTGTCCATGAAGGCCTTCACCGGGCCGGGCACGTCCGCCCGCGCCCGTACGAAGACGTCCCTGACGGACTTGCCGGTCAGATCGGGGTTCTGCTCCGAACCCGAGAGCGCGAACTCCTTGCCGATGATCCGCTGGTTGAGCACGAACCACGTGTAGTCGTACCCGGTCTTCATGATGTGCTCCAGCGTGCCGAGCGTGTCGAAGCCGGGGAAGAGCGGCACGGGCAGCCGCTTGCCGCGCGCGTCCAGCCACAGCGACGACGGTCCGGGCAGGATGCGGATGCCGTGGTTGTCCCAGATGGGGTTCCAGTTCTGGATGCCCTCGGTGTAGTGCCACATGCGGTCGCGGTTGATGAGGCGCGCGCCCGCGTCCTCCGCGATGGCGAGCATCTTGCCGTCGACGTGCGCGGGCACGCCGGAGATCATCCGCTCCGGCGGACTGCCAAGGCTCTGAGGCCAGTTGGCACGTACGAGATCGTGGTTGCCGCCGATACCGCCCGAGGTGACGATCACCGCCTGGGCGCGCAGCTCGAAGGCTCCGGTGACGGTGCGGCTGCTCTCCTGGCCCCGCTCGATGTCCGAGGGCTCCAGGATCTCGCCGGTGACCGTGTCCACGGAGCCCGCGCTGCGCGAAAGTCCGGTGACGCGGTGCCGGAACTTGAGCTGGACGAGCCCCCGCGCGACGCCGGCTCTCACCCGCCGCTCAAAGGGCTCGACGAGCCCCGGCCCGGTCCCCCACGTGATGTGGAAGCGCGGTACGGAGTTGCCGTGCCCGTTCGCGTCGTAGCCGCCGCGTTCGGCCCAGCCGACCACCGGGAAGAACCGGACGCCCTGGCCATGCAGCCAGGACCGCTTCTCGGTCGCCGCGAAGTCGACGTAGGCCTCGGCCCACTTCCGTGGCCAGTGGTCCTCGTCGCGGTCGAAGGCGGCGGTGCCCATCCAGTCCTGGAGCGCCAGCGCGTGGCTGTCCTTGATCCGCATACGGCGCTGTTCGGGCGAGTTCACGAAGAACAGTCCGCCGAACGACCAGTGCGCCTGGCCGCCGATCGACTGCTCCGGTTCCTGGTCGAGGAGGATCACCTTGCGGCCCGCGTCGACGAGCTCCGCGGTCGCCGCCAGCCCCGCGAGGCCCGCCCCGATCACGATCACATCTGCGTCGTATGCCATGAGCAGGCCCTCCTCGGCTGGTTACTGATCGGTCAGATCCTTGGCCAAGCGATGTGACTCCGTCAACCTGTTGCCTCCGGCGGTTGAGCGGTTGGGTTCGCTTGACCCCCGTAGGCGCCACCCCAACGCCGGAGGCATAGGGTCCAGGTGTGATCGAATTCGTGCGGAACGTCCGCCTGTGGTTCGCCCCGGAGCGGATCCGGGAGGACGGCGGCACGCCGGACTACCGGTTCTCGCTCGCCAACGAGCGCACGTTCCTGGCCTGGCTGCGCACCGCCCTCGCCCTGATCGGCGGCGGCTTCGCGGTGGATCAGTTTCTGCCGGATCTGCGGTGGGGCTGGCGCGTAGGCCTGGCGCTCGGACTGCTGGCGGCAGGCGTGCTGTGCTCGTTGCGCGCGGTGAACCACTGGGTGCGCTGCGAGCGCGCGATGCGCAGGGGCGAGGACCTGCCCGTGTCCCGCTTCCCCGCCCTGCTGAGCATCGTGATCGCGATCGTCGCCGTCGCGATGGTCGCGGTCGTGCTCTTCGGCTGGGAAGGCTGACAGCGACGTGACCACACCTGACCGGGACCCCGGCCTGCAGCCGGAACGTACGCGGCTGGCATGGCGCCGTACGACCCTCGCCGGCACCGTCGTCGCCGTACTGGCCGCCAGGAGCGCGCTGCACAACGGCCCGACGGCCGCAAGGGTCCTCGCCTGCGCCCTGTGCGCGGCACTCTGGCTGGGCTTCCTCACCGTCGCCCATCACCGCATCAGCACCCTGGCGACGACCGAGCGGAACGGCCCCGCGGCGCTCAGCCCGAAGCACGCGACCGCCGCCGCCCTGTGCATCGTGGCCCTGGCCGGGTGCGCGGCGGCGCTGGTCCTGTGACCACCCGGGGAGCGGACCCGCTCGCGTACATTTGCCCAGGCCGGGTAGCCAACAGCAGACCCCGCGCGTTCGAGAACCACGAGAGACCGATCACGTTTCGCCGCCGTACTGGACGACATACCGACCGGTCGGCATCATGATGAGAACCCCATACACCGGCGTACGGAGGAACACGATGAGCCCAGACCACCCGCCAGGTCTCGATCTCGACCGACTGCGCGGCCTGCTCGACGCCGAGCGGCCCGGTCTGGTGCAGGGCCCGCTGACGGGCCGGCTGATCGAGGGCGGGCGGTCGAACCTCACGTACGCCGTGACGGACGGCAACGCGAAGTGGGTCGTCCGGCGGCCTCCGCTGGGCCATGTGCTGGCCACCGCGCACGACATGAAGCGCGAGCACCGGGTGATCAGCGCGCTGCACCCGACGGCCGTGCCGGTGCCGCGTCCGGTGCTGCTGTGCGAGGACAAGGAGGTGCTGGGCGCGCCGTTCTACGTCATGGACCTCGTGGAGGGCACGCCGTACCGGACGGCCGAGCAGCTCGCCCCGCTCGGTCCGGAGCGCACCCGCGACGCGGTGCTGAGCCTCGTCGACACACTGGTCGAACTGCATGCGGTGGACCCCGCCGAGGTGGGACTCGCGGACTTCGGCCGCCCTGAGGGTTTCCTGGACCGGCAACTGCGGCGCTGGGGCAAGCAGTTGGACGCCTCCCGCAATCGGGAGCTGGCCGGTATCGACGAACTGCACGCCGCGCTCGGGCGCGAGCTCCCGGATTCCCCTACGGCCACGGTCGTGCACGGCGACTACCGCCTCGACAACGTACTGATCGGGGAAGGCGACCGGATCAACGCCATCCTCGACTGGGAGATGTCGACGCTCGGCGACCCGCTCACGGACCTCGGGCTGCTGGTGATGTACAGCAAACCGCTCGGCGCGCCCGACTCTCCGGTGTCCACGACCGCCGAAGCCGCCGGGCATCCGGAGCCGGCCGAACTGATCGAGCGGTACGCCGCGCGCTCGGGGCGCGATGTCTCCGCCGTCTCCTGGTACACGGCGTTCGCCTGGTTCAAGCTCGCCGTGATCCTCGAAGGCATCCACTACCGCTACACGCTCGGCCAGACGGTCGGCGCGGGCTTCGACCGCATCGGCGAGCTGGTGCCCGTGTTCGTCGAGAACGGCCTGACCACACTTCAGGAAGGCTGATCAGCCATGGACTTCGCTTTCGACGCGCGCACCGAGGAGCTGCGCGCCAAACTCCTCGCCTTCATGGACGAGTACGTCTATCCCGCCGAGACAGTCGCCCATGAGCAGCGGGCCGAGCTCGCCTCGCCGTGGGACACCCCGGCGGTCGTAGAGGAGTTGAAGGCCGAGGCGCGGCAGCAGGGGCTGTGGAATCTGTTCCTGCCGGACACCGAGTACGGAGCCGGGCTGACGAACCTCCAGTACGCACCGCTCGCCGAAATCACCGGCCGTTCCCCTCAGTTGGCGCCGACCGCGACGAACTGCGCGGCGCCCGACACCGGCAACATGGAGGTGCTCGCGCAGTTCGGCGACGAGCAGCAGAAGAAGCAGTGGCTTCAGCCGCTGCTGGCCGGTGAGATCCGTTCGGCGTTCGCGATGACGGAACCCGAGGTGGCCTCCTCCGACGCCACGAACATCACCACGCGGATCGAGCGCGAAGGCGACGAGTACGTCATCACCGGTCGCAAGTGGTACATCTCCGGGGCGATGAACCCCGACTGCGGGATCTTCATCGTGATGGGCAAGACGGACCCGGACGGGGCCGACATCCGCCGTCAGCAGTCCATGGTGCTTGTGCCCCGCGACACCCCGGGCGTCGAGATCCGTCGGGCGATGCAGGTGTACGGCTACGAGGACCACTCCCACGGCGGGCACGCGGAGGTCGTCTTCGACCAGGTGCGGGTTCCCGTGAGCAATCTGATCGGCGAGGAGGGCGGCGGTTTCGCCATCGCGCAGGCGAGGCTCGGGCCGGGTCGTATCCACCACTGCATGCGGCTGATCGGCATGGCGGAACGGGCCATCGAGCTGATGTGCCGGCGGGCGGTCTCACGCACCGCCTTCGGCAAGCCGCTCGCTCAGCAGGGCGTCGTACAGAACTGGATCGCGGACGCGCGCGTGGCCGTCGAGCAGCTGCGGCTGCTGGTCCTGAAGACGGCCTGGATGATGGACACCGTCGGGAATCGCGGTGCGCACACCGAGATCCAGGCGATCAAGATCGCGACTCCGCGGACGGTCGTCGACATCCTCGACAAGGCCGTGCAGCTGCACGGCGCGGGCGGCGTCAGCCAGGACTTCCCGCTGGCCGAACTGTGGGCGAGCGCCCGCACGTTGATGCTCGCCGACGGTCCGGACGAGGTGCACCAGCGGTCACTGGCGCGCCGGGAGATCAAGCAGTATCTGTAGTTCCCTCAGGGGCGCAGAGCCCGCAGCAGCAGGTCGGCGAGATGGTCGGCCACCTGCTGCGGGCTCAGCGGGCCGTCGGGGCTGTACCACGTCGGCAGGTGGTGGACGGAGCCGAAGTGGTAGTCCACCACCAGGTCGGCGGGCGTCGCCTTGGAGAAGACACCCGATTCCTGGCCTTCCTCGATCAGGGCGCGGAAACGTTCGTGGTAGCTGCGGCGCTCGGCGCGTACCTGCTTGTTCTTCTCGGGGCTGAGGTGGTGCATGGAACGCCAGAAGATCGCCGCGTCGTCGAGGTTCTCGATCGTGGTGACGACCACGTCCGCAGCGGCCCCCCGCAGCCGCTCCTCGACGGGTGCGTCGGCCCCCGCGAAGGCGTCAAGGCGCTCCTGCTGCAGGCGCAGCACGCGCGCGTACACCTCGTGCAGCAGATCGTCCTTTGAGCCGAAGTAGTGGTACAGCGCGCCTTTGGTGACGCCCGCCGCCTCGACGATCTCCTGCACCGAGGTGCGGTCGTACCCCTGCTCGGCGAAGAGTCTGGTGGCGGCCGCCAGCAGCCGCCTCGGGACGGGCGTACCGTCCCCTTCCATCGTCTTGGGCACCGCCGCCACCTGCCTTTCGAAGGTCACAACCGTTTTCCGTGCTGCTCGCACTGACGTTGCGCGTGAGCAGCTCCCGCCGGAGGATCTTCCCACTGCCCGTTTCCGGCAAGCAGGGCAGGTCCACGACCTGGCGAGGGTGCTGTACGTGGACAGTCTCTCTCTCCGCTATGAAACGAATGCGTCGGGGTCCGACTTGACCGCGTACTGGTGAGTCGTCACCCCCCGTCGGCCTCCCATTTCTGCTGAATGTGGTTCATACTCGTCAGCCAGCGATCCGGGTCTGCGGCCCGCGCCTGGTAGTACCCGGCAACCTCGGGGTGCGGCAGGATCAGGAAGCGGTCCTCCTCGATGCCCGCGAAGAGCGCGTCCGCAACCGCTTCCGGCTCGATGGCGGTCGGCTGGAGCACAAGATCGCCCGCGCTGCCCGTGGCGGCCAGCATGTCCGTCCGTACGCCCTGAGGGCAGATCGCGTGCACTTTGAGACCACGATGCCGGTACGTGAGCGACAGCCACTCGGCGAAGGCGTACGCACCGTGCTTGGTGACGCTGTAGGGCGCGGCACCGACCATCGTGAGCAGCCCGGCAGCCGAGACCGTCGAAACAAACCGGCCACTGCCCCGCTCCAGCCACCCGGGAATCAGCTCATGCGCCGCACGCACGTGCGCCATCACGTTCACATCCCAGGCCGAAGCCCAGACCTTCTCATCGGCAGCTTCCGTACCCGCGGAAGCGAGCCCCGCGTTGGCGCAGTAGACGTCGACCGTGCCGCCGAGCACGTCCCGGGCCTCGGCCACGATCGCGGAGGCATCGCCCGGCACCGCGGTGCCACCGATCTCCTCGGCAACGGCCCGGGCCCTCACACCGTCCAGATCATTGACGACGACCCGAGCCCCTCGAGCAGCGAACCGCCGAGCCAACGCGGCCCCGATACCGCCCCCCGCCCCGGTGACGACCACTCCGGCATCCTGAAAGGCTTCCACCCTCGGTCTCCCTCACCATGACGCGACGAGAATCGGCTCCACTGAAGCCAGACTAACCGGTCGGTATGTAGCGAGGGAAGGGATCACCCGAGGGTTCACTTGCGCGGGGGTGCTCTCCACGGCGGCGCACCCCCGTCATGCCTACACCGAGACCAACAACCGCCCCCGCCTGGACTCCGCCAGGGCCTCGGGCGTCAGAACGGGACGCGGAACCACTATTCCGCAGTCCGTGCAGACCGGGCCCGAGGACGGCTCATGGGCCAGGTCGTACTTCCAGATGAGGCGGTCACCCGAGCACACCGGGCAGACCGCGCCGGGCTCGCGTTCCAGGGCCGCGATGAGCCGGCGGAGGACTTCCGCCAGGGGCTCATGGGGGTGGACCCGGGGGTCGTCGCACCATGCGACGCCGCAACCGCCCCACGTCAGCCGGTGCCAGTCGTCGACACTGCCCGGCCTGCGCAGCCCGTCGTGCTTCTCCTTCCTGCGGCGCTCGGCGAACGCGTCTTCGTAGGCGAGCCACACCGAGCGGGCTTCTTCGAGTTCGTCGAGCGCGGCCACCAGCCGGGCCGGATCGGGGGAGCGGTCTTCGGGACCGAACCCGGCCCGGGAGGACAAATGGTCCCAGGTGGCCCGATGCCCGTAAGGGGCAAACCTTTCAAGGCACTTGCGCAGTGAATAGCGCCGCAGCGCCAGATCGCACCTCGGATCGCGCACCTGTCTCGCCAGACTCCGGAAACCGGCCATCGCCCTGCACCTCCGTCACACCTGCACCTGAACTTCGGTCACTTCGGCGTCGTCGTACGAACGTTGCCGAATAGACGTATCGACTGCCGATTCGGCTCCATCCGATTTCCGATGACCGCTATCAACCCTCCGAGGAACGGCATTTCAGCCGCACACCTCCCTCCTTTCAGCCAATGTCGCGCCAGCCGCCCCTCGCTGCGATGCAAAAAGGTGACTACTGCTCATCTTCAACTTCTGGGCTACCGGCGGTAACGTCCAGCCTCATCAACGTCGGGAGGAGCACTAATGCGACGGCGCACCCCACGCACCACCCCCCACGGCCTGAGAACTCCCCGCAGAATCACGGGGTTCCTGAAGGCCGCATCAGTGTTCGTTCTCACTGCCGGCCTGCTGGCACCGCTCCAACAGTCGGCAGCCGCCGACCCGGAGCCGAAGGCGGAGGCGACGGACTACTGCGAGGGGCAGTGCGCGGACATCCTGCCGCCGGGTACCAACGGCAGTGCCACGCTCGCCGAGATCCTCGGCAATCAGCTGTTCGGTTCGCAGCCGCCGCACGCGGACGATCAACTCGGCCCGTACGACGCGCTGTCGTCCGGGTACCCGTCACTGACCAACGACACCCTCAAGAATTTCTACGCCGACGCTTCCTTCGGAGTTCCCTCCGACCAGGTCGCCGCCGTCACCAAGCCCCGTGACGACGTGACGATCACGCGCGACAAGAAGTACGGCATCCCCCACATCGAGGGCACCACGCGCTACGGCACCGAGTTCGGCGCGGGATACGCGGCCGGCCAGGACCGGATGTGGCTCATCGACCTCTTCCGGCACATCGGGCGCGGCGAGTTGACCCCGTTCGCGGGTGGCGCGGAGTCCAACCAGGGCCTGGAGCAGCAGTTCTGGCCGGAGGCCCCCTACACGGAGGCCGACTTCGAGAAGCAGGTCGACTGGCTGCTCAACAACTCCGGTGAGCGCGGCAAGCAGGCCATGGAGGACGCGAAGGCCTATGTCGACGGCCTCAACGCCTACCGGGTGGCAGCGAAGAACGGCCGCTACTTCCCCGGCGAGTACGTCCTCACCGGCAAGATCGACTCGATCACCAACGTGGGCGAGATCGAGCCCTTCAAGGTGACCGACATGATCGCGCTGGCCTCCGTCGTGGGCGCCCTCTTCGGCACCGGCGGCGGCGGAGAGGTCGAGTCCGCGATCTCCCTCCTCGAGGCCCAGCAGAAGTACGGCATCGAGGAAGGCTCCAAGGTCTGGGAGTCGTTCCGCGGACGCAACGACCCCGAGGCCGTACTGACCCTCCACGACGGCAGCAGCTTCCCTTACGGGAAGAAGCCCGCGAACCCGAAGGGCGTCGCCCTGCCCGATCCGGGTTCCGTCGAGAAGGAGCAGCTGATCCACGACCGCACGGGCGCCGCCCGGCCGGGCGCGCAGAAGACCACGTCTTCAGTGAAGACGCCGAGCAAACTGAAGCCCCTGAAGGGAGCCTTCAACGAAGGTGTGCTCCCTGAGGACCTCTTCAGCGGCGGCGCGACCAAGAAAGGCATGTCCAACGCCCTGGTGGTCTCCGGCAAGCACACGGACAGCGGCAATCCAATC
The DNA here is from genome assembly GCF_011045025.1 of Streptomyces ureilyticus. Lineage (GTDB taxonomy): Bacteria > Actinomycetota > Actinomycetes > Streptomycetales > Streptomycetaceae > Streptomyces > Streptomyces ureilyticus. The sequence goes on from NZ_JAAKZX010000083.1 coordinate 9,060, forward strand.
GCTGTCTTCGGTCCGCAGACCGGCTATTTCGCCCCGCAGTTGCTGATGATGCAGGAGCTCCAGGGCCCCGGCATCAGCGCACGCGGCGTCTCCTTCGCGGGCGTCGGCATGTACGTACAGCTCGGTCGCGGCCAGGACTACTCCTGGTCGGCCACCTCGTCACATCAGGACATCACCGACTCGTACGCGCTTGAGCTGTGCGAGCCGGGCGGCGGCACCCCGACCAAGCAGTCCACGTCGTACCTCTACCGCGGTGTCTGCACGCCCATGGAGAAGATGGAGAAGACCAACGCCTGGAAGCCGTCGGTCGCCGACGACACGGCCGCGGGCTCCTACCGGATGCAGGTCTTCAGAACGAACTACGGCATCGTCACGCACCGCGCGACGATCGACGGCAAGCCCCACGCGTACACCACGCTGCGCTCCACGTACCGTCACGAGGCCGACTCCATCATCGGTTTCCAGATGATGAACGACCCCTCGTATGTGAAGGACGCGAAGTCCTTCCAGAAGGCGGCAGAGAACATCTCGTACGCATTCAACTGGTTCTACGCGGACTCCCGTGACACCGCCTACTACATGAGCGGCAGTCACCCGGTGCGCGCGAAGGACGTCGACGGGTCCTTCCCGGTGAAGGCGGGGAAGGCGTACGAGTGGCGGGACTTCGACCCGGAGCACAACACCGCCGCGCTCGCGCCGCCGGCCGAGCATCCGCAGTCGCTCAACCAGGACTACTACATCTCCTGGAACAACAAGCAGGTCAAGGACTTCAGCGCCGCCAACATGAGCATGGGCGCGGTCCATCGTGGTGATCTCCTCGACGACCGGGTGAAGAAACTCGTCGACAAGGGGGGTGTCACCAGGGCGTCCCTGACCAAGGCGATGGCTGAGGCCGCGGTCGCCGACCTGCGCGGCGAGCAGGTGCTGCCGGAACTCCTCAAGGTCCTGCGCAGCAAGCCGATCACTGATCCGGCCCAGGCCAAGGCGGTCGACCAGCTGGAGGCCTGGCTGAAGGCGGGTGCTCAGCGCAACCAGACGTCCGCGAACTCCAAGAAGTACGCGCACTCGGACGCGATCCGGGTCATGGACGCGTGGTGGGCGCAGCTCGTCGAGGCCCAGTTCAAGCCGGGGCTCGGGCAGGGGCTGTATGACGCGCTGACCACGCAGCTCACGGTCGACGAGTCACCGTCCGCGGGCCACGGTCCGACCGGCTCGCACGCGGGCTCGGCCTTCCAGTACGGCTGGTGGGGCTACGTCGACAAGGACCTCCGTACAGTCCTGGGTGAGCCGGTGAAGGGCAAGCTGGGCCGCACGTACTGCGGCGACGGCGACCTCGACAAGTGCCGGACGACTCTGCTGACGAGTCTTGGTCAGGCCGCGGCCAAGCCCGCCAACGAGGTCTACCCGGGCGACGACAGCTGCTCGGCCGGTGACCAGTGGTGCTCGGACGCCATCGTCCAGCGGGCCGTCGGTGGCATCAAGCACCGGCCGATCCAGTGGCAGAACCGGCCCACGTATCAGCAGGTCGTGGAGTTCCCGGCGCATCGGTAGGCATCGGGAACGGGTCCCTCCGGGGGCGTAACGGTCCTCTCCGGCGGCGGGGGCGGGGGTTTCCTCGCCCCCGCCGCCGCTGTTCGCCCCGTGCGGTGAGGTCAGCGATACAGCAAGTACTTCCGGCGCAGGCGCCGGAACGCCGTCAGCTCGTCCTGCCAGGCCGCCACGATCTCGTCGGTGCCTGCCCCCGCGTCGATCATCGTGCGCACGCGCGTGGAGCCGGTGAGCTTGTCGATCCAGTTGTCGGGGCGCCAACTGAAACCGCTCCAGACCTTCTTGGCGGTGACAAGGAGCGCGATTCCGGTGCGTACGGGATCGTAGGCCGCCCGGTCGTGGACATGGATCTGTACGCCCCCGACCGTCTTGCCCTGGAACTTGGAGAACGTGGGAGCGAAGTACGCCTCCCTGAAGTGCACACCGGGCAGACCGAGTTGATTGGCTTCCAGGGCCCATCGCCGGTCGATGCCCTCCGCGCCGAGCAGTTCGAACGGGCGGGTCGTGCCGCGCCCCTCCGAGAGATTCGTGCCCTCGAAGAGACACGTCCCGGAGTACACCAGGGCCGTGTCGGGTGTCGGCATGTTCGGGCTCGGCGGGACCCAGGGCAGCCCGGAGCTGTCGTAGAGCTCCGAGCGCTTCCAACCGCTCATCAGGACCGTCTCGAGTGGCACCGGGTCGGTCAGGAACTCGCCGTTGAACAGCCGCGCCAGCTCCGCGACCGTCATGCCGTGCGCCTGCGAGATCGGCTGCCGGCCGACGAACGTCGCGAACTCCTTGTGCAGTACGGGCCCTTGGGCCGCGCGGCCGGTCACCGGGTTCGGGCGGTCGAGCACCACGAAACGCTTGCCCGCGAGTGCCGCCGCCTCCATGCAGTCGTACAGCGTCCAGATGTACGTGTAGAAGCGCGCGCCCACGTCCTGGATGTCGAAGAGGACGGTGTCGACGCCGGAGGCCGTGAAGATGTCGGCCAGCGGGCGGCCGCTCTTCAAGTACGTGTCGTAGACGGGCAGTCCGGTGGCCGGGTCGTCGTACCGGCCTTCCGAGCCGCCTGCCTGGGCGGTGCCGCGGAAGCCGTGCTCGGGGCCGAAGACGGCGGTCAGGTTCACCCGGTCGTCGGCGTGCATGACGTCGACGATGTGGCGGGCGTCTCGGGTGATGCCTGTGGGGTTGGTGACGATGCCGGTGCGCCGGCCGCTGAGCTGGGCGTAGGCGTTGGCGGCGAGGGTCTCGAAACCTGTGCGGAGGTGCCTGCGGCGCTGGGCGGGGGAGGTCTGCTCGGCGGATGCCTGGGCCTGAGAGGCCGGGGTGAGTGATGCTGCTGCCGTTGTCGCTGCGAGTAGGGCTCGTCTGGATAGGCGCATGGGGCGACGGTATTGCTCCCGCAGGTTGCGGGAAAGATGCCGGGTTTTCGCGGCTTGTCGCACCCACCTTCCCGGTAGGCGCCCCGCCGGAAGCATGGGGCCTGGGGCGCGCCCTACGATGTGCGCCATGGCCCGCCCCCGTACACCCCTGCTCAGTACCGACCGCATCGTCGCGGCGGCGCGGGTGCTCGTCGACGCGGAAGGGCTCGCCGCCGTCTCCACGCGTCGGCTTGCGGCCGAACTGGGGGTGAGTGGGCCCTCGCTCTACAACCACTTCCGTACGAAGGATCAGATTCTGGAGGCGGTTGCCGACTCGGTGAGCGCGCAGGTCGATCTGTCGATGTTCGAGGACGGGCGGGACTGGCGGACCGCGCTGCACGACTGGGCCGTCTCCTACCGGGCGGCCCTGCGCGACCACCCCAACATCGTGCCCGTCCTCGCGCGCGGTCCCGGCCGTCGGCCGGCCGGTCTCCGGCTGGCGGACGCGGTGTTCGGGGCGATGGTCGAGGCGGGGTGGCCGCCCGCGCAGGCCACGTCCATCGGTGCGCTGATGCGGTACTTCATCATGGGCTCCGCACTCGGCTCCTTCGCCGGCGGCTTCGTGGACGACGAGAGTGCGTACGACCCCGCCGACTACCCCCACCTCGGACAGGCCCATCTCCTCGCCGAGCAGCAGGAGAAGATCGACGAGCGGGCCTTCGAAACGGGGCTCATGGCGCTGCTGGACGGGCTGACGCGACAGTACGAGCAGGTGCGGAGGACTGCTTAGCGTTGTGGTGACACTTCGGTGGGCGCCGAAGTGTCCGTGCCCGATGCTGAGAGGCATGACCACGAGGGAACCGCAGGCGCCGGGGCTGGCACGGCTCGCCGGGCTGATCGCCGATGAGACCCGTGCCGCGTGTCTGCTCGCCCTGCTCGACGGGCGGGCGTGGACCGCGGGAGAGCTGGCGCGGCACGCCGGGGTCGCCGCCTCCACACTGAGCGAACACCTCGGCAAGCTCGTCGCGGGCGGACTGCTCGCCGAGGAACGGCAGGGGCGGCACCGTTACGTACGGCTGGCCGACGCGCGGGTCGCCCAGCTCGTGGAGGAACTCGCCGCGCACGTCGCGCCGGGCACCGAGCGGCCCCGCGGTCTGCGGGAGGCCGGCACCGGTTCCGCGATGGCGCGCGGGCGTACCTGTTACGACCACCTCGCCGGGCGTCTCGGCATCGCCATCACCGATGCCCTGACCGGGCTCCGGCTGCTGCGCCAGGACGCGGGGTTCGCGCTCACGGACGAGGGGCTGGGCTGGTTCGACGAGCAGGGCATTCCTCTCGTACGCACCGGTCGGCGGCCCCTCGCCCGGGCCTGCCTCGACTGGACCGAACGCCGCCCGCACCTCGCCGGCCTCGCGGGCGCCGCCCTGTGCCGGCATGCGCTGGACGCGGGCTGGTGCGTACGGATCGGCTCGGCGCGGGCTGTGAAGGTCACGGACAAGGGTGAGCGGGCCTTCGCGGAGCTGCTGGGAATCGAGCCCGCGACGCTCCGCTGATTTCCCCAGGTTCGCCCCGCGCCCCGGCGTCCTGTCCGAAATTCGCGAGCCTTTCCTCTCTTACCCACCTAGCCTCAGGAGCGTGATGAAGCCTCCCCTGTCCGCCCGTCGTATGGACCTGCTGGCCGCCGGTGCTGCCGCGGTGACCGTTGTCTTGTGGGCGTCCGCGTTCGTGTCGATCCGTAGTGCGGGTGCCGCGTATTCGCCGGGTGCGTTGGCGCTCGGGCGGCTGGCGGCCGGGGCGCTGGTGCTCGGGGTCATCTGTCTTGTACGCGGGGAGGGGTTGCCGCCGCGGGCCGCCTGGCCGGGGATCGTGGTGTCCGGGCTGCTCTGGTTCGGGCTGTACATGGTGGTGCTCAACTGGGGTGAGCAGAAGGTCGACGCGGGCACCGCCGCCCTGGTGGTGAACGTCGGTCCGCTGATCATGGCCCTGCTCGCGGGGTGGCTGCTCAAGGAGGGGCTGCCGCCCCGGCTGCTGGCGGGGATGGCGGTGTCGTTCGTGGGCGCTGCGGTGGTCGGTCTGTCGATGTCCGGCGAGGGCAGCGCGTCCGTACTCGGCGTGCTGCTCTGTCTGCTCGCGGCGGTGGCGTACGCGGGCGGGGTCGTCGCCCAGAAGCCGGCTCTGCGGCACGGTTCGGTGCTCCAGGTGACGACGTACGGCTGTGTGATCGGGGCGGTGGCCTGTCTGCCGTTCGCCGGTCAGCTGGTGTCCGAGGCCGGTGACGCCCCGCTGTCCGCGACGCTCAACATGCTGTATCTCGGCGTCTTCCCGACCGCACTCGCGTTCACGACCTGGGCCTTCGCGCTGGCCCGTACGACGGCCGGACGGATGGGCGCGACGACCTACGCTGTGCCCGCCCTCGTGGTGTTGATGTCGTGGCTGGCGCTCGACGAGGTGCCGGGCTGGATCACTCTCGTCGGTGGGCTGGTGTGTCTGGCGGGCGTCGCCGTGTCGCGGTCCCGGCCGCGGGCCGCTCGGGTCGTGGCCCCGGGAGCGGTTCCGGAGCCGCGACCCGAGCGGGCCCCGGACTCAGCCCTCTGAGCCCTCTGACTCGGCCGAGGCCGGGGCCGGGGCCGAACGCGCCCTGTCCGCAAGGACCTTGATGGACACGAGCGCGATCACGGAGAGCCCGATGATGTACGCGGACACCGACATCGACGTGTCCGTGGCCTCCAGCAGGAGCACCATCACGAAGGGTGCGAGTCCGCCGCCGAACACGGCCGCGATCTGGTAGCCGAGCGAGGCGCCCGTGTAGCGCATCTCGGGCGTGAACAGCTCGGCGAACAGGGCGGCTTGGGGCCCGTACATGATGCTGAGGAAGCAACTGGCGACGAAGGTGCCGACGGCCAGCCACAGCAGCGAGCCCGTGTCGATCAGCAGGAACATCGGTATGGCCCACAGGGCGATCCCGGCCGCGCCGAACCCGTAGATCCGGATGCGGCCCACGCGGTCGGAGAGCGCGGCCGAGGCGGGGATCAGGACGAGCTGGGTGAGGCTGACGCAGAGCGAGACGGTGAGGACTGCGCTGCGTTTCATGTCGAGTTCGCGGGTGGTGTAGTCGAGGACGCCGGTGATGAGGATGTAGAAGGTGGCGGTGTTCACGGCGAACGAGCCGCCCGCGAGCAGCACCGTGCCGAGGTGGTCGCGGAGGATCGTGCGCAGCGGGGAGCTCTTCTCGCCCTTCTCCTTCTCGGACAGGGCCCGTTCGGCCTGGCGGAACTCCGGGGTCTCCTCGACGCGGGTGTGGATGTACCAGGCGAGCCCGAGGACGAACAGCCCGATCAGGAACGGCACCCGCCAGCCCCAGGACGCGAACGCGCTCTCGCTGGTGAAGGCACCGGCGAGCAGGAAGACGGAGTTGGCGGTCACCACGCCGATGGGGACGCCGAGTTGGACGACGCTGCCGTAGACGCCGCGCTTGCCCTCGGGGGCGTACTCCGTGGCGAGGAGCATCGCGCCGCCCCACTGCGCGCCGACCGCGATGCCCTGCATGACGCGCAGGACGACGAGGAGGATGGGGGCGGCGATGCCGATCGTCGCGTACGTGGGGAGGAGGCCGATGCCCGTGGTGGCCACGCCCATCAGGGTGAGTGCCAGGACCAGCATGGGCTTGCGGCCTCGTTTGTCGCCGAGGTGGCCCGCGATGACTCCGCCGAGCGGACGGGCGAGGAAGCCCACGGCGAAGGTGGCGAACGCGGCGAGGACTCCTGCGGAGGGGCTGCCCGCGGGGAAGTACAGGTCTCCGAGGACGAGGGCCGCGGCGATCCCGAAGACGAAGTAGTCGTACCACTCGACGGCGGAGGCTAGGGCGGCGGCGGTCGCCACCTTGCGGCGGTGTCTGGTGTCTGGGCTGGTGGTCGCGCCGGGGAGCGCGGAAGGTGCGGTGTCCATTTCGTGCACACTCCGGTGGGTGCGGGGACGTTCGGGGGAACGTACTGACCGGACGGTATGTAGGTCAACGGTCGTGCGCGTATGGTTTTCGCGCAGCTCACGCACGGAGCTCAGGCAGGGGCCTTCTCGGAGTGCGGTACTACCGCCCTCTGAGTATCCGGCTGAGATGGGGCTGAGTATCCGGGCGGATGTGGCCGCGGCCACATCCGCCGATCCTTGTCCGCATGAGTGAGACACCTGTCAAGCAGCAGAACACCGCGGCCTTCTACGGCCAGGCGGTCGCTTCGTTCGCCGTCGCCATGGCCGCGACGGCCGTCGGCATCCTCCGCCTCGAAGCCGACGCATGGGTGCGCGGCTTCCTGGCGATCGCCGTCCTCTACCTCGTCACCTCGGCCTTCACGCTGGCCAAGGTGATCCGGGACCGGCAGGAGGCCGGGCAGATCGTCAGCCGGGTCGACCAGGCCCGCCTGGAGAAGCTGCTCGCGGAGCACGACCCCTTCGAGAAGCTGTGACCACCGCCGGTCGTCCGGTCCGTGCGCTGCGCGGGCAGCACGCAGGCTAAGCGCTCGCTCAGGCGGCGAGGTATGGTGGTTCGTCCTGCCAGTGGAGAGTCCTGTCAGCGCAGAACTGACAGCCGAGAAGGGGCGAACAGCGATGAGTACGGCGAAGGAGACGGCCGGCGGCGAGATGCCGCCCTGGGCCGAGGTCACCCCGGACGCGGCACGGCGGCTGCTCGTCGCCGCGGTGGAGGCCTTCGCCGAGCGCGGGTACCACGCGACGACGACCCGGGACATCGCGGGCCGCGCGGGCATGAGTCCGGCCGCGCTCTACATCCACTTCAAGACCAAGGAAGAGCTGCTCCACCGGATCAGCAGGATCGGCCACGAGAGGGCCCTCGATGTCCTGCGGACGGCTGCCCGGGGTGAGGGCAACGCGACCGAGCGGCTCGCGGACGCGGTGAGCTCCTTCGTGCGCTGGCACGCCGGGGCGCGCACCACCGCGCGGGTCGTGCAGTACGAACTGGACTCGCTCGGCCCGGCCGCCCGCGCCGAGATCATCGCGCTGCGCCGCCAGGTCGACGCCGAGGTGCGCGGGATCATCGAGGACGGCGTCGCGAGCGGCGAGTTCGATGTGCCCGACGTGCGCGGCACCACGCTCGCCGTGCTCTCGCTGTGCATCGACGTCGCCCGCTGGTTCAACGTGAACGGCACCCGGACGCCGGACGAGGTCGGCGCGCTGTACGCCGACCTCGTGCTGCGGATGGTGGGGGCGAGCAAGTAGCTCCCACTGCCGGGAGTCTCCGGCCGTCGGCAGCTTCGTACGCCCTGAGGTGTCCGGAGCGCACGCGCTGACGTGGCTAGAAGTAGTAGCGCGATACCGACTCCGCCACGCACACCGGCTTGTCGCCGCCCTCGCGTTCCACGGTCACCGCGGCCGTGAGCTGGACTCCGCCGCCGGCCTCCGTGACCTCCTTGAGCACCGCGGTGGCGCGCAGGCGCGAGCCCACCGGTACGGGGGCCGGGAAACGCACCTTGTTGGTGCCGTAGTTGACGCCCATCTTCATGCCCTCGACGCGCATGATCTGCGGGACGAGCGTGGGCAGCAGCGACAGCGTCAGATAGCCGTGCGCGATGGTCGTACCGAACGGCCCGCCGGCAGCCTTCTCCGGATCGACGTGGATCCACTGGTGGTCACCGGTCGCGTCCGCGAACAGGTCGATCCGCTTCTGGTCGATCTCCAGCCAGTCGCTGTACCCCAGCTGCTCGCCCACCGCCGCCTTCAGATCGTCGGCGGACGTGAAGATCTTCGGCTCTGCCATGTGTCCTGGCCTCCCGCGTTGCTCCGATATACATCCCTAAGCGACTGCTTAGCATCGTCGGGTACGGAGCCCATGTCAACGGACCGGAAGCGTGCGGACCGGGGCCCCGACGACTGGGTAGGCTTCGAGTGATGCCCAAGATTCCAGAGAAGATCCACGAACTCACGGTGGGACAGCTGTCGGCCCGCAGCGGCGCCGCCGTGTCCGCCCTTCACTTCTACGAGTCCAAGGGCCTCATCAGCAGCCGTCGCACCGCGGGCAACCAGCGCCGCTACTCTCGTGACACGCTGCGCCGCGTCGCCTTCGTACGGGCCGCGCAGCGCGTCGGCATCCCGCTGGCCACGATCCGCGACGCACTCGCCGAGCTCCCCGAGGGGCGCACGCCGACGCGGGAGGACTGGGCTCATCTCTCGGAGGCCTGGCGCTCCGAACTGGACGAGCGCATCAAGCAGTTGAGCCGGCTGCGCGACCATCTCACGGACTGCATCGGCTGCGGCTGCCTGTCCCTGGAGAACTGCGTGCTCTCCAACCCGGACGATGTCTTCGGCGAGAAGCAGAGCGGTTCGCGGCTCATGGTGGAGCGTCGCACCGCCGGGACCAAGCAGAAGCCCGTCGGGAAGCGACAGCGGGCCTGTGAGCCCGAGGGCAGCTGCTGAAGCAGCTTCCGGGCACCGCCCGTTCCGCCCCGCCGACCAGTGGGGCTCAGCGGCTCTCGCGTTGCGGTGGCGCCGAGGACGTACGCTTCGCCCGCTCCCCCGGTTCGTCCTCGTCTTCGTCTGCGTCCATGTCTTCGTCTGCGTCCATGTCTTCGTCTGCGTCCATGTCTTCGTCTGCGTCCTTGTCGGTGGTACGTCCCTGTCGCAGCCCCAGTCCCGACGCGATCACCAGCAGCGCTCCGAGCATCACGAACGGCGCCGCCACGCCCGCGACTCCCGCCACCAGACCCGCCGCGGCCGGTGCCGCGACCTGGCCGAGGCGGTTGCCGGTCAGGCGCAGAGCGAGGGCGGTGGAGCGGGCGTCGGACGGGGCGGCCTGGACGACCGTGGTCATGGAGAGGGGCTGGCCGACGCCCAGGCAGAAGCCGAGTGCCGCGAGGATCACGGCCAGCGCCCAGACCGGGACCGGCACCGCGATGCCCGCGCACAGGGCGGCTGCCAGCAGGCAGGTCGAGGTGAGCAAGGCGGCCCGGCCGAGCAGGCGCAGCATCGGTGTCATCACCAGGCGGCAGGCGATCGTCGCCGCCGCGCGCAGGCTCAGCAGCAGGCCGATGACGGACGGCGGGATGCCGCGGTGCTCGCCAACTACCGGCAGGTACGCGGTGAGGATGTCCGTGGCCGAGAGAACGGCGAGGCTGATGAAGATGCCCGCCGGTACGCCACGGGTGCGCAGGATGCGGTGGACGGGGACGCGTTCCCCTTGGGGCGTACGGAACTTGGCGGTCGTACGGTGCTCGATGCGCCACAGCGAGGTGAACGCGACGGCGGCTCCCGCGCCCGCGACGAGCAGCGCCAGCGCGCTGGTGCCCGCCATGTCGGGGCCACCGATCAGGGCGCCCGCAGCCATCGGTCCGACGAGCTGGCCGAGGGAGGCGCCGATGGTGAAGTGGCCGAAGTTGCGGTCCTGTTCGTGCGGGGCGGACTGGCGGGCCACGATCGACTGGGCGCCGATCACGAAGCAGAGGTGACCGAGGCCCATCACTCCGCTCCAGGCCGCCATCGCGAGCAGGGAGTTCGCGACACCGCTGAGGGCGCAGCCGCCGGCGATCAGTACGACGCCGATGGGCAGCAGGGGCGCGCACCGGCCCTGGTCGGTCCTGCGGCCCAGCGGTACGGCGACGAACAGCGGCAGCAGCGCGTACACGCCCGCGATCACGCCGACGGCGGCCTCGTCCGCGCCCAGCGCGAGGGCCCGGTAGGAGACGGCGGGCCGCGCCATCGACACCGCCCCCTGCGCGAAGCTGAAGGCGATGACGAGGCGTAGCAGCCAGCCGCGGTTCCCACCGGGCCTCACGGTGTCCTCCAAGAGTTGAGGGCCAGAAGGGGATCAGATGATTCCGAACAGGATCCCCGCACCGAGTACCACGAGGGAAGTCAGCGCAGCCCACTTGACCACGAACTTGGTGTGGTCGCCGAACTCCACCTTCGCCATCCCCACGAGGACGTATACGGCGGGCACCAGCGGGCTGGACATGTGCAGCGGCTGGCCGACGAGCGAGGCGCGGGCGATCTCCAGCGGTGACACCCCGTGCGCGGCGCCGGCTTCGGCGAGCACCGGCAGGACGCCGAAGTAGAAGCCGTCGTTCGACATGAAGTACGTGAGCGGCAGGCTCAGGAAGCCGGTGACGATCGCCATATGCGGGCCCATGCCCTCGGGGATGCCGTCGACGAGCCACTTCGCCATGGAGTCGACCATGCCGGTGCCCTGGAGGACGCCGGTGAAGACGGCGGCGGCGAAGACCATTCCGGAGACGTTGAGCACGTTCTCGGCGTGGGCGCCGAGGCGGGCCTTCTGGTCGGGCATGTGCGGGAAGTTGACGGTGAGCGCGAGCGCGGCGCCGAGGATGAACAGGACCGGGATCGGCAGCCACTCCATGATCATGGCGGTGAGCAGGGTCACCGTGAGCAGCGCGTTGAACCAGTACAGCTTGGGGCGCAGCGTCGGGCGGTTGGGGTCCAGGCCCTGGAGTCGTACGTCGTCCTCGTCGTCGCCCGCGGCCTCGGAGGCGTCCGTTCCGGAGCCCACGCCACCGGTGGTCTTGCCCGTACGGCCCTTCGCGTCACCGGAGCCGGCGGAACCGGCACCGGCACCGACCAGCACCGTCTCGGTCTCCGGCTGCTCCTCCTTCTCCCGGATGTCCTTCTCCGTCTCCAGGACCTCGTCCAGGCTCAGCACCCCGAGCCGCTTGCGCTCGCGGCGGCCGAGTACGTAGGAGAGGAAGATGACGAAGAGCAGGCCGACGGCGAGGGCCGGGATCATCGGGACGAAGATGTCGCCGGCGTCGAGCTTGAGCGCGGTGGCGGCGCGGGCGGTGGGGCCGCCCCAGGGCAGGGTGTTCATGACGCCGTTGGCGGTGGCGGCGACGCCGGTCATCACGACCAGGCTCATCTTGAGGCGCTTGTAGAGCGGGTACATCGCCGAAACCGTGATCATGAAGGTGGTCGAGCCGTCGCCGTCGAGCGAGACGATCGCGGCGAGCAGGGCCGTACCGACGACGATGCGCAGGGGGTCGGCCTTGCAGAACTTCAGGATGCCCCGCACGATCGGGTCGAAGAGCCCGACGTCGATCATGACGCCGAAGTACACGATGGCGAACATCAGCATCGCGGCGGTGGGCGCGAGTTGGCCCACTCCCTCGATGACGTAGTCGCCGAGATGGGCACCCTTTCCGACGAACACACAGAAGAGTGCCGGGATCAGTACGAGCGCCGCGATCGGCGACATCTTCTTCATCATGATCAGGACCAGGAAGGTCGCGATCATGGCGAAGCCGAGGATGGTCAGCATGAGTGGATACCTAACGTTCGCCCTTGAACAGCCACCAGGGCCGGCGGTTGGAGCGACGTTAGGGCGCTCGTGCAAGCGTTAACAAGATGTTGACGTGCGAGCAATAAGCGCAAAAAGCCTGGTCAGGGCGTTGTCCCTGTTGGCGCGACCTCGACGGGTATGCCATTGAGGACCGCATTGCCGGACAGCGGGTCGAGCAGCGAGCCGTCGAGAAGCTGGTTGACGTTGACTCCGGGCTCGGTGGCGGCGTGACGCATACGGGTGCCCGGCCGGTCGTGACCCCAGCCGTGCGGGAGGCTCACCACCCCGCGCCGGATGCCGTCGGTGACCTCGGCCGGAGCCGTCACCTCTCCCCCGGCGCCCTTGATCCGTACGGAGTCTCCGTCCGCGATCCCGAGGCGTGCGGCGTCGTCGGGGTGGAGGTGCAGGGTGCAGCGATTGGTGCCGCCGGTCAGGGCGGGGATGTTGTGCATCCAGCTGTTGTTGGAGCGCAGGTGGCGGCGGCCGACGAGGACGAGGCCGTCGGGGCGCCGGCGCAGAGCGTCCCTGAGGCGCGGCAGGTCGTCGGCGATCGGCTGCGGCAGAAGTTCCACGCGTCCGCTGCGGGTCTTGAGGGGCTGGGGCAGGCGCGGCTGGAGAGGGCCGAGGTCGATGCCGTGCGGCTGGTCCAGCAGCTTGTCCAGGTTCAGCCCTTCCGGTCGTACGCCGAAGCCGTCGCCGTACGGGCCGAGGCGCAGCATCATGTCGAGCCGTCGCTCGGGGCCGTTGTCGCCGGTGAGGGCGGCGGCGAGCTCGCGGGGGTCGCGGCCGTGCACCGGGGAGTGCGGTTCCTTGACGGCCTTGCCGAGGGTCTGGTCGATGACCATGGCGTCCACGGCGGAGGGCTCTGTGCCGTGCATGCCGGTCGCGGCGAGGACGAGCCGGGCGAGGATCTCGGTCTCGGCCATGCGGCCGGGTTCGAGGGGGACGGCGGCGCGGGTGTAGCGGACCTGGTTGCGTACGGCGAGCGTGTTGAAGGCGAAGTCGTGGTGCGGGCTCTGCGAGGGCGGGGGCGGCGGCAGCACGACGTGGGCGTGGCGCGAGGTCTCGTTCAGGTACGGGTCGACGCTGACCATGAAGTCGAGCGAGTCGAGGGCCTTGTCGAGACGGTCGCCGTCGGGCGCGGACAGGACGGGGTTCGCGGCGATGGCGATGAGGGCGCGGACGGGTTCGCCCTCGGTGGTGGCGGTGTCGATCTCCTCGGCGAGTGCCGCGATGGGCAGTTCGCCCTTGGCTTCCGGGTGGCGGCTGACCCTGCTGTGCCAGCGGCCGAGCGCGAATCCGCGGCCGGGTCCGGCGGGACGGGGCGTCTTGTCGGTGGCGGCCTGCGGGAAGAGGGCGCCGCCGGCCCGGTCGAGGTTGCCGGTGAGGATGTTCAGCACATCGACGAGCCAGCTGGCCAGGGTGCCGTGCGGGACCGTGCAGCTGCCGATGCGGCCGTAGACGGCGGCGGTGGGCGCGGCGGCCAGTTCGCGGGCGAGCGCCCGGATCGTACCGGCGTCCACGTCGCACGCCTCGGCGACGGCTTCCGGGGTGAAGTCCCGTACGGCATCGGAGAGTTCGCCGAGTCCCTGCACCAGCTCGGCGAGTTCACCGAGGTCGGTGAGCTTCTCCTCGAAGAGGACGTACGCCATGGCCGCGAGCAGCAGCGCATCGGTGCCGGGGCGGATGGCGACGTGCCGGTCGGCGAGTTTGGCGGTACGGGTGCGGCGCGGGTCGATCACCGTGAGGGTGCCACCGCGTGCCTTGAGGGCCCTGAGCTTGCCGGGGAAGTCGGGTGCGGTGCACAGGCTTCCGTTGGATTCCAGGGGGTTGGCGCCGATCAGGAGGAGGTGGTCGGTGCGGTCGAGGTCGGGTACGGGGATCGCGTGGGCGTCGCCGTAGAGCAGCCCGCTGGAGACGTGCTTGGGCATCTGGTCGACCGTGGAGGCCGTGAAGAGGCTGCGCGTGCCGAGGGCGCCGAGCAGTACGGGCGGATAGAGGGCACCGGCCATGGTGTGGACGTTCGGGTTGCCGAGGACGACGCCGAGGGCGTGCGGTCCGTACGTCTCGACGACCGGCCGCAGTCCTGCCGCCACCGCGTCGAACGCCTCCTCCCAGGTGGCCTCGCGCAGCTCACCGTCCTTGCGCACCAGTGGAGTGCGCAGCCGGTCGGGGTCCGCGTCCACGGCGCCGAAGGAGGCTCCCTTCGGGCAGATGAACCCCTGGCTGAACACATCGGCGCGGTCACCGCGGGCGCCGGTCACCCGGGTGCCCTCGATGGTGAGCGTCAGCCCGCAGGTGGCTTCGCACAGGGGGCAGATGCGCAGGGCGGTGCGGGAGTCGGTGGTGGTGGACACGGGTCCTCCGGGTGGGGTGGCGACGTCGGCACGCTGACTGCCGTCGAGCATACCGAGCGGTATGCCCGGTGGGGAGGCCTTCCGCGGGTCGCGCTCAGTCGAGCACTCGCGCGAGGTACGACCGCAGCAGTTCCCGCGTCTCCTCGATGATCCGCTCGTCGCCCGACGGACTGAGGCGGAAGGCGAGTTGGACGAGGGTGTCGGCGGCCTCGACGGCGACCAGGAAGGTACGGCGGAGGTCGTCGTCGGGTTCGCGGCCGAGATAGGCGGAGAGCATGTCGGTCAGGCGGTCGGAGACGCGGGTGTTGGGTTCGGCGTCGCGGGTGCCTACGGGGATCTGGTTGCCGAAGTCGACGAGGGCGAAGCCGGGCGCGGTGCGCTTCATGGCGAGGTACTCGTCGAGCACGGCGTCCATCGCCGTCCGCCAGCCGCCCTCCTCCTCCGCCGCTTCGAGGCGGTGCGTGACACGTTCGGCATAGCGGTCGAGGTTGCGCTGGGCCAGCGCGTCGGCCATGGCGCGCTTGTTGCCGAAGAAGCGGTACACGGAGCCGATGGGGACGCCGGCGCGCACGGCGACGGCTCGGGTGCTCAGGGCGTCGTAGCCGACCTCGTCGAGGAGATCGGCGCAGGCGTCGAGGATCCTGGTCAGTCGTTCCGCGCTCCGGCGCTGGACGGGCGCACGGCGCAGCGAGGTCGCTTGAGGCACGGGCAACATCATGCCTTTCCGGCTTGGTCCGGGGAACCTCGCCCCCCTGTACGCCGGCCCGGGTCCCGCCCGCTCACCTGCGGTGTCGGCGTGGGAGAAGTCGCGGCAGGAGAAGTCGTGGGTGCCGACGGCTCGGGATCGGAGACGGTGATGTCCGCGGTCCTCTCCACAGGTTCGCCGTCGACGGCCCACACGGTGTCGTCGTCGGCATGGAGGCGCACGGTGATCTTGTGCGTGCCGCGGGCGACGGAGCTGCCGGGCAGGTGGTGGGTGGGGTCGCGGAGCTCGGCGACGGGGCGGCCGTCCACTCGCAGGAGGGCGTAGCCGCGCCCTTGAACGGCCGCCTTCTTCCCGCCGGACGGTGAGAAGCGGAAGTCGTCGACGGTCAGGCGGACATTCCAGCCGTCGCGGGCGTCGGGCAGCACCTCTATCCCGACGTCGGGTGCGCGCTTCTTGTCGACCTCACGGTAATTCCGCCCCTCTTCGTCCGTGTCTTCCAGCACCTTGCCCACCGGCGACGGCTCGGCCCCGTTGTCCTCGCCCGCGCGGCCGCCCGAATCGCAGCCCGTGATTCCGGCGAACAGGGCACCGAGGAGGGCACAGACGGCGAACGCGGCGAGGAATCCGCGCGTCCACGACATGTTGGGGACACTAAGCCACCGGTCTGACAGGCGGATCCCCCTGAAGTCTGGTTCTCGGGTACTACAGCGGTCTTGGCGCGATCGCGCCGGTCGCCTCCCGGCCACGTCGCGCGTAGGTCTTCCCCATGTCTTGCGAACGGAAATCCTGAATCCTACGGTGTTGCATAGGAATCAGGAGCGAGGGCGCAAGGGAGCGACCATGAACGGGGATGCGCGGAAGACCGCCGAGGCATTGACGTACCTCTCGGGTTTCGGCAATGAGCACAGTTCGGAGGCGGTGCCGGGTGCGCTGCCGATCGGCCGCAACTCGCCGCAGCGCGCACCGCTCGGGCTGTACGCGGAGCAGCTGAGCGGTTCGGCGTTCACGGAGCCGAGGGAGCGGAACCGCCGCTCGTGGCTGTACCGGATCCGCCCGTCCGCCGCCCACCCGGCCTTCGCCCGCACCGACAACGGCACCCTCCGCACGGCGCCCTTCACCCAGACGGCGCCCGACCCGAACCGGCTGCGCTGGAACCCCCTGCCGGAGCCCGAGCCGGGCACGGATTTCGTACGGGGCCTGTGGACCCTCGGCGGCAACGGCGACGCCGCGCAGCGCACCGGTATGGCCGTGCACCTGTACCACGCCAACTCCTCGATGAAGCGGGTGTTCAGCGACGCCGACGGCGAGCTGCTGATCGTGCCGGAGCGCGGCGGGCTGCTGCTGCGCACCGAGTTCGGGCTGCTGCACGCGGAGCCCGGGCATGTGGCGCTGATTCCTCGCGGGGTGCGCTTCCGGGTGGAGCTCCTCGACGACGCTGTACGCGGCTACGTGTGCGAGAACTACGGAGCGCCCTTCCAGCTCCCCGAACTCGGCCCGATCGGCGCCAACGGCCTTGCCGCCGCGCGGGACTTCCGGGCGCCGGTCGCCGCGTACGAGGACGTCGAGGGCCCGGTGGAGGTGGTGAACAAGTTCTGCGGGAACCTGTGGACCGCGACGTACGACCACTCTCCGCTGGATGTCGTCGCCTGGCACGGCAGCCATCTGCCGTACGTCTACGACCTGCGCCGCTTCAATGTGCTCGGCTCCATCAGCTACGACCACCCGGACCCGTCGATCTTCACGGTGCTGACCTCGCCGACGGACACCCCGGGTCTCGCGGGCGTCGACTTCGTCGTCTTCGCGCCGCGCTGGCTGGTCGGCGAGGACACGTTCCGGCCGCCGTACTTCCATCGGAACGTGATGAGCGAGTACATGGGGCTCATCGAGGGCGCGTACGACGCGAAGGCGGAAGGCTTTGTTCCGGGCGGGGGTTCGCTGCACAACATGATGTCGGCGCACGGGCCCGACCGGGAGACCTTCGACCGGGCGAGCGCGGCGGAGCTGCGTCCGCAGAAGGTCGACGACGGGCTTGCCTTCATGTTCGAGACGCGCTGGCCGATGACCCTCACGGCACAGGCGGCACGGGCGGAACACCTGCAACGGGCGTACGACGACGTATGGCAGGGCCTCGAACGTCACTTCGGCCCGTTGCACTGAACGCCACTTGACCGGTACGGATACCTTCGTGACCTCATTCGCCCCGGACTCGATCGTCCTGAACCGCAAACTGCCGCTCTGGTATCAGGTGTCGCAGTCCCTGCGCGCCTCGATACTCGGCCGGTCGCCGGAGGACCCACTGCGCCTGCCCACCGAGGAACAACTGGCGGGGCACTACGGCGTGAGCGTGCTGACCATGCGGCAGGCGCTCAAGGAGCTGGAGGACGAGGGACTGATCACCCGGCATCGCCGGCGCGGCACATTCATCGAGCCGAGCGCACAACGGGGGGCGCCTGTACGTCTGTTGGGCTCGGTGGATGCGATCGTGGCGCAGCAGTCCGGCATGACGACGGAGCTGCTCGACCACGGTGTGGCGCCGGTGTCGGCCGAACTCGCCGAGTACTTTCCGGAGTTGGCCTCGGTGGCGATGTATCACCGGCTGCGCAGCGACGAGAAGACCGGTGAGCCGACGAATCACGCGCGGAACTATGTGCGGCCGGAACTGGCTGAGCGTATCGACCTGGACGATCTCGTTCGCTGGCCGATGACGAAGGTGCTGCGGGATGTCGTCGGCATACGGATAAGCCGCATCACCGACACGGTGGAGGCTCGGCTGGCCGATCCCGAGACAGCTCGGCTGCTTGAGGTGCCGTTGCTCAGCCCGATCCTGCGGTATACGGGCGTTGCCTGCGGTGACGACGGTCGGGTGCTGGATGTGGCGGTCATCCATTACCGGGGGGATCGGTTTTCGTTCACGGTCACCCTTGAGGCGTAGGCGCTCCGCTGGTTGTGCGGTCGGGTTCGTAACTGCGCGACAGCCACAACGAACCCGCAGTCGCCCATGCACCCCCCGGGTAGGCGCCCCCGACAAGCAACGGAGTGTCGTCGTACCATGCCCAGCGTGACGCACGACGCCCCGCTGCTCGCGGACCTCATGCCGTGGTCCGTCGCACCGCCACGGCTGGGCCGGGGGTGGCCGACGGCCCCCGACGCGGCATCCCTGAAAGCGCGCTGGGACGCGTTCGTGAAGGCCGAAGGGCCCGACCGGGAGGCCCTGTTCGGCGTCACACGCGCGCGGAACCTGCACTCAGCGGTGGCGCAACTGCCGGGCCAGTCCAGCGGAACGGGGCGGCTGGCCCGTGCGTCAGGCCCCTGCGTGGAGCCCGTACGCGTGCTGCTCGGACCGTTCGACGAGCAGTGGCTGATCCCGGATCACCGGTTGATCGACGCGGCCCGCCCGGAGTTGTGGCGGGTGGCGGACGAGCGCCAGGCGTTCGCCGTCGAGCAGGCGCCCGCGCCGGACGGGCCCGCGCTGCTCGTCGCGTCCGTGCTGCCCGTTCTCCCGCCGCAGCCGCGGCAGACGAAGAACGTCCCGGCTGCCCGCCCCGGCCGCATCCGTCCCCTGTACCGCCGCCCCGGCGGCCTCGAGCCGAACCTCGCGCCCGGCCTCGTGGACCACCTGGCCACACGCCTGGGCCACTCCCCCGCCCCGCTCGACGTCCTCGCCTGGACGGTGGCGGTGGCGCGCCCGGGCCCGGACGGCTGCACCGTCCCGCTCACCGCGGCCCCCGAACTCTGGGCGTACGGCACCGAGTTGGGCCACCGCATGCTCTGGCTGATGCGCCGCGACGGCGACCGCCCCAAACTCCCCGGCGGACGCCGCCCGTACGTCCGCGCCCCGCTCCCCGCGCGCCCCCTCGAGCTCCACTACGACCCCGACGAGGAGACCCTCCATCTCGACGAGGGCCGCATCTCCCCCGTACCGCCCGCCGCCTGGGACTTCGAGGTGGGCGGAGTACGAGTCCTGGAGCAGTGGTTCACCACCCGGACCACTCCCCCGGAACCCGGCACGCTGGAGGCGATCCGCCCCACCACGTGGCCCCAGACCTGGACGTCCGAACTGCTCGAGCTGATCACGGTGTTGGCGCTGCTCGCGGAACTGGGGCCTCAGCAGGCCGAGTTGGCCGTCGACAAGCCCATCACCGCGGCCGAGCTGCGCAAGGCGGAGGTACTCCCGGTACCGGACACGGCACGCAAGCCCGCCTCGGTGCTCGACCACCACGAGGAAGGCCCGGAAGGCCAGTTCGCGCTGCTCTGACCGCAGAAGGCCCCTCCTAGGGGGCGAACCCGTCCAGCACCCGCCCCAACGCCCGCTCGAACACCGCCTCCATGTCGATGGGCCCGGCATCCTCCGCGAACGCCGCGGCCAGCCGCGGATACGCGCCGGTCGCCACCTGCCCGCCGAGGTAGCGGCCGCGCACCGCGTTCTCCTGGTCCTCCGACCACGGCAGCGAGCGCGCCCGCTCGGCGGTGGCGAGCTCGTTCGCGACGTACGTCGTCACCACGCCGTTGATCATCGCGATCAGCTCGAACTTCGTGCCGTACGGCCCCTCGAAGGTGTCCAGGCAGGCCAGGCAGTGCTCGAGATAGCGCAGGGCGTTCGGGCTGAATCCGTACACCGGGGACATCAGCGCGGGCAGCCAGGTGTGGCGGAGCATGAGCGCGCGGGCCTGCCGGGCGACCCGGAGCATGTCGGCGCGCCAGTCGCCCAACGGCTCCCACAGCTCTTGCTCGGCGGCGACGGCGTCGACCATCAGCTCGTACAGGTCCTCCTTGCGCGGCACGTAGTTGTAGAGCGACATCGTGCCGCAGCCCAGTTCGGCCGCGACATGTCGCATCGAGACGGCGTCCAGCCCCCGCTCGTCCGCGATCCGCACCGCGGCGGCCGCGATGTCGGCGCGGCTGTACGCGGGCCGCGGGCCGCGTCCCGTGCGCTCGGGTCGGGCCCAGATCACCTCGGGTTCGGACCCGCGTGCTGCCATCTGTCGATCACCTCGTGACCATCCTAGTTACGTACAGCGTACGTAGTGCGCTATGGTCGAGCCATGACTTCTACGTACGCTGTACTTAGTGAAGGCCTCGAGAAGCGCTTCGGGGAGGTCCACGCACTACGCGGGCTGGACCTCGCGGTCGCCGGGGGCACGGTCTGCGGGATGCTCGGGCCGAACGGCGCGGGCAAGACCACGGCCGTGCGGGTCCTGACCACGCTGCTGCGGCCCGACGCGGGGTCCGCGCGGATCGCGGGGCACGACCTCGTACGGGAGCCGGACGCGGTCCGCCGCGCCATCGGCGTGACGGGCCAGTACGCCTCGGTCGACGGCGACCTCACGGGGCGGGAGAACCTGCGGCTCTTCGCGAAGCTGCGCCGCGCCCCGAAGGCGCACGCCCGCGCCGACGAACTCCTCGACCGCTTCGAGATCGCCGAAGCCGCGGACCGGCCCACGTCCACGTACTCCGGCGGTATGCGGCGCCGCCTCGACCTGGCCGCGAGCCTCATCACACGGCCTGAGGTGCTGTTTCTGGATGAGCCGACGACCGGTCTCGACCCGGCCAGTCGCAACCAGATCTGGCAGGCGGTACGTGACCTCGCCGCGGACGGTACGACGGTGCTGCTGACCACGCAGTATCTGGAGGAGGCCGATCAACTGGCCGACGACATCGTGCTGGTGGACGAGGGCAGGGTCGCCCACACCGGCTCGCCCGCCGCGCTCAAGGCGCTCATCGGCTCGTACGCGGAAGTCGTCGTCGCGCATGCGGACGCGATGGCCTCGGCGGCGGTCGTACTCGATCAACTCACCGGCGCCGCACCGCACTTCGATCGTGAGCGGCACACCGTCGGCGCCGTCACCACCGATCCGACGCTCACACTCCCCCGCCTGGTACGCGAACTCGACGCCGCGGGCGTGCCGTTGCTCGACGCGAGCCTGCGCCCGCCGAGCCTCGACGACGTGTTCCTGCGCCTGACCGACCGCCCGACCGACCGTAAGGACTTGGTGGCATGAGTGCCCTCGCCTACGACACAACGGCCATGCTCGGCCGGCAGCTTCAGCGGGTCCGGCACAATCCCGGGCTGCTGATCCTCACTCAGACGATGCCGATCACGATGCTGCTGTTCTTCGGCTATGTCTTCGGCAGCGCGCTCGCCATGCCGGGCGCCGAGTACCGCTCGTTCCTCGTGCCGGGGCTGCTGGTGGCGACCGCGGCGAACGGGATCATGACGGGGATGTTCGACGCGGCCCGGGACTCGCACCGGGGCGTGATGGACCGCTTCCGTGCGCTGCCGATGAGCCGGGCCGCGGTACCTCTGGGTCAGGCCGCGTCCGATCTGGTGCTGACCGCCGCGGGGATGGTCCCGCTCTTGCTGGTCGGGCTCGCGGTGGGCTGGCGCGTTGAGGGGTCGGTGCTGGAGGCCGTGGCGGCCGTCGCCCTGCTGCTGCTGTTCCGCTTCGCCATGACCTGGATCGGGATCCTGCTCGGGCTCTTGTCCCAGAGCGAGGAGGCGGCGGGGCAGTTGGGTGGGGCGACCTTCATCCTGCCGCTGCTGTCCAATGCGTACATCCCGACGGACAACCTGCCGGGCTGGCTGCGCACGATGGCCGAGTGGAACCCCATCAGCGCGGTGACGACGGCGGTGCGGGACCTGTTCGGCAATGCGCCGGTGCCGGAGGGTGCCGCCTGGCCCGTGGCGCATCCGGTGGCGGGATCGCTGGCCTGGTGTGCGGTACTGATCGCCGTGTTCCTGCCGCTCGGCGTCCGCCGGTACGCGACCGGCGGACGCTGAGCGTCAACTCCTGTGAATGCGTGAAACCTTCGCACCGCGGGTGGGAAGCGGGTGCGAAGGTGTCCGGGTTCGGTTGCCGGTCAGTGACCGGGGGCGCTGGTCAGCGGCCGCCGAACAGGGAACGGCGCAGCCGGCGCAGGGGGGCGAAGAGCGAGACCCGCCGCACTCGTGCGCGCCTGCTGTTGCGCTCCTGCGTGTGGTCGCGTGCGGTGAGCTCACGCATCAGCGAGGTCGCCTCGGTCGTCTCTCCCTGCGGGATGGCGGGGCCACCCAGCACCGAAAGATGACGGTCGAGGCGCGAGCTGGTCGCGCTGCTCCCGCAGGTGATCGCAGGGACTCGCGCCCTGCCACGCACTGTTATCTGTTCCATGTCACTCCCCACCCATACGAGGGCACCCGGCCCGGGCAGGTTAACCCTATCGCTCCCTCATGACACTCGTGTATCCCGGGCGCAGGATTCACCTTCCCCATAAGGCCGTTGACGATTACTCTGACGATTACTCTCCGAATCCGACTGATTTCAGGGCGAGTTGGACAACTGGTGCAGATGTGGGCTGTGGAGAGCCGCCCTGAGGCTCGACGGTGACAGCGAGTGAGGTCGCGTCGGGATTCAAATCCGTGGCGAGCAGGGGCGTGTCGCCCTCGAACAGGCCCAGGGAGCGCGGTTGGACCTCTGGTCGCATGAGCCACAGTTGGTGAACCCTTCCGTTCGTCGGGTTGCCGAGGCCCGCTGGGGTGACCACGGCGGCGCGCTCCGAGGCGGACGCGACGACATTGATGCTCTGTCCACCTGAGACGCGTCCCGCACTCGCGGCGGCATCAGGAGCCGCGAGAATGTTGGCGATCTCACGTGCCTGGGTCCGCTGCTGGTCGAGCTCGTCCTGGGTGCGGGACGCCTGGACGCCGAACAGCGCGGCCACGACGAGCGCCGCGGCGGCCGTGGTGGCGGCGAGCGGGGACAGCAGGCCGTGCAGCCGCGACGGACGCGGCCGTACGGCACGCATCCCGGGCAGCGGCTGCTGTGCGGCCCGCGGATGCGGCTGCGGACCCTGGGCGGTCTGCCCCGGGGCAGCCTCCTGGGGTGTCGTCCGTACGGCCATGAGCACCCGGTCGCGCATCGCGACCGGAGGCGGGGCGGCCGTGTTCCACGCGAGGCGGACCGCGTCCTCGCGCAGGAGGCGCACCTCGGCGGCGCAGCTGTCGCAGCGCTTCAAGTGCTTCTCGAAACGCTGGTACTCGCGGGGATCCAGGGCGTCGAGGGCGTACGGGGCGGCCAGCGAATGCAGTTCGCTGCGCCTGAAGAGGACGGTCATACGGCACCTCCCAGGCATTCGCGCAACCGAGTGAGTCCGTCGCGCATGCGCGTCTTGACCGTGCCGAGCGGTAATGAGAGGCGCTCGGCCACTTCACGGTACGTGTAGCCGTCGTAGTAGGCGAGAGTGACGGACTGGCGTTGCAGTGTGGTGAGCCGGTCCAGGCAGCGGCGTACCCATTCGCGTTCGAGGCCGGCCTCGACCTCCTCGGCGACCTGGTCGAAGGCGGGCCCGTTGGCGCGCTGTGCCTCGCGCATCTCACGTTCGCCGGCCGCGCGGGCGCTGCGCACCCGGTCGACCGCGCGGCGGTGCGCGAGGGTGAGGACCCAGGACAGCGCACTGCCTCGGCCGGGGTCGTAGCGGGCGGCGGAGCGCCAGAGTTCGAGGAGCACCTCCTGGGCGACCTCCTCCGACTGGGCCGGGTCCCGCACCACGCGGCGCACCAGACCGAAGACCGGTCCGGACACCAGTCCGTACAGATCCTCGAAAGCCTTCTGGTCGCCTTTGGCCACGAGCACCAGAAGTTCGTCCGCCTGCACCCGTAACCCCCTCTCCCGGCCGCGTGTCGGCCTGTGCCGACAGTCAAGCATTCGGCGCGGTCGCCCGTTCGGATGGGTCCGCAGATCAACTCGTCGAAAAACTCGAGTGAAACTCAAACCAATCCGCCCGCCCGACGGCGCCGAATGGCGTGTGTCAGGCAAGAAAACACGCGGCAAGAGCGCAAGGCCGACCGGACAGGGCCCGTCCGTCGTCCCTCGCCATCACCGCCGGAACGCAGCTTGTAAGAGGACGGACGGCATGACACCTAACACCCGCAGGATCGTGGGACGCAGGGGCCTCGCGACCCTCGTCTGTGGTGCGCTGGCTACCGGATCGCTAGCAGCCGCAGGCGTGACCGCGCTCGCGCCTCAGGAGGCGAGCGCCTCCAGCCACCGGGAGGCCCCGCTGATCTCGGGGACACCGCAGTTCGACAACACGGACCTGTACGCGTTCGTGAGCCCGGACGCCCCGGACACGACGACGATCGTGGCCAACGTGATCCCCTTCGAGGAGCCGGCGGGCGGACCGAACTTCTACACGTTCGCCGAGGACGCCCAGTACGACATCCACATCGACAAGGACGGGGACGCGCAGGGCGATCTGCTGTTCCGGTACACGTTCGACACGCACGTCAAGAACGACAAGAGCTTCCTGTACAACACGGGGCCGGTCGAGAGCCTGGACGACCCCGACCTCAACATCACGCAGACCTACGACCTCCAGCTGCTGCAGCTGAAGGACCAGAAGGCCGTGAAGCGGACGTACGTCGCGGACGACGTGCCGGTCGCACCGTCGAACGTCGGCAAGGCGTCGATGCCGGACTACGCCAAGCTGCGGGATCAGGCGGTCAAGGAGCTCGGGTCGTACGAGGCCAAGACGTTCGCGGGTCAGGCGGACGATCCGTTCTTCGCGGACCTGCGGGTCTTCGACCTGCTGTACGGCGGGAACCTGTCGGAGGTCGGCAACGACACCCTCAAGGAATACAACGTCAACTCCATCGCCCTGCAGCTGCCGAACGACTTCATCCAGGAGTCGGCGAAGCAGCCGGTCGTCGGGATCTGGGCGACGACGAACCGCAAGGGCGCGGACGGGAAATTCAGGCAGGTCTCGCGGCTCGGTAGCCCGCTGGTGAACGAGGTCGTCAACCCGATCAAGGACAAGGACACGTTCAACGCGTCCGCGCCGTGGGACGACGCCCAGTTCCTGAAGAACGTGACGGAACCGGAGCTGCCGAAGCTCATCGAGGCGATCTACAAGATTCCCGCGCCGGACGAGCCCAGGAACGACCTCGTGGACGTCTTCCTGAAGGGCGTACCCGACCTCAACCAGCCGCCGCACGTACGGCCTTCGGAGATGCTGCGGCTCAACACCTCGATCGAGCCGGCGGCCAAGCCGAAGCGGCTCGGTGTGCTGGACGGCGACAACGCGGGCTTCCCGAACGGGCGCCGGCTCACCGATGACGTGATCGACGCCTCGCTTCAGGTCGTCGAGGGTGAACTGCTCGGCGAGAAGAACGACTTGAGCGACGCGGTCAACAAGAACGACAAGGAATTCGAGAAGTCCTTCCCGTTCGTCGCTCTGCCGACGGAGGGTTCGCGCGGTCCGCTGGCCAAGGGCACGGACGGCACGAAGGGTGACGTACGCAACCAGCTCGGCGACGCGCTGACGCCGGCGGGCACGAGCGGCAGCAACATCGGCGGCATGGACGACACCACGCTGATCGCCGTGTCGGCGGTGTCGGGCGCGGCCGGCTTCCTGCTGATCGGCACGGGTCTGATGTGGTGGCGCAGCCGGCGGCGGATTCGCGGCTACTACTAACCCACAAACTGGCGCGGCCCGTAATCACCCGTCCCCCACGGCGCGGGCCGCGCCTTCACTTCGCACCACCGCACCTTCGGAAGATCGAGGAGAGGGCATGTCCCCGCGCGAGAACGAGGACGGCGCCGCCGAGGCCGAGCAGCAGACGGCTCATACGGACGCCGCCGCGCCCACCGAGGGCGAGGACACGCCCCAAGCCACGGAGCCCAGGCCGGACTCCGCCCCGGGCCGCCCCGAGGCGGCGCCGGAATCGCGGCGGGCTCGGATGGTGCGGCTGGCCGCTTGTGCTGTTGCCCTCGCCGTGGCGATGACCGCGGGGGCCGTGGTGATGGGGTCCCGGGATGACGGTGGCGTGAGGGCTGTGGCCTCCGTTCCCGGGACCGCGCCCGAGCTGCTGGCCGGGGGCAATCTCAACGAGAGCATCTCCGCGCTTCAGGGGCATCTGAAGGCGCAGCCCAAGGACTTCAGCGGGTGGGCCACGCTCGGTGTCGCGTACGTCGAGCAGGCGCGCACCAACGGCGACCCGTCGCGTTATCCGCAGGCACAGCGTGCGCTGGACCGGTCGCTGAAGCTGAAACCCGACAACGACCCGGCGCTCGCCGGCCGGGCGGCGCTGGCCGCCGCGCGGCACGACTTCCCCGGGGCGCTGCGGTACGCGGAGGACGCGCTGGAGGAGAACCCGTACAACGAGCGGGCGTTGTCCTCGCGGATCGACGCCCTGGTCGAACTCGGCCGCTACGACGAGGCGTTGAAGGCCTCCGACGAGGCCGACGCCCGTCGCCCCGGCATCCCCGTCTTCACGCGGTACGCCTACGTACGCGAGCTGCGCGGCGACGTACCCACCGCGCGGCGCGTCCTGGAGCAGGCGCTCAGCAGCGCCACCGCCCCCGGAGACGTGGCGTACGTGGCGACCTCGCTCGGGCAGCTCGCCTGGCGCGAGGGCGAGTACGCGACCGCGCTGACGCACTACGCGCGGGCGCTGCGAGCAGACCGCACCTACCTCCCGGCCCTGGAAGGCCGCGCCCGCGCCCAGGCCGCGAACGGCGACCAGGCGGCGGCGATCCGCGGCATGGAGGAGGTCGTGGCCGGCTTTCCGCTGCCCGGCCCGCTGGTCGCGCTCGGCGAGTTGTACGAGGCCCGCGACGCCGAAGGCGACAAGGCGAAGGCCCGCGACCAGTACGCCCTGGTCGACGCGTGGACCGCGCTGGCCCGCGCGAACGGCGTCAACGCCGACCTCGACACGGCCCTCGCGGCGGCCGACCACGGCGACCGCAAGTCCGCGCTGCGCGCCGCACGGGCTGAGTGGGACCGCCGCGAGACCGTGCACACCGCGGACGCCCTCGCCTGGGCCCTGCACGTCAACGGCCGCGACGAGGAAGCCCTCCGCTACGCCCGCCGCGCCACGGCCACCGGCTACCGCGACGCGACCTTCCTCTACCACCGCGGCATGATCGAACACGCCAACGGCAACGAGAAGGAGGCCCGCGACAACCTGTCGGCGGCACTCGAACTCAACCCGGGCTTCTCCCCGGTGGGCGCCAAAGCGGCCCGTACGGCCCTGAAGGAACTGGGCGGTGCCAAGTGAGCACAGCTTCCGCAGGCCTGAAGAGCCGGAACTCCCCGACCCGTCGCCGGTTCGCCGCCTGCGTGGCCGTTCTCATGGGCACGCTCGCTCTGCTGCTCGTCCCCGCGGGGACCGCTGCCGCGCACCCGCTCGGGAACTTCACCGTCAACCGGTACGACGGACTCGTCATCGGTCCCGAGAAGCTGCGGATCGATCACGTGGAGGACCTCGCGGAGATCCCGGCGACCCAGGCCAAGCCCCGGATCAAGGAGGCGGGCAAGGCGAGTTGGGCCCGGGAGCGGTGCGCGACGGCGGCCGGCAAGAGCCGGGTGACCGTGGACGGGCGTGAGGTCGCGCTGAACGCCGGCGAGAGCCGCGTACAGGTACGGCCCGGGCAGGCCGGGCTCGATACGCTCCGGGTGGAGTGCCGCTGGACGGCGCCGCTGCCGGAGGGCGAGTTCTCGCTCGGCTTTCGCGCCTCCGTTGACAACGGACCCGGCTGGCGCGAGGTCACCGCGCGCGGCGACCGGATGACCCTCGCCTCCTCGGACGTCCCCACGAAGTCCGTGTCCCGCGAACTGACCAGCTATCCCGAGGAGTTGCTGCAGTCCCCGGAGGACACGGCGACCGCGTCGTTGACGGTCCGCCCCGGCGGGCCCGCCCTCGCCGAGGAGAACGCCGACGCCCCCGCCTCCTCCATACTTCCGCGCGGCGCCGACCGGTTCACCCGCGCCCTGGACGATCTGGTGGCCCGCCACGACCTGAGTACGGGCTTCGCGGCGCTGGCCCTGGTCATCGCGGTGGGCCTGGGTGCCATGCACGCGCTCGCGCCCGGTCACGGCAAGACGCTGATGGCCGCGACGGCGGCAGCCCGCGGCGGCCGGGCCGGCCTGCGCGACGTCCTGCCCCTGGCCGCCTCGGTGACGGTCACCCACACCCTGGGCGTGGTCGCGCTCGGCCTGCTGGTCACGGCCGGCTCGGCGGCGGCACCCTCGGTGGTGACGTGGCTGGGCATCGCGAGCGGCGTCCTGGTGATGGCGGCGGGCCTGACGCTCGTACGCAAGGCCTGGCGCGCCCGGGCCCACCGGCACGAGCACCCGCCCGCACCCGACCATGAGCACAGCCATGGGCACGAAGACGGCCACAGCCACGCTCACGGGCATGCGCACGGCCACACCCACGACCACGATCACCAACCTGGGCACACGCACGAGCACGGCGACGCCCACGAACACGCTGAGCGTCACGAGCGCCCTCTCATACTCGCCCACGCCCATGCGGCGGACGGCGAGGCCCGCAGCTCCGCTCCCGGCCAAGCCTCAGCGCTCCTGGAAGCCCCCGCCCGCACTGAACCCCACCCGACCGGCCACCACCACGAGCACACCGACCAGCACGATCACTCGCACGCGCACGGCCACACCCACGGGCACAAGCACAGCCACGGCCATAAGCGCACCCACGCCGGAGCCGCCCACACGCACACCCACGGCGGCTTCACCCACACCCACGAGATCGCGCCCACCGTGCGCGGCACGATCCTGCTCGGCTTCGCGGGCGGGCTGGTGCCCAGCCCCTCCGCCGTCGTCGTCCTGGTGGGCGCCGCCGCGCTCGGCAAGGCCTGGTTCGGTTTCCTGCTCGTCCTCGCGTACGGCGTCGGGCTCGCCCTGACGCTGACGGCAGCCGGAGTCGCCGTGGTCAAGCTGGGCAGCGGGGTCAGCCGCCTGCTGGAGAACGGCCCCCGCTGGACCGGCGGTCCGGTCGCCACCCTGGTGCGCAGGAACATCGCCCTCGGCTCCGCGTTCGTCGTCGTGGCCCTTGGGGCTGGATTGGTGCTCCAGGGGGCGGCAACCGCGCTCGGTTGAGCTACTTTTGTTCAGAATGGTGCGGTTGCGAATGGGGGACGTCCGTGTCGGAAGAGGCACGCAGTGAACGGGTGATCGCGGGGCGTTACCGTCTGCTGTCCCCGCTCGGCGAGGGCGGCATGGGGACCGTCTGGCGCGCCCGCGACGAGGTGCTGCACCGCGAGGTCGCCGTCAAGGAGGTACGCGCCCCGGCCGGGCTGCCCACTCCCGAGGTGGAGCGGATGTACGCGCGCCTGGAGCGCGAGGCCTGGGCCGCGGCCCGGGTGGCGCACCGGAACGTGGTGACGGTGTACGACGTGGCCATGGAGGAGGGCCGCCCCTGGATCGTGATGGAGCTGGTCCGCGGCATCTCTCTTTACGATCTCCTGGACGCCGAAGGCCCGTTGGCGCCGCAGCGCACCGCGCACATCGGCGCCGAGGTGCTGGCCGCGCTGCGTGCCGCGCACGAGGCCGGAGTGCTGCACCGCGACGTGAAGCCCGGCAACGTACTGATGTCGAACGACGACCGGATCATCCTCACCGACTTCGGCATCGCGATGGTCGAGGGCAGCTCCGCGCTCACGATGACGGGCGAGGTGATCGGCTCGCCGGAGTTCCTGGCTCCGGAGCGGGCGCTGGGGCGCACGCCGGGTCCCGAGTCCGACCTGTGGTCGCTGGGCGTGATGCTGTACGCGGCGGTCGAGGGCAACTCGCCGTTCCGCCAGGACACCCCGCTCAGCACCCTGCGCGCGGTCGTCGACGAGGAGCTGCCGCCGCCGCGCCGTGCGGGCCCGCTGACCCCGGTCATCGAGGGCCTGTTGCGCAAGGATCCGGCCGAACGGCTCTCGGGCGAGGCCGCCGAGGAGGACCTGCGCCTGATCGCGGCGGGCGGCACGCCTCGTACGACAGCGGCCGCCTACGCGCCGACCGTCGCGGCCCTCCCCCAGCCGACCCGGCCCGCACCACAC
>NZ_JAAKZX010000084.1 GCF_011045025.1 Streptomyces ureilyticus
GGCTTCCGGGGGCGGGGGCATGGCGGCCTCACTGCGGCTGGGTGGCTGCGTCGACAGCGGCGGCGGCGACCGGAGCGATGACGGCGCGCAGATCGATCCGTACGAGGTCGACGTCGGCGATGGACAGGACCAGGTCGCCCGTGATGACGACGCCGCCCTGGAGGAGGCGGTCGAGGAGGTCGATGAGGGCGACCGGACGGTCGGCGACGGTAGCTGCTGTCATGAGACGGGTTCCGCGGGGAGCGAGAAGGAGTACGGGGCCCAGGGCCCGGTCACTTCCACATGGACGCCGGGGAGGCCCTCGGCAGCGGCCAGGACGCGGGTGCGGAAGTCTCCGACGCGGTCTTCGGGGACGAGGTAGGCGTCATTGCTGACGTTGGGGCCGGGGGCCGCGCCGGCGAGTTCGCCGCTCTGCGGACGGAAGGCCACGCGGTCCACGGCGAGGGTGCCGGCGAGTTCCCTGAGGCGGGCGGCCGTGTCGGTGGCCGCCTGCCAGGCATCCTCCGTAGAGCGCTTACGGCGGCGGCGTCCGGCCAGGTAGGCGCGGCCGACGCCCAGGCCCTTGGCCGGTTCGGGGTCGGGTGACTCGTTGTCGGGAGCCGCGTAGATCTTGACGCCCAGTTCCACGTGGCCCGTGACGCGGTCCAGCAGGGGCAGGAAGTCGTCGCGGCGTGCCTCCAGGGTCTGCCGTACGCGGTCCTCGTCGCGGTAGACGGTGACCAGGCGCAGCGGCAGTACGGCGATGCCGCGGCCGGTGAGCGTGGCGACCACGGCGTGGTGCGCGCGGGCCGTGGCCTCCAGCCAGTCCAGGTCCTCCAGTCCGGCCCTGAGGGACGCTTCGTCGAAGTCCGCGGCGGGGACGGGGCCGACGACCGCGGCGAGCGCCGGGGGGCGGTCCGGCGCGTCGTCCGGGGCGCCATCCGAAGTGTCATCCGGTACGTCGTCCCCGAACGCCAGCAGGCGGATCGGTTCACCTGCGACCCCGCGCAGGTCCGCGACCGCACGGGCGGCCTCCGGGGTGCGGCACAGCACGGCGTAGGCGTAGACGATGTCGGTCTTCGCGCCGGGGCCGACGTCGGTCTTGACGCCTGTAGTGACGCCTGACGTGAGGTCTGTCTCGACGTGGTCGTTGATCTCGGCGTCGACGCCGGCTCTGACGTCGGTCTTGATGCCGGTGCCGAAGTCGGGCTTCACATCGGTGCCGGTGGCGGTGGCGGTATCGGTGTGCGTCATGAGGCAGGGCTCCTGTCGGCGGACCGCAGCGCGGCGATCTCCGCGCGCAGGCGTTCGTTCTCCTCGGCGAGGGAGCGGACGGGATCCTCGGCCTCAGCAAGCGACCGCCCGTCCGGCCGCTCCGCCAGTGACCCGTCCCGCCGCTCCGCGAGCACCCCGTCCGGCCGCTCGGCGACGGGCCACTCCGCGGCACTGGAACTCGCCCGGGAAGCCCGGGAAGCCCGGGAGGAGAGGCTGGGGTCGTGTTCCCACCAGTCGATGCCCATCTCCTTCGCCTTGTCGACGGAGGCGACGACGAGCCGCAGCTTGATGGTGAGCAGCTCGATGTCGAGCAGGTTGATCCGGATGTCGCCCGCGATCACCACGCCCTTGTCGAGGACCCGTTCGAGGATGTCGGCGAGGTTGGCGCCCTGGCCGCCCGGCCCCTGGTCGTACGGGGACGGACGGCGGGACGGCGATCCGCCGAGCGTGCCTGCTACCGGTTGCGTCATGGTCGCTGCCCAATGCGTCGTGGCGTGACGCGTCGTTGCCCGATGCGTCGTGGCGTGCTGCGCCAGGGCGTGCTGCGTCGTGGCGTCATGGTCGGGAAGCTCGTCTCCATGCCGTGATCTCGTCGAGTCGGTCCAGCAGTTCGTCCTCGCGGCGGTCGTACTCGTCCTCGTCGATCCGCCCGTCCAGCAGGGCCCGCTCCAGTTCGGTGAGGGCCTGTTGGACGGGGGCCGGGTCGTAGTACTCCGCTTCGGCGGCGTCCCGTACCTGCTCGGCGACCCAGATCGTGGTGCGCAGGGGCGCGAGTGGCAGCGTGAGGATGCCGGTCAGGAGGCCCATGGGTCAGGCCGCGAAACTGTACGGGGGCAAGGGGCCGCGCAGCCGGAAGTCGTAGCCCTCGCCGAAGTCGCGGGCCAGCCGCTGTCCCGCTTCGGTGAACTCGTGGGCGTGGGCGCGTGCGACGAGGAACGAGACGTTGAGGAAGTCGTCCTTCGCCGGGGCACCCTCGACGCTGGCGCGGGCCAGTCCGGCCAGCTGCTGGACGACCTGTCCGGCCAGCAGCCGCTGCCGGGCGTCGACCTGTCTGGCCAGCAACTCGCCGAGGGCCACGCGATCCTCGTGGGTGCCGTTGCCGTCCCGGGTGAGCTCGTTGAGTCTGCGGGCCTCTTCGGACTCGCTCAGCACCTCGCGCAGCAGGTCGTCCTGGGCGCGTGCGGCCTTGAGGTTGAACTCGGTGGTGCCGTGCAGCTCGGCGAGTCTGCGCGTGTACTCCTCGCTCTTCTCCTCCAGGGCCCTCCCCACGCTCGCGCTGTCGGGGGCGAGCATCCCGAACCGCATGGGCAGGACCGCCCCGTCCGCCATCAGCCGCTCCTGCAGCTCCTGGTGGGCGGTGAGGTCACGGCGCTTGGGGCGCAGCTCGGAGGGCGCGGGGCTGACGACGGCGGCGAGCCCGCCGCGTACCACCGCGCTCAGGGAGCCGCCGATGCCGCCGACGGTCCGTAGGCCGTCGAGCCGCAGGGGGTGGTCGGAGCCGGTGATGGCGTAGACGTACAGGGGTGGGTCCGGAGCCGGCTCCGGGACCGGGGATGCCGGTGACGGGTTCGTCGGGGCGTCACTCACCGCGCCTCCCCCTTCTCCTCCTGCTCCCTCTCCTCCTCCTTGCTCACCGCTTCTTCTCCTCGTCGTCGCCGCCGAAGAAGTCGCCGACCGCGTCGACGACGCCGTCGACGGCGCCGCTGATCGCGCCGTTCGTCGTGCCCTTGGCTCCGCTCTCGACCATGTCGCCGACGATGTCGGTGAGCCGGGCGGGCGCCTTGCGGCCCGACTCCAGGTCGAGCCGGTTGCAGGCTTCGGCGAAGCGCAGATAGGTG
This sequence comes from Streptomyces ureilyticus, assembly GCF_011045025.1. Taxonomy (GTDB): domain Bacteria; phylum Actinomycetota; class Actinomycetes; order Streptomycetales; family Streptomycetaceae; genus Streptomyces; species Streptomyces ureilyticus. The sequence continues at coordinate 3,093 of NZ_JAAKZX010000084.1, forward strand.
TCCACGCTGGCGATGACGATGCGTATGTCGATCTTGATCAGCTCGATGCCGACGATCGAGACACGGACGAACACGTCGATGACGAGTCCGCGGTCCAGGATGAGTTCGAGAATGTCGTAGAGCCCGGCGGTCCCCGAACCGCTGGAACTGGAGGCGGCAACAGGTTGCGTTCCGCTTGCTGTGGTCATGACGGTCACGGGTTCGGGTTCCCTTCGCTGTGCTCCGCACGGGGCCGTTTCCACAGGTACGTACGGGAGGCACAGCGGCCGTGTTCACGGGCGGGACCGAAAACCACTGTCGAAAGCGGAAGTTGGTGCAGGAGTTGGAGCAGCAGCCGATCGGGAGCTCAACGCTCCCGGTCGAGTTGGCCGCGGGCGTAGCGGCGCACCCGTTCGTAGCCGAGGAGCTGGCCCCGCAGGTCGAGCGTGACGCGGTAGGTGGCCATGACGGTCATGGTGTCGGGGACCCGCACCAGCTCCACGACCTCCACATCGGCCGTCCAGCCGTCCTGTGTCGGCCGGAGCGCGGAAACGGAATCCGGGCTGGTGCCGAGCAGTTCGGCGAGCTGAACCGCCGCGCCGCGCATGGCCTGAGCGGCCGTCACACGGCCGGTGCTCCCGGCCGTGTCGTTCGTGGAGCCCGCCGGCGCGGCGTTGTTCGCGGCGCGCTTCGTCCTGGGGGCCTTCGGTGCGTCGGGGTCGTCCGACTCGGTGCTTGTCATGCCCCTACCGTGCCAAGTCCCCGGCCCGTGTGGGGAGAGAATCCGCCGAAGATCCTGTGTGAGTCGGCCGACCACGAGGAGCCGGTTTCACCGGCCGGCCCCGTTTCAGCCGCCCTGCCGCCCTGCCGCCCAGCCGCCCTGAAAGCGTGGGGCATCGTCTGCTGGAGCTCCTGGACCATGCGCCCGTACACGTCGAGTCACGCGTCCAGTTGTGCGCGAATCAGCGTGTCGAGTCGCTGCCATGCCGGGGACGACGCGTTGACCGTGCCCTGAATGAGGGCGGGGATCTCGGAGGCCGCATCCAGCCCGGGCGGTTCGTCGCGTCCGTAGCGTTTCCGGGTCGCCTCGGCGATCCGGCGGGCGAGGTCGTCGACGTGGGGATCGTCGGGGTCGAGGTCGTGTGCATGGTCGTAGTCGAGGAAGAGCTGCCGTAGCTCCGGGTCGGCCAGGGTCTCGGCCTGGTCGTGAAACAGGGGGATCGCGTGGTCCGGGTGAGTGGCGAACACGAGGATCCACAGGTCGCGTTGCAGGTCCACCCAACGAGGGGTGAATCCCCAGCTGGCCAGGTGCTCCAGATGGGCACCGACCTCGGTGGGCAGCGGCGCCAGACGCCCGGTGGCGAGCCGGCGCAGGCGCCCCTGCGTTGCCCGCAGGTCACGGATGCGGTCGGTGAGCTCGTTCTCAAATTCGCGCAGCGCCTGCTGGAACTCCTCGTCGGTCGCTGATCTCAGGTCCCGGATACGGGCCAGGGGGACGCCGGCTTCGGCGAGTGTCCGGATCTTGATCAGGTCGATGGCGTCATTCGCGCCGTACCGCCGGTAGCCGGACGCATCGCGGTTGGGCTCGGGGAGCAGCCCTTTGTCGTGATAGACGCGGATGGTTTTGATCGACACTCCGACGTACCTGGCCAGCCGCCCGATGGTGATCACCTGGCCATCGTCCCACTTGACCCTTCCCCAGGGGCAGGGTTGCAGCATGGCGTCATGGCGAACATGAATATCGACCGGGAGACCCTGCGCGAGCTGGCCGATGAGGGCAACGAGACCGCTTTGGACCGGCTGGCCGACCTCGCCGACACAGCCGGCGACCTCGGGGAGCTGAGCGAGCTGCTGGACGAGGGATCCATGCACGCCGGGTTCCTGCTCACTCGACGCGCGGCTGCGATCGGCGACCTGCGGGAGCTGCAACGGATCTCCGACGCCGGGTACGACGAGGCCGGGAAGGTGCTGGACCGGCTGCTGAAGGCGCCGGCCGACGAGCATCGACATTGAGGACAGCGCAAACGTTGCCTGATGTGGCGCTGCCGACCCCCGACCAGGGGCCTTGTCATTGGCTCATAGGGAGGGGCGGCTCGCGGAAAGGCCGGGCGTCCTGACCTACGATCGCCCGATGACCATCCGTTGGACGTATGCCTTCGTCGACCGTCCCGCCGAAGCCTTCGGCCGGGCCTGCGACTTCTGGACGGCGGTCACCAGGACACGCCTGTCCCCGCCCCGGGGCGAGCGGGGCGAGTTCGTGACCCTGCTGCCGGAGGACGGCGCCGACGCCTGCGTGAAGGCACAGGGCGTCGAGTCGGGTGACGGGGGTGCACATCTGGACCTGTGCCCCGAGGACGTTCCCGCACTGGTGGAGTCGGCGCTGCGGCTGGGGGCGGAGATGATCTCCGACTATCCGGGCTGGGCCGTACTGCGCTCCCCCGGCGGCCAGTTGTTCTGCGTGGTGCCCTGGCACGGCGAGTCAGTACGGCCGCCGGTGACCGAGGGCCCCGACGGCTCGACAAGCCGACTCGACCAGGTGTGCATCGACCTGGCCCCATCGGCGTACGACCGTGACGTGGTGTTCTGGCCCGCGCTCACCGGCTGGGCCGCGCACCCGGGCTCGCGCCCGGAGTTCCACATCGTCCAGTCCCCCGCCGGCCTCCCCGTACGCATCCTCCTCCAGCGCCTCGACGAGGACCGCCCCACCGCCGCCCACCTCGACCTGTCCTGCTCGGACATCGAGGCAACCCGCACCTGGCACGAGAAGCTGGGCGCCACGTTCGTGAGCCGCGGTGCCCGGTGGACGGTGATGCGCGACCCGGCAGGCGGCACGTACTGCCTGACGGGCCGGGATCCCGTGACCGGAGGCCTGCCCGCCTAGCTCACGCGCGTTCCCAGGGCTCCACCGCGATCACCGCGTCCTCCGGTATCGGCCCGTAGATGTGCGGGAACTCCTCCCCGCCCGGCTCCGGGGCCTCGTACTTCACCGGCACGCCGAGCCGCTCGGGGTCGAGGACCAGAACCACGAGGTCGTCGGGGCCTGAGTACGAGCCGTACAAGAAGGCGGCGACGCGCGGAAGCTGGGCGCGGGTCGAGCAGTGGATGAAGCCCTCCTCCTGGAGGGTGCGACCGCGCGTCGACATCTCGTAGGTGCCGGTCGCGCGGGCCGCGTCCCAGAGGGAGCGTTCGGTGATGTGCAGAAGTTCGGGCATGAGCGACACGCTAAGTGATGTCCTGGAGGCGGGCCGCGCGGGCCCGGAGGTAGCGCTGTTCGGGGAGGCTCAGGGTCTTGGCGGCGGCCGACTCGTAGGCGGCGCGGGCCGCCTCGGGGTCGCCGGCGCGTTCCAGGAGGTGGGCGCGGACCGCGTCGAGGCGGTGGCCTGATGTCAACTCGGGGGCGAGCGTGTCCAGTTCGGCGAGGCCGGCGCGAGGGCCGTGGACCATCGCGACGGCCACGGCACGGTTGAGGCGTTCGACGGGGCTGGGGACGAGGTGGACGAGGACGTCGTAGAGGCCGAGGATCTCGGGCCAGTCGGTGCTGTCGGGCGAGTCCGCCTCGTCGTGGACGGCGGCGATCGCGGCCCTCAACTGGTAGGGGCCGGGGCGGCGTTGGGACAGAGCCCGGATCACCAGGGCCACGCCCTCCTCGATCGCCGCCTTGTCCCACAGTCCGCGGTCCTGCTCGTCGAGCGGGATCAGTTCGCCGTGCGGCCCGCTGCGTGCGGTGCGGCGGGCGTCGGTGAGGAGCATCAGGGCGAGCAGGCCGGTGACCTCGCAGTCGCCGGGCAGCAGCCGGTGCACCGTACGGGCCAGCCGGATGGCCTCGCCCGCGAGTTCGGCCCGCTGGAGGGAGGCTCCGGAGGTTGCGGTGTAGCCCTCGTTGAAGATCAGGTAGAGCGTGTGGAGGACGGCGGGCAGCCGCTCCTCCCAGCGGTCGGGACGGCCGAAACGCGTGCCCTTCACCCGCTGCTTGGCCCGGCTGATGCGCTGCGCCATCGTCGCCTCCGGCACCAGATGCGCGCGGGCGATCTCGGCCGTCGTCAGACCGCCGACGGCCCGCAGCGTCAGCGCGATCTGGGCGGTCGGGGGCAGATCCGGGTGGCAGCAGAGGAAGAGCAGGGTGAGCGTGTCGTCCTCGGAGGGCGCGCGATCGGGCCCGGGCGGCGGCGCGGTGAAGGCGTCGCGCGGGGTGAGCGCCGCCGCCTTCTCCTCCCGCAGCCGCCGCGCCTGCTCACTGCGCAACGCGTCCGTGAGCCGCCGCGAGGCGACCTTGATCAGCCAGCCCCGCGGATTGTCCGGGATCCCCGACTCGGGCCACTGCCCGGCCGCGGCCAGCAGCGCCTCCTGTACGGCGTCCTCGGCGGTGTCGAAGTGCCCGTACCGCCGTACGAGCGCGCCGAGGACCTGCGGCGCGTGCAGGCGCAGCAGGTCCTCGACCTCGCTCGTACGTCTCAAGCGTCTCCCCTGCTCAACAATCGCCTCCGCCGTCGCCGACAGGTCGGATCACGACGGGGTACTCGTTCGCCCCCTTGGGGACGGGGCACGAGATGACGCGCTCGGCGATCTCCGTGACCCGCTCCAGGCTCGCGCACTCCAGGAGCCAGTAACCGGCGATCACTTCCTTGGTCTCGCCGTACGGCCCGTCGGTGATCACGGGCTTGCCGTCCGGGCCCTTGGCGACCAGGCGGGTCTGGGCCGGCTCGGCGAGCCCCTGGGCATCGATGAACTCGCCGGTCTCGGATAGATCGTTGTTGATCGCCCCCATGTGCTCGTACATGGCCTGAATGTCTTCCTTGCTCCAGACCGGGGCACCGGCGGTGGGCTTGCCCGCCTGGGTGTCGTAGTCCGCCTGCGTGCCCTGCACCATCACCAGGTACTTCATGAGTCCGCTCCTTCGGCTCGGACCGCCCGTCGTGGGCGGTTCTCACAGGGGACGTCGGAGCCGGCCCGCGCTTCTCTACACGCTCGCGGAAAAAGTTTCAGGCTCGCTGGGAGGACGTCACGAATCCCGCTGCTCGGTCTTCTCGACCTTCTCGGGCACCGGTCCGCTCTCCGACGTGAGAACGGGCTCCGACTCGCCCTCTTCCGCCTCGTACGCCTGACACTCGGGGTTCTTGCACGGGCCGGGACGCCACAGGGGCACGAACACGCCCAGGGTCTTGTGCCGGCGTACGACCTGCTCGACGGGCTGGCCGCAAACGGGACAGACGTACTCATCACTGGCCATGTCTCCAGAGTATTGCGGGACGGGCCGGGCCGACAGATGAGCGACGTGCCCGGGTTACCGCTTGCGCTGGTACGTCCGGACGAGGACGTCGTTCTTGAAGGTGCGCACCGTGTCGAGCGTGAACTCGGTGAGCGCGAAGCCGGAGCCGAACATCGGCATGCCGGAGCCGAGGACCAGCGGATACGTCTTGATGACGAGCTCGTCCACCTCGTCGAACAGCTCGCCGGCGAGCTTCGAACCTCCACAGAGGTAGATGCCGAACTCGCTGTCCTCCTGCTTGAGTTCGCGGATCTTGCCGACGACGTCGTCCGAGACGATCTCCACGTTCGGGTCGGGCGACTTCTCGAGGGTGCGCGAGGCGACGTACTGCCTCATGTGCGCGTACGGGCTGGTGCAACCGATCGCCAGGGCCAGGTCGTAGCTGGACCGGCCCTGGATGATCGTGTCGAACTTCTTGTTCTCCAGGTCGTCGATGCCGAGGGGCTGACGGCCCGGGGTGGGCAGGGTCTCCGGGTACTCGGTCTTGAGGAACTCGAAGTACTCCTCGTCGACGAGCCGCGTGAAGAACTCCCCGTCGCCGCTCGGGTCGCCGATGAAGCCGTCGATCGAGCAGGCGATGAAGTAGGTGAGCTTTCGCAAGTTGGTCTCTTTCCGTAGGGTGACCGCCAAGGACTGGACCACTGCATTTATAGTGCTTCACTTGTAGTGGTTACAAGGGATTTCCGGCACGGGAGTCAACTGGGAGAGAGGATTCCGCATGGTCAGAAACCCGGAGCGCAGAGCCGCCCTGGTCGACGCGGGTGTGGAGGTACTGGCGCGCGAGGGGGCACGCGGGCTGACGTTCCGCGCGGTGGACGCCGAGGCCGGCGTGCCGGTGGGCACCGCCTCGAACTACTTCACCGGCCGCGACGACCTGCTCCGCCAGATCGACATACGGCTGCACGAGCGGCTCGCCCCGGATCCGGAGGTCCTGGCCGAGCTGATGAAGGCGCCGAAGGACCGCGCGCTGGTCACGGCGTTCATGCACGACCTCATGGCGCGGGCGCAACGGGACCGTACGGGATATCTGGCGCTCATGGAGATGCGCCTGGAGTCCACGCGGCGCCCGGAGCTGAGGGCCTCATTCACGAAAACGGTCCGTGCGGACCTCGAGCAGGCCATGGAGTTCCACCGCGACGCCGGGCTCCCCGGCGGCGACGAGACCGTGACGGTCCTCTATCTCGCCATGCTCGGCCTGCTGCTGGAACATCTGACCCTGCCGGGGGTGCTGGACGGAGTCCTCCCCGGGGTGAGCGTGCCGGACGGCCTGGTGGAGCGGATCGCCGCGACGATCGTGCCGGAGGCCGACGCCGGGTCCGGGCAGCGTTGAGGGTGAGGGTGCGGGCGCGTTCCGTCAGGCGCGCGGGGCCGGATCACGCCACATCGGCCACATGGGCGGACCGTCCGGCAGGTCGAGCGTGCTGCCCATGAAGGTGAAGCCGAGGCGTTCGTACAGGGCGCAGCTGCGGGCGCTGCTCGCCTCCAGGTACGCGGGCAAGTGCTCGCGGTCGCAGCGGTCGAGCACGTGCTGGATGAGCGCCGTACCGAGGCCCTCGCCCTGCCGCTCCGGAGCCACGCCGATCATCCACAGGTACTCGTGGGCCGCGCCCGCCGGGTGTATCCCGGCCGTCAGCCGGGCGATCTGCTCGATCCGTTCATTGCCGGGATCGACTGCCTCACGGATCTGCGCGGGCCCGTCCTCGTCGTCCTCGTGAGCCTCCGCGGGCATCGGCAGCCACAGCGCGCAGGCCGAACCGTCCTCGGTGACGTCCACATAGCCCTCGTCGAGCACGATGCCGAGGAAGGCTCCCATCAGCAGGGGGTGCGTACGGCGACGGTCCTCCGCGTCGGGGAAGACCCAGCCGCTCACCGGGTCGTTCTGAAAGGCGTCGTCCAGAAGCCGCGTAACGGCCTCCCGATCGCCTTCCCCGGCTCTGCGAATCGCCACGCCCATGCCCCGTACCTCCAGCTCAACTGCCCGCCACCACTTGACCGTTGCAGCCTATGCGAACCGTATCCACCTCCTCACTCGGGTGGCCCGCTCGAAATCAGCAGGATTGGATTGTCGATTAAGGGGCACACCGTAGGGCTGTCGGCCGGGGCCTTCGCCGACCGGATTCACGGACATTTCCGGGCGGGAACACCAAGATCGGGCCGGGCGTTGAACCGGTGACGGACGAGCGACGAGGAGACAGCGATGGCAGGCTTCCTGGACCGCGCCAAGGAACAAGCACAGCGCGGCATCACACAGGGCAAGCACAAGATCGACGAGGTGCAGGCGCAGCGGGCGGGCGGCGATCTACTCAAGAGTCTCGGCGCGGCCTACTACGCCGAGCGGCATGGCACCGGCGCTCCCGACGCGACGCAGCGCGCCCTCCAGGCCCTGGAGAGCCACATCGCGACGCATGGCGACGGAGTACTGCGCTCCTGACGCGAACCGCCCGTACCGCCCGTCGTGGAACCTTCGCGCGGCACTCAAGCTGACCGAATCGGCTCGCACGATGCGCGAACAAGTGGTCCCTGATGGGGAGTTCCGGGTAAAAGCGGCGGTACGAGGCGGTCGCGATGGGTGGCCGTCGCGCCCCCCATGTAAGGAGGCGGCCATGGCCTCACCCATGTCCGCGGGCAGATTCATGTCGCGACTGCGGGACGAAGGTTGCACCGTCGTCGAAGTAGGCGACTGGGAGCACCACAACCGCAATCACAAGGGCCCTTGGGGCCCGGTCCACGGCGTGATGATCCACCACACCGTGACCCGGGGCAGCAAGCGGACGGTCGAGATCTGCCGCGACGGCTACAGCGGCCTGCCAGGACCGCTGTGCCACGGCGTCATCACCAAGGACGGCCGAGTCCACCTCGTCGGCTACGGCCGCGCCAACCACGCGGGTCTCGGCGACGACGACGTACTGCGCGCGGTCATCGCCGAGCGGGGCCTCCCGCGGGACAACGAGGCGAACACCGACGGCAACCGGCACTTCTACGGCTTCGAGTGCGAAAACCTCGGAGACGGCGAGGACCCGTGGCCGGCGGCCCAGTTGGAGGCGATCGAGCGCGCCGCGGCGGCGGTCTGCCGCCACCACGGATGGAATGAGCGCTCGGTGATCGGCCACCTCGAATGGCAGCCGGGCAAGGTCGACCCCCGCGGTTTCACCATGGCCTCCATGCGCGCGCGCATCCGCGACCGCCTGAACTAGACGGGCACTCCAGTGACCCTCGAAGCGCTCGACCCCGCCGTCCTGCGGCCGCGGCTGCCGTCGCCGCTGCGGGACGTCGTGGACGAGCGCTTCGCGCGTCACGGCGTACGGCTGCTGCTCAAGCGGGACGACCTGATCCACCCGGACCTGGTGGGCAACAAGTGGCGCAAACTGGCCCCGAACCTGCACGCCGCGGCGGGCCGTACGATCCTCACCTTCGGCGGCGCGTACTCGAACCACCTGCGCGCCACCGCCGCCGCGGGCCGCCTCCTGGGCCTGCCCACCATCGGCGTGATACGCGGCCAGGAACTGGCCGAACGCCCCCTCAACCCCTCCCTGGCCCGATGCACGGCCGACGGCATGCGGCTGCACTTCGTCGACAGGTCGACCTACCGTCACAAGACCGAGCCGGAATCGCTGGCCGCCATCCTCCGGAAGGCCGGCGCCGAGGACGCGTACGTCATCCCCGAGGGCGGCAGCAACTCCCTTGCCGTACGCGGCTGCCGCACCCTCGGCGAGGAGTTGCGCGGCCGGGCCGACGTCGTCGCGCTGGCCTGCGGCACGGGCGGCACACTCGCGGGGCTGGCCGCGGGACTCGGCCCCGGTCAGCGCGCCCTGGGCATCCCCGTCCTCAAGGGCGGCTTCCTCGACGCGGAGATACGCACCCTCCAGCACCAGGCCTTCGGCGGGCCGCGCGGCGACTGGTCCCTCGACGACCGCTTCCACTGCGGCGGTTACGCCCGCACCACCCCCGGACTCGACGCCTTCGCCGCCGACTTCGAGCAGCGCCATGGCCTGCCCGTCGAGCGCCTCTATGTCGCGAAGATGCTGTACGGACTACTGGCCCTCACGGAGGAAGGGGCCTTCCCGCGCGGGACGAGGCTCGCGGCCGTGATCACAGGAGCGCCGCTCACCCGGTAAGTCCCCTCATCCGGTAAGGCCGTTCACCCGGTCACCACCGGGGCAGCTTCCCCTCGTACTCCGGCTGAACTCGCCGCATATAGCCCGTGTCGTCGCGGTCCTTGATATCCGAGTCGACGTAGCGGCGGTGTGCCCGCTCCAGGGCTTCCGGGTCGAGTTCGACGCCGAGACCGGGACCGGTGGGGACCTTGACGCAGCCGTCGCTCAGTTCCAGGGTGCCCGGGACGATGATGTCGTCGGCCGAGTTCCAGGGGTAGTGGGTGTCGCAGGAGGTGTCGAGGTTGGGGATGGCCGCGGCGACATGGGTCATGGCGGCGAGGCTGATGCCCAGGTGCGAGTTGGAGTGCATGGACAGGCCGAGTCCGAAGGCCTCGCAGACGGCGGCGAGTTCGCGGGTGCGGCGCAGGCCGCCCCAGTAGTGGTGGTCGGTGAGCAGGACCTGGATCGCGCCCTGCTCGATGGCGGGGCGCAGATGCTCCCAGGCGATGACGCACATGTTGGTGGCCAGCGGCATGGGGGCGCTCCGCGCGACCTCGGCCATGCCGGGGATGGTCGGGGTGGGGTCCTCCAGGTATTCGAGGACGCCGTCCAGTTCCCGGGCGACGTGGCGCGAAGTCTCCACGGTCCACGCCGTGTTGGGGTCGAGGCGGAGCGGCCGGCCTGGGAAGGCCTCGGCGAGGGCGCGGATCGCGGCGATCTCCTCGTCGGGCGGGAAGACACCGCCCTTGAGCTTGAAGGAACGGAAGCCGTACCGCTCCTGCATCAGCCGGGCCTGCTCGACGATGCCGGCCGGATCGAGTGCCTCCCCCCAGTCGTCATCGATGGCCGGGCGGCCGTCGAGGGCGGGATGTCCGGCCCACTTGTAGAAGAGGTACGCGGCGAAGGGGACGGCGTCGCGGACGGTGCCCCCGAGCAGGTCGGAGACGGAACGACCGGTCAGCTTGCCCTGCGCGTCGAGGCAGGCGACCTCGACGGCGGAGGTGGTCCAGCCGCGTTCGTGGGAGCTGGGGACGGTCGGCAGCAGCGCGGCGTCGATCGCGGCGGCGATGGCGGTGGTGTCGAAGACGTCCATGCCGGGGACGACGCGGGCGGCGATCTGGAACCGTTCGAGGCGGTCGGTGCCGCCCGGAGACTCGCCCAGGCCGACGGTGGTGCCGTCCTCCAGGACGAGTTGCAGGACGCACCGCAGGGCGAGCGGCTCGTGCACCCCGATGGAGTTGAGGAGCGGCGGGTCGCTGAACGCGATGGGCGTGATGGTCAGTTCGCGGATCCGGGTGCCGAGGGTCATGCCTTTACCGCCTCCAGGCCGTGGTCGATCAACTGCGTGAGCCGGGCGAGGTGCTCCGGCGTGGGGTCGAGCAGCGGGGGCCGTACGCCGCCGACGTCCAGCCCTCGGATCCGTACCCCTGCCTTGACCAGCGAGACCGCGTATCCGGGCACCGCGTCGCGGAGCTCGACGAGCGGGGCGTAGAACTCGGTGAGGAGGGTGGCGACCAGGGTCTGGTCGTCCTGCGCGAGGGCCTGATGGAAGGCCAGCGCGATCTCCGGGGCGAAGGCGAAGACGGCCGAGGAGTAGAGCTCGACTCCGATGCCCTGGTAGGCCGGTACGGTCATCTCGGCCGTCGGCAGGCCGTTGAAGAACTGGAAGTCGCCGCTGTCGGGCAGGGCGCGCACCGCGCGCACGATGCGGTGCATCAGCTCGATGTCGCCGATGCCGTCCTTGAGGCCGATCACTCCGGGCAGGGCGGCGATCGCGGCCGCGGTCGGGGCGGTGAGGCGGGCGGTGCCGCGCTGGTAGAAGACGACGGGCAGCGTGGTGGCAGCGGTCACGGTTTCCACGTAGCGCAGCAGGCCTTCCTGCGGGGCCGTCACCAGGTACGGCGGCAGCAGCAGGATGCCGTCGGCGCCGGCCCGCTCGATGCGGGCCACCTGGTCGAGGACCGTGGGGACCGGCCCGCCGGCCGCGGACAGGACGGGGACGCGGCCCGCGGTCGTCTCGACGGCCACGCGTGTCGCGCGTTCGATCTCCTCCGGCGACAGCGCGTGGAACTCGCCGGTGCCGCAGGCGACGAAGACACCGCCCGCTCCGGCGCGTACACCGGAGTCGATGTGCTGGGCGAGCAGCTCCCCGGCCAGGGCGCCGTCCGTGCCGAACGGGGTGACCGGGAAGAACTGCACGCCTTTGAGCTTGGGGAACTTCATCTCTTCCTCTGGGAGTGGGGCTTAGCCCTTGGTGGTGCCTAGCCCTTGGTGGCGCCGGCCGCGATGCCGCTGACCAGCGAGCGTTGGAGCAGCAGGTAGACGACGAGGCTGGGTACGAGTGCGATGACGGAACCGGCCAGTACCACGCCCGAGCCGATCTCGGGGTCGTTGCGGAGGACGGACAGAGCGACGGTGACGGTGTAGTCGGTGGGGTCCTTGGCGGCGATCAGCGGCAGCAGGTACTGGTCCCAGATCATGATGAAGCCGAGTACTCCGGCGACGCCGAGTGCGGGCTTGCACAGCGGCAGCACGATCTGCCACAGCATCCGGAACTCGCCGACGCCGTCGATCCGCGCGGCCTCCTCGATCTCCGTCGGTATCTCCCGCATGAACTCGGCCAGCAGCATCACCGAGAAACCCCAGGCGCCGACCGGCAGGATCACGCCGAAGGCGGTGCCCTTCAGGTCGATGCCGACCACCGGCACATCGCCCAGGACGAGCGAGAGCGGGATGGCGATGACCTCTTCGGGGAGCATCATCGTCAGCATGAAGAGGGTCATGACGAGGGCCTGTCCGCGGAACCTGTGCCGGGCCAGCGCATAGGCCGCCAGCACGGACACGGTCAGCTGGAGCAGGAGCCCGCCGCCCGCGATCACGAGGGAGTTCGTGAAGTAGTCCCAGATGCCCCTGTCGCCCGCCACCCGCATGTTGGTGAGCGTGGCGTGGTGCGGATAGAACGACAGCACCGAGCCCCGCGCGTTCTCGTCGAAGGCGCCGGAGATGATCGTCAGGAACGGCGCCGCGAAGACGGCGAGGGCGAGCAGACAGAGCAGGATCCGCAGCGCCATGCCGAGGCCGGGCCGGTCGCTCCAGCCGAGCGCGGTGTCGAACCGCGCGGGCGTGGTGTGGCGGGGTTCCTTGGCGGTACGTCGTACGGAAGGCCGAGCGGCGGCCGGGGCGGGATCGACGGTGGTGGGGGCGCTCATCGGCGGGCCTCCCCTCTCGTGCGGAGCCGATAGACCGTCACCGTGAGCAGCAACGTCACGGCGAGCAGCAGGGCGGAGGCAGCGGAGGCGCCGCCGATGTCGTTGCGGGTGAAGCCGAGGGTGTAGGCGCGGGTCATCCAGACCTCGGTGGAGCCGGCCGGGCCGCCGCCGGTGAGGACGTACACCTCGGTGAAGACGCGCAGGCTGCGGATCACGGCGAGCGTGACGACGATGGCGAGCGCGGGGCGGATGGCCGGCAGGGTGACATGGCGCAGCCGCTGCCAGAGTGAGACGCCGTCCATCGCGGCGGCCTCGTACAGCGTCCGGTCGACGCCCGCGAGACCGGCGAGGATGATCACCATGTTGTACGGGGCGCCGATCCAGACGCCCATGGCCATCACGGACCACAGAGCGGTGTCGGGGTTGTCCAGGAAGGGCACAGGGCCGAGGCCCACCACACCCAGCACGCTGTTGAGGAAGCCGTCGGAGGTCGGGTAGTACAGCAGCCGCCACATCTCGCCGACCACGGCCGTCGCGGTGACGACGGGCAGGAAGACGGCGGTACGGAGGAACTTCAGGGAGCGGGTCTGGCCTTCGAGCAGCAGGGCGAGCACGAAGCCGACGAGGATCGCGCCGGCCGCCTGGCCGATGCCCAGGATCAGGGTGTTGTTGATGGCGTCCAGGAAGCGGTGGTCGGTCAGCACCCGGGTGTAGTTGTCGAGGCCGACCCACTTGTCGCCGAGGAAGGGCCGTACTTCGAAGAGGCTGAGCCAGAGGCCCTTGCCCATCGGGACGAACTTGAAGACGAGGGCGAGGAGGAGACCGGGGGCGAGGAACAGCCAGGGGAGCGCGGCCCGCCGATAGCCGCCCCGGCGACGGGACTTGGGCGCCTCGGACTTGGGCACCGGGGACTTGGGTACGCCCGCGGGGGTCAGGGTTGCGGTCATGAGATCAGGTCCTGGTCCTTGAGATCACCGGTCAGCGTCTCGTTGAGCTCCTGCAGACCGGCGCGGACGTCGCTGCCGCAGTAGGTGAACACCGCGTTGAGGCTGTCGGCGGTGTCCTGCCTGATCGGGGCGAAGTCCAGAGCGGCGGGGAACTGCTTCGAGGCGTCGCGGTACGCCTTCTGCACGGTGGCCCAGCGTCCGTCGTCCCGTACCTTCGCCGCGTCGAGCGTGGTGTTGACGGGGATGCGGACGACGGGCTGGTTCTCACCGGTCATCGCGAGCTGCTGCGCCCCGGGCGTGATGAGGAACTCGGCGAGGGCCTTCTCCTGCTCGGCCTTGCCGGTCTTCGCGCCGAAGTAGATGTTCTCGCCCTCGGCCAGCGCGGTGGCGCCGTCGGGTCCGGCCGGGGCCTGGACGACCTCGTACTTGTCCTTGCCGGGCGTCGCGTCGAAGGTGGCGATGTTGTACGGGCCGGTGAGGTACATCCCGGCGGTGCCGTCCTGGAAGTTGGTGGCGTTGCCCGTGGTGGAGGTCAGGGCGCTGGGCTGGACGAGGTTCTTCGCGCCACAGAAGAGGTTGTCCTTCAGCCAGGACACGGTGCGTACGGCGGCTTCGGAGTCGGCGACCGCGCGGTACTTGCCAGCGTTGTCAGGGTCCGGCTCGACGAGTGAGGCGCCGCCCTGCCAGAGGAAGGTGGCGGCCCACCAGGCGGCGTACCCGTTCTGGGCACTGCCGGGGACGACCATGCCGTACGTGTCGTTCTTGCCGTTGCCGTCCGGGTCACGGGTGGCGAATGCCTTGGCGAGGGTGAGCAGGTCCTGCCAGGTCCTGGGCTGCGGGAGGCCGACCCTTTCGCGCCAGTCCTTGCGGACCATGAGGGTCATGGCCTGGCGGGAGTACGGGATTCCGTACGTACGTCCGTCGAGTCCTCGAGCCGTGCCCCAGGTCTCGCCGTCGATCTGCTCGTGGCCGGCTATCGCGTCGGGGTCGATGGGCTTCAGCAGGCCCTGGCGCTGGTAACTGCCCAGCGAGCCGCTGTCGTTGATCATGACGTCGGGCAGGTCCTTGATGGAGGCGCGACTCTGGAGTTGCTGATCGAAGTTGACGATCGGCTGGAAGTCGACCTTGATGCCGGTCTTCTTGGTGAAGGCGGCGAAGACCCGTTCGTAGGTGGCGGCGGCGTCCGGATTGCTCCGGGTCCAGACCTCCAGGGTGTTCGGATCACCGGAGTCCGCGGTGTCCGAACCGGATCCGCAGGCGGCGGCCGAGAAGACGAGTGCCGTGGCGGCGAGTGTGGCGGCTGTGCGGCGGCCCCGTCGCTGTCGCTGAGCCATGCGCCACCTCCATTCACATACGCGAAAGCGATTCATGAATCTAAAAGGTTGCTGCAACGTAGAATGGTTTCGGCCACGTGTCAAGGAATGTACGGTTCCGTATCAGCCGCCAATCAGCCGCCAATTCAGCCGTCACCACTGGCCGCACATCTCGGGAGGAGCGCACATGTCCGCCGTCGCGGAGGAGCCGAGGATGGTGAAGTCGGCGCAACGAGCCCTGGTGGTCCTGGAGGTGCTGGCCGACGCGAAGGGGCTCATCCCCGTCACCGAGCTGCACCGGCGCACCGGCTTTCCGCGCTCGAGCCTGCACCAGCTGCTGCACACGATGATCGCGATGCACTGGGTCGAGCCGTCCGCCGACGGTACGTCGGTCCGGCTGGCCAGCAGGGCGCTGCTCGTCGGCACCTCGTACCTCGATGCCGACCAGGCGTTGCCGTACGCCGTCCACACCCTGGAGGAGATCCGCGAGGACACCGGCTACACCGTGCACTACGCCCGGCTGGACGGCTCCCACGTCCTCTACCTCGCGACCCGCGAGACCACCGAACCGCACCGGGCCACTTCACGCGTGGGCCGCCGCCTCCCCGCGTACGCCACAGCCCTCGGCAAGGCCCTGCTCGCCGAACTGACGGCGGCCGAGGCGGACACCCTGCTGCCGTCGGGCCCCCTCACCGCCCTCACCGAACGCACGGTCACCGACCGGGACACCTTCGCCCGCGAACTGCGGGAGACCCGGGAGCGCGGGTACGCCGTCGAACACGAGCAGAACACCCGGGGCATCGGCTGCGTCAGCGTCACCGTCCCCTACCGCATCCCGGCCACCGACGCGATCAGCTGCTCCATGCCCCTCGCCGACGCCGAAACCGCCGAGGCGACGGCCAAGGTCGCCACGGTCCTCCAGGAGCACACCCGGCGCCTGGCGGCCCGGCTGCGAGCGGAGGGCATCCGCTGACCGGCACCCGAGGGCTCCCTCAGGTCGCTGACTCCCGGTAGGCAGCCGCCTCCTCCAGATCCAGCCGTCGCAGCAGCGTCCGCAGCATCTCGTCGTCGATGAATCGACCGTCGCGCAGCTTCACGAACACCTCCCGCTCGGCGCCGATCATCTCGCGCGACAGGCGGCGGTACGTGTCGTCCACGCTCTCCCCGGTCACGGGGTTCACCGAGCCGAGCCGCTCCCACACGGCGTTGCGGCGCCGCTCCAGGACCGAGCGGAGGCGCTCGGCGAGCGGGGGCGGCAGGACGTTGCGCTCGTCCTCGAGGAGCTCGTCCAGGCGCTGCTCGGCGACCCGGGAGGCCTGAGCCTGGGCGTTCGCCTCCGCGAGCGTCTCCGCCTGTGCGTCACGTCCGGGCAGCTTCAGCAACTTGATCAGCGGGGGCAGCGTCAGCCCCTGCACGACCAGGGTCCCGATGACCGTCGTGAAGGTCAGGAAGAGGATGAGATTCCGGCCGGGGAAGTCCTCGCCGCCGTGCATCGTCAGCGGGATCGAGAACGCGATGGCGAGCGAGACGACACCCCGCATCCCGGCCCAGCCGACGACGAACGGCCCCCTCCAGGTGGGGTCGGGCTCGCGCTCCCGGATCCGGCGGGACAGCATGCGCGGCAGGAACGTCGCGGGATACACCCACACGAAACGTGCCGCGACGACCACCAGGAAGAGGGCCACCGCGTACCAGACGGCACTGGCACCCTCGTACTCCCCGAGCCCCTGCAGAACGATCGGCAGCTGCAGACCGATCAACGCGAAGACCGCCGACTCCAGGATGAACGCCACCATCTTCCACACCGCCTCCTCCTGGAGCCGGGTGGCGAAATCGACCTGCCAGGAGCGGTGCCCGAGATAGAGGGCGACGACGACCACGGCGAGCACTCCGGAAGCATGCACCTGCTCGGCGACGGCGTAAGCGAAGAAGGGGATCAGCAAGGAGAGACTGTTCTGCAGCAGCGCCTCCTTCAGGTGAGTACGCAGCCAGTGGATCGGCACCATCAACAGAAGCCCTATCCCGATGCCGCCGAGCGCCGCGACCAGGAACTCACCGATGCCGCCCGCCCAGGTCGCGCCCTCCCCGACGGCGGCGGCGAGGGCCACCTTGAACGCGGTGATCGCGGTCGCGTCGTTCACCAGGGACTCGCCCTGGAGGATCGTGGTGAGCCGCGCGGGCAGCCCGACCCGGCGGGCCACCGCCGTCGCCGCCACCGCGTCCGGCGGCGCCACCACCGCGCCGAGCACCAGGGCCGCGGTGAGCGGCAGGTCCGGCACGATCAGATACGCGGCCCAGCCGACGACGAGCGTCGCGAACAGGACGTACCCCACCGACAGCAGCGCCACGGGCCGTATCTGCGCCCGAAGATCGAGATACGAGCTGTCCGTTGCCGCCGTGTACAGCAGCGGGGGCAGCAGCAGCGGCAGCACCACTTCGGGGTCGAGGGTGTACTCGGGCACCCATGGGAGGTACGAGACGGCCAGGCCCACCGTGACGAGCAGCAGCGGCGGGGGGACCGGGGTGCGGCGGGCCACACCGGCCACCGCGGCACAGCCCGCGATCAGCAGCAGCAGGGGCATCACATGCATCGGTTTTCGGCCCGCCTTCGTTCTTGAGCTGTTTTCGCCCTTGAGCTGTTTTCTCCGCGCCCGTCGTAACCTGGCAATCATGAAACAGTGCACGCACACCGCTTCGCTGCCGCGTCCGGAACCCGGACCGCTCAGCGAGACCTGCCTCGAGTGCCGTGCCGCGGGCACGCACCCGGTGCAGCTCCGGCTGTGCCTGGACTGCGGTCACGTAGGCTGCTGCGACACGTCGCCGATGCGGCACGCGACGGAGCACCACAAAGAGACGGGACACCCGATGATGCGCTCACTCGAGCCCGGTGAGAGCTGGCGATGGTGCTTCGTCGACCACGTCATCGTGTGACCCCGGATCGGTAAGATTCGACGGTCTGACGCCTGGGTACGTCAACCCGGCGCACGCTCTTCCCAATTGGGCCCGCAGACCCCTAGCCACTGTGCGTATAACTATGTTTACTATGAGTGACAACAACGGGGTTGGGGTCCCGGGGACAGAAAACCTGAGAGCGCGGTAGCGTCACCGCTGAACCACGTAGCGCGTTACCCCGAGGGGCGACCCTCGGCCCCCGATCAGAGCTTGTACCACCTTGGAGGTGAGGGTGTCCCAGATCGCAGGCGAGCCCGCGACCCAGGACTTCGTGGAAGTCCGGCTGCCGGCTGCGGGTGCCTACCTGTCGGTGCTGCGTACGGCCACGGCCGGACTCGCGGCGCGTTTGGACTTCACCCTCGACGAGATCGAGGACCTGCGCATCGCGGTCGACGAGGCCTGCGCGATCCTGCTGCAGCAGGCCGTGCCCGGCTCGGTGCTCAGCTGTGTCTTCCGCCTGATCGACGACTCGCTGGAGGTGACGGTCTCGGCCCCGACCACCGACGGCCACGCCCCTTCGCGGGACACGTTCGCCTGGACCGTGCTGTCGGCCCTCGCGGGCAAGGTGTCCTCCTCGGTCGCCGACGACAAGACCGTTTCGATCAGCCTCTACAAACAGCGCGGCGCGGGACCCGGGCCGGCGTGAGGAACGGGGATGGGCCGGTGCGGGACGAAGAGCGCGGCACACGAGAACTTCCCGCTGAGGGCGCCGGCGCCCTGAGCGGGCCCCGGCGCATGGCGGCGGAGGGTGCCGACGGCATCCCCGAGCAGCAGGCCCGGCCGCACCCGGAGGACGACTCCTCGGCGGCCGGGGCGCCTCTGATCGGGGTTCCAGGGGGATCTCCCGGGACGGAGTCTGGGGGAGCGCCCCCGGAAGGGCGGCTGCGGGTGACGGGCGGGACTATGAGCGAGCAGCACGAGCAGCACGAGCAGCACGAGCGAAACTCGGGCGGCGGCGCCGAGGGCGCCACGGGCGTACAACACGTACAGCACGACCCCCACAACCGCAGCGGAGCGCGGGCCAAGTTCGTCGAGCTGCGCAAACTGCCGGACGGCAGCCCGGAGTACGCGGAGCTGCGCAACCAGCTGGTCCGGATGCATCTCCCGCTCGTCGAGCATCTCGCGCGCCGCTTCCGCAACCGCGGCGAGCCGCTGGACGACCTCACGCAGGTCGCCACCATCGGCCTGATCAAGTCGGTCGACCGCTTCGACCCGGAGCGCGGCGTCGAGTTCTCCACGTACGCGACGCCGACGGTCGTCGGTGAGATCAAGCGGCACTTCCGCGACAAGGGCTGGGCGGTGCGCGTCCCGCGCCGGCTCCAGGAGCTGCGCCTGTCGCTCACCACGGCCACCGCGGAGCTCTCGCAGCAGCACGGCCGCTCCCCCACCGTGCATGAGCTGGCCGAGAAACTGGCCATCTCGGAGGAGGAGGTCCTGGAGGGCCTGGAGTCGGCCAACGCGTACTCCACGCTCTCCCTGGATGTCCCCGACACGGACGACGAGTCCCCTGCGGTCGCGGACACGCTGGGCTCCGAAGACGAGGCACTGGAGGGCGTCGAGTACCGCGAGTCCCTGAAGCCGCTCCTGGAGGATCTCCCGCCGCGCGAAAAGCGGATCCTGCTGCTGCGCTTCTTCGCCAACATGACCCAGTCGCAGATCGCCCAGGAAGTCGGCATCTCCCAGATGCACGTCTCCCGCCTCCTGGCCCGGACGCTGGCCCAACTGCGGGAGAAGCTGCTCGTCGAGGAGTAGGCGTCCCAGTAAGGGCGGTTGTACGGGCCTGATCTCGTACGAGGCTGAATGCGCCGGTTACTTCTGGTCCTGCACGTTCCCGGGTCCGCGGATCCCGAGGGCCCGGGTCGTCTCCGGGTTCAGCAGGAGCACCAGCGCGGCGACCGCGACGACGGCCAGGGCGATGCCGCCCGGGATGGCCATGCTGTCGGCCTGGAGAAGTGTCCAGGCCACCGGCAGCGCCATGATCTGCGTGATGATCGCGGGACCCCGGCTCCAGCTGCGCTGCCTGAGCAGCCCGCGCGCGGCCAGCAGCGGCAGCAACGCGAGCACGACCAGCGTGACCCCGCCGGTGACGGCCTGCTGCCGGTCGTCCGGATCGCCGGCCAGCCCCATCACCAGGATGTAGACCCCGGCCGCGACCAGCGCGAGCCCTTCAAGGGCGGCCAGCGCCGCCGCGGCGGTCAGCCGTCCGGGGCGGGGGCCCGTCTCGGGTGCGTCCGGTGCGTCCGGGGTAGGGGTCTTCGCAGAGCTCACTCCTGAAGGGTAGCCCTCGGCCCTCCTCCCCCGACTGCCTGATCCCCCCTCGGTATGGGCCGGGTACCACCAGGTAGGTACGCTGCATCGCATGCGTGCACTTCTCGTGGTCAATCCGGCAGCTACTACCACCAGCGCACGCACGCGTGACGTCTTGATCCACGCCCTGGCGAGCGAGATGAAACTCGAGGCGGTCACCACGGAGTACCGCGGGCACGCCAAGGACCTCGGCCGGCAGGCGGCGGAGAGCAAGGACATAGAGCTGGTCGTCGCCCTCGGCGGCGACGGCACGGTCAACGAGGTCGTGAACGGCCTGCTGCACCAGGGCCCCGATCCAGACCGTCTGCCCCGCCTCGCCGTGGTCCCCGGCGGCTCCACCAACGTCTTCGCCCGCGCCCTGGGCCTGCCCAACGAGCCAGTGGAAGCCACCGGCGCCCTGCTCGACGCGCTGCGCGACGGCACGGAACGCACGGTCGGCCTCGGTATCGCGGCCGGCACTCCGGGCACGGAGGACGAGGCGGTTCCGTCCCGCTGGTTCACGTTCTGCGCGGGCTTCGGCTTCGACGCGGGCGTGATAGGGCGGGTCGAGCAGCAGCGTGAGCGCGGCAGGCGCTCCACGCACGCCCTTTATCTGCGCCAGGCGATGCGCCAGTTCCTGGACGAGCCCCATCGCCGGCACGGCATGATCACCCTGGAGCGTTCCGGTGAGGATCCTGTGTCGGACCTGGTGATGTCGATCGTCTGCAATACCTCGCCTTGGACGTATCTCGGCAATCGCCCGGTGTATGCGTCACCTAAAGCCTCGTTCGAAACCGGCCTCGACGTACTCGGTCTCAGTCGGATGTCCACGGCGGCCGTCGCCCGATATGCCACGCAGTTGCTCACTTCGTCCCCCGAGCGGGGCCCCCATGGAAAGCACGCCCTCTCCCTGCACGACCTGACGGACTTCACCTTGCATTCGAAGGTGCCACTCCCCCTTCAGATGGACGGCGACCATCTAGGGCTGCGTACGAGCGTGACGTTCACAGGCGTTCGCCGTGCACTGCGTGTGATTGTGTGAGCAGAAGAGGCTAAAGTCCTTTCACTCGAACGTTTAGACCAGGATCCACCCCATGGAAGTACGGCTGTGACCTAGTCGACACCGAGGAATCAAAAAAAACTTTCCAGAAGGGGTTGTATCCGCCGCTGAGGTTTGCGAGTCTCTACGTGGCGCTCGGGGCGGCCCGCAGAATCGGCCCCACAGAGAGCCAGAACCCCTCCTCACTTCAAGGACGACGCCAGTCCGTCTGGCAGTCGGCCCTTCACTTGTTGAGGGATTCGTGAAAGCGTTCACATTCACAAGCAACCCGCATGTAATACCAAGGAGAGGTAGCAGCCATGGACTGGCGTCACAACGCCGTTTGCCGCGAGGAAGACCCCGAGCTCTTCTTCCCCATCGGCAACACCGGTCCTGCGCTGCTGCAGATCGAGGAAGCCAAGGCCGTCTGCCGCCGCTGCCCCGTCATGGAGCAGTGCCTGCAGTGGGCGCTCGAGTCCGGCCAGGACTCCGGCGTCTGGGGTGGTCTCAGCGAGGACGAGCGCCGCGCCATGAAGCGCCGCGCCGCCCGCAACCGGGCCCGTCAGGCCTCCGCCTGACAACCCGCCCCGCAACAGCCTGAGCTTGGCGGCGCGTACGGCGAGTACGCATCTCCCGCCCCCGAGCCGCAGCGCGCAGTACCCGCCGATGCGCAAGCGCATGAGCAATGAGCCTTGGATCACTGAGTGATCCAAGGCTCATTGCTGTGTTTGGGCTCCGTTGGGAGGCTCGGTTCGGGGTAACGCACCGGACTTCGGTAAGTCCGGCTAGTGCCCCACCGGAATGTCCAGGATTACTCGCGTGCCTCCGTCGGGGGCCGGGACCATGTCGAACGTTCCGCCCAACTCGCCTTCCACCAGGGTTCTTACGATCTGTAGGCCGAGGTTGCCGGAGCGCTGGGGGTCGAAGCCTGGGGGGAGGCCTATGCCGTCGTCCTGGACGGTGACCAGGAGGCGGGTCTGTTTGGTGGTGCCGCCGCGGACCGCCGAGACCTCGACCGTGCCGCGGTCGCCTTCGCGGAAGCCGTGTTCCAGGGCGTTCTGCAGGACCTCCGTGAGGACCATGGAGAGCGGGGTCGCGACCTCGGCGTCGAGGATGCCGAAGCGGCCGGTGCGCCGACCCGTGACCTTGCCCGGCGAGATCTCGGCCACCATGGCGAGGACGCGGTCGGCGATCTCGTCGAACTCCACGCGCTCGTCCAGGTTCTGAGAGAGCGTCTCGTGCACGATCGCGATCGAACCGACGCGTCGTACCGCCTCTTCGAGGGCCTCGCGGCCCTTGTCGGAGTCGATGCGGCGGGCCTGGAGCCGCAGCAGGGCCGCGACGGTCTGGAGGTTGTTCTTCACCCGGTGGTGGATCTCCCGGATGGTCGCGTCCTTGGTGATCAACTCGCGCTCGCGGCGCCGGAGTTCGGTGACATCCCGCAGGAGTACGAGTGAACCGACCCGCGTGCCCTTGGGTTTGAGCGGGATCGCGCGGAGCTGGATCACACCGTCGTCGCTCTCGATCTCGAACTCACGGGGGGCCCAGCCACTGGCGACCTTGGCCAGGGCCTCGTCCACCGGGCCGCGGGACGGGGCGAGTTCGGCGGTGGTCTTGCCGAGATGGTGGCCGACGAGGTCGGCGGCGAGACCGAGGCGGTGGTACGCGGACAGCGCGTTCGGCGAGGCGTACTGGACGACGCCGTCCGCGTCGAGCCGGATCAGGCCGTCGCCCACCCGGGGCGAGGCGTCCATGTCGACCTGCTGGTCCGGGAAGGGGAAGGAGCCCGCCGCGATCATCTGGGCGAGGTCGGACGCGCTCTGGAGATAGGTGAGCTCGAGCCGTGAAGGGGTGCGCACGGTGAGCAGGTTGGTGTTGCGGGCGATGACGCCCAGGACGCGGCCCTCCCTGCGTACGGGGATGGACTCGACCCGTACGGGGACCTCCTCGCGCCACTCCGGGTCGCCCTCGCGCACGATCCGGCCCTCGTCGTGGGCGGCGTCCAGCATGGGGCGGCGGCCGCGGGGGACGAGGTGGCCGACCATGTCGTCCTGGTACGAGGTGGGGCCGGTGTTGGGGCGCATCTGGGCGACCGAGACGTACCGGGTGCCGTCGCGGGTGGGGACCCACAGGACTAGATCGGCGAAGGAGAGGTCGGAGAGAAGCTGCCACTCCGAGACCAGCAGGTGGAGCCACTCGAGATCGGAGTCACCGAGGGCGGTGTGCTGGCGGACGAGGTCGTTCATGGAGGGCACGAGTGCGAGCGTACCTGGGCACTCGGACATGGCCCGAAAACATGGCTCGGCGAGCAAACGGCTGGGGGTCCGGGGGTCGTCCCCCGGAATGATGCAGCACCCGCGGGCCGCGGCGCCTGAGAGGGACCCTCAACCCTCCCGGCACCGCAGCCCGGAGCAGCAACGGCCGTGGGGTGTGCGGTCCCGGTCGGCCGAAGGATGAGGAGCCGGCGCAGTCAGGGCAGAGAGCCCCGGTTCCTCGGTCCGCCTTCCTGTGCGGGGAAGACGGAGGCTTGGTCGGTCAGACTGCTTGATCGTTCCGTTGCGCTTTCAAGCTTTGTCTCTGCAATTGTGGACTAGACCACTCCGCCATGTCTACGCGTTGGCGGATGTTTATTGCTGTGCCTTTATCCAACAACCTCGCGCGCACTATCCACCACGCACCCTAACCCCGGACGGCTCAGGAGTGGGAGCAGATTGCGGTTCTGCTAGATTGGTCTAAACCACAGACGTCGTTGAGTCCCCTCTCCCAGATCTCCTTCAGATCCTTCAGAACGGCAGGCCCAGCGTGGAAGTTGTCATCGTTCCTGACGCCGCGGCGGGTGGCGAGCTCATCGCCGAGGCCATGGCGGAGCTGCTCAGGCGCAAGCCCGACGCCCTGCTCGGGGTGGCCACCGGGTCGACGCCGTTGCCCATTTACGAGGCGCTGGCGGCGAAGGTGAGCGCCGGGGCCGTGGATGTGTCGCGGGCCCGGATCGCGCAGCTCGACGAGTACGTGGGGCTGCCGGCCGAGCATCCGGAGTCGTACCGTTCCGTGCTGCGGCAGCAGGTGCTGGAGCCGCTCGGGCTGGAAGCCAAGGCCTTCATGGGGCCGGACGGGACGGCGTCGGACGTACGGGCGGCGTGCGAGGCGTACGACAAGGCGCTCGAAGACGCGGGCGGCGTCGATCTCCAGTTGCTCGGCATAGGCACCGACGGGCACATCGGCTTCAACGAGCCCTGCTCGTCGCTCGCCTCGCGTACGCGGATCAAGACGCTGACCGAGCAGACCCGGATCGATAACGCGCGGTTCTTCGACGGGGACATCGAGCAGGTTCCGCATCACGTCATCACGCAGGGCATCGGCACCATTCTGGACGCCCGGCACCTGGTGCTGCTGGCCACCGGTGAGGGCAAGGCGGAGGCGGTCGCGGCGACGGTCGAGGGGCCGGTGGCCGCGGTGTGTCCCGCGTCCGCGCTCCAGCTCCACCCGCATGCGACCGTCGTGGTCGACGAGGCCGCCGCGTCGGAGCTGAAGCTGGCGGACTACTTCCGGCACACGTACGCCAACAAGCCGGACTGGCAGGGCATCTAGTGGCCGAGTGCCCCCGCCTCCGGGGTCTCCACGTCGGCCGGCTCGTCCTGGGCCCATAGGCCGGCCACCCACAGCGGCATGATCCAGTGGACGACGAGGACGGCGATGAGGAGGGGTGCGGCGTAGGCCTTCGGGGCGTCGCCGTCGACACCGCCCGTGATCAGCAGGGCGGTCGCCGCCGCGGCCAGGAGCAGGGTCGTCATGCGGTGGGCCCGGGTCACGACGCGGCTGCGTTCCGCCGACTGCCGCTCGTCCAGTACGTGTTCGCGCAGCTCCAGCAGGCCCCGGGTGGCACCGTTGATGATCCCGGTCGCGACCATCCAGGGAAGCAGCAGCACCACCATCGCGACGGCGGGCCACAGCGGCTCGCCCTTGGCGAGGAAGAAGTGGGTCATCAGTCCGCCGATGGCCACGGTGAGCGCGATGTGCACGGCGACGGTCAGACGTCGGCGTGCCGCCGTGGAGTACAAGGCCTGGCCGCGGCGGTCGTTCATGAGCCGCAGCATGCTCCGGTCGTAGCGGGTCAGGCGTGTCGTAGTCATGGCTGGTTCCTCCCGTAGACCTCGTCCGTGAGCGGCCGGAACGGTTCGAGGGAGAACAGGGCCTCGACCGGCAGATTGAAGAACTTCGAGATCTTCAGTGCCAGGTCGAGGCTCGGGTTGTACTGCCCTCGCTCGATGTAGCCGATGGTCTGGTAGTGGGCTCCCACTGCCTCGGCCAGGCTCTGGCGCGACACCTTCCGTTCGGCACGCACCATGGCCAGCCTGTTGTGCACCTGCTCGCTCATGTATAAGAAATACTACATTCGAAGGCAGCCTTACAACCCGCTGCGAGGACTCGCCGTGCACCCGCCTACAAACCGGCGATGATCTCCGCCGCCGCTCGGCCGCAGACGCGGGCCGCCCCGTGCGTGGCGATGTGCAGGGCACCCAGCGGTGGGGACTGGGGTACGCCCATCTCGACCACGATCGTGTCGGGGCGGCCGGCGAGGACGGTGTCCAGGGCGGCGGCCATCCAGGCGTGGCGGTGGGCGTCGCGGACGACGGCGACGATCCGCCGGCCTCCCGCGGCCGCGAGCGCCTCGCTTCCGGCCCGCTCCCCCGCGAAGCTCCCCGTCTCCGTACCCGGCAGCATCCGCTGGAGTTCGGCGGCGACGCCCCACGGGGTCTCGTCGCCGACGGCGAAGTTGGCGACGGGGGTGAAGGCGGCGACGTACGGCGCCTCGGTGACCGGAGTGAAGTGCTCCGCACGCGTCACGGTCAGCGCACGCCGCGCCGCGATCAGGCCGACGTCGACACGGGGGGCACTCTCGGAGTGCCCGGTCGGCAGGGCTCCCGGCCCCGAAGGCGAGCCCGCCGCCGAAGCCGCTCCCCGCCCAGGTCCCGGCTTCCCCGACGCAGCCGTCCAGGCCGCCAGTGCTCGCACTCGCGCCGCCGCATCCGCGAGCCGTTCCTCCGGCAGTTCGCCGGCGCGTACCGCCGAGACCAGCGCGTCCCGCAGCCGCAGTACCGTCTCGTCGTCCGCGAGCCCCCCGCCCACACAGATGGCGTCGGCGCCGGCGGCGATCGCGAGGACGCTGCCCCGTTCGATGCCGTACGTGCCGGAGATGGCGCGCATTTCCATGCCGTCGGTGACGATGAGGCCGTCGTAGCCCAGTTCCTTGCGCAGCAGCCCGGTCAGGATGCGGGGCGAGAGGGTCGCGGGGCGGTCCGGGTCCAGGGCCGGGACCAGGATGTGCGCGGTCATCACCGCGCGTGTGCCCGCCTTGATGGCCGCGCGGAACGGGGCCAGTTCGCGGTCGTGCACGGTCGCCAACTCCGCGTCGATGCGCGGCAGCGCGTGGTGCGAGTCGACCGCCGTGTCGCCGTGGCCCGGGAAGTGCTTGGCGCAGGCGGCGACTCCGGCGGACTGGAGGCCGGAGACGTACGCGGCCGTGTGCCGTGCGACCAGGGAGGCGTCGGCGCCGAAGGAGCGTACGCCGATGACCGGGTTGCCGGGGTCGGAGTTGATGTCGGCGGACGGGGCCCAGTTGAGGTTGACGCCGCAGGCGGCAAGGCGGCGGCCGAGTTCGGCGGCGACCTCCCGGGTCAGCGCGACGTCGTCCACCGCGCCCAGCGCGTGGTTGCCCGGGAACGACGATCCCGTACGCACCTCCAGGCGCGTGACGTCACCGCCCTCCTCGTCGATGGCGACCAGGACGTCGTCGCGCTCGGCGCGCAACTGGGCGGTCAGGGAGGCGAGTTGGTCGGGCGAGGCGATGTTCCGGCCGAAGAGGCCGACGGAGGCGAGGCCCTCGCCCAGGCGGCGGAGCAGCCAGTCGGGGGCAGTCGTGCCCGTGAAGCCGGGCTGGAGGACGGCCAGGGCGTCGCGGGTCAGAGTGGAGGTTCCATCGGTGAGTGTCGTCATCGGTGGCGTTATCCCTTCACGGCGCCGGAAGTAAGCCCCGAGGCCATCTTCTTCTGGACGAGCATGAAGAAGACGACCACCGGGAGGGCGATGAGTGTCGAGGCGGCCATCAGCGCGCCGTAGTCGACGCCACGGGAGGTGGTGAAGTTCATCAGCCACACGTTCAGCGTGTACTTGTCGTTGTCCTGGAGCACCACGTAGGCCAGCAGGTACTCGTTCCACGCGTTGATGAGCGAGAAGATCGAGGCCGCGGCGAGGCCCGGAGCGAGCAGGGGGAAGATGACGCGCCAGAAGGCGCCCATCCGGCTGCAGCCGTCGACCATCGCCGACTCCTCGAGCTCCTTGGGGATGTTGATGACGAAGCCGCGGATCATCCAGGTGGCGAAGGGCAGCGCGGAGACCAGGTAGATGACGATGACGCCCCAGTACTCGTTGAGCGCGCCCAGGCCGTTGAGCTGGATGTAGATGGGGATGAGCATCGCGGTCGGCGGCAGCAGCTGGATCACCAGAAGCGTGATCATGAACGCCTTGCGGCCGGTGAAGTGGAACCGTCCGATCGCGAAGGCGGCGATCGTCGACAGCAGCATCGCCCCGACCACGGCGGTGACGCAGATGATCAGGCTGGACTGGATCGCCGTACCGAAGTTGGGCTGGTCGATGGCCCGCTTGAAGTTGTCGAAGGTGATCGAGGACGGCCACAGGGTCTGGTCGTAGCTGCGGATCTCGTGGTTGGGCCGCAGCGCGCTGACCACCAACCAGTAGACCGGGAAGGCCATCACGACCAGGGCGACGAGGCCGACGAGGTTGTAGACGTGCCGGCTCTTCTTCTTGCGGTCCGGACGCGGTGCCGAACGAAGCCCGGCGCGGGCGGGCGATCCCGGGCGGGAAAGCCGCCCCGGGCGCGTGGACGTCGTGGCGCTCACTCGACCTCTCCGATCTTGAGCAGTTGGCGCAGGTAGTACACGGCCACGCCGGAGAGCAGCAGCACCGTGATGAGCGCGATGGCCGCGCCCTGGCTGAAGGAGTTGGACTCGAAGGCCTTCTCGAACGAGTAGATGCCCAGGAGGCTGTACTCGGGCTCCGGTTCGTTGCCGCGCATCAGGAAGACCTGGCCGAAGACGTTGAAGTCCCAGATCACCGAGAGCGTGGCGACCATCTGGAAGACCGGCTTGATGACGGGCCAGGTGACGTAGCGGAACACACCCAACGCGCCCGCCCCGTCCAGCGCTGCCGCCTCCTCCAGTTCCCTGGGCACCTGGGTGAGGGCGGCGTAGAGGGTGATGGTGACGAACGGGATGGCGCCCCAGATGACGACGGCGGCGATGATCAGGAAGCCCTGCTTGGAGTCGAGCCACCAGTTGTGGCCGCGGAAGTCGAGCCCCAGATACTTCGTCAGCACCATGTTGACGACGCCGTAGTCGGAGTCGGCGAACCAGCGGAAGATCGAAGTCGCCACGAGCAGCGGCATGGCCCACGCGGCGACCAGCGCCGCGGTCAGGGCGAGCCGGATCCACGTACTCATGCGCTGCATGGCCTGGGCGAGGAGCAGCCCCACACCCATGGTCGTGACGACGCAGGCGACCATGAACAGCACCGTGCGCCAGACGACGTCCCAGAACTCGCCGTCGCCGAGGATGTTGGTGAACTGCTCGAAGCCGACCCACTCGGCCGCCTGGCCCGTCCACAACTCCCGGCGCCCCACGTCCTGGAAGGACATGATCACCGTCTTGACGAGCGGCCAGACGAACACCGCGGCGATCGCCACGACCGTCGGGGCTATCAGGGCGTACGGCAGATAGGCGCCCGCCCGCTTCCTCGGCGCTCTCCGGGCCGCCGCCGGCGGGGTGTCGCGGTGCGCGGGCTGCGGAGGGACGGACACCGGAGGGGCGAATGCTTTCATTTCGGCGGCACTCACTGTGCTGGCCTTCCGTTCGAACCGGTAACCGGGGTGCGGGGACAGCGGGCCCGGGGTTGGCCCGCCGTCCCCGACGGATCAAGGCGTCAGGAGACCTCGTTGATCAGCTCGTCGATCTCCGCGTCGGCGGCCTTGGTGGCCTCCGCGACCGACGTGCCCTTGAGGATGTCGAGCAGCATCAGCTCGAGCGTTTCCTTCTTCTCGACCGCGGCCCAGCCCGGCGCGATGGGCGTGAACCAGGCATCCGGCACGGCGTTCGCGATCGGAGCCGTCTCCGGCTTGGTCTTCAGCGGTTCCAGCTGCTTGGTGTTGTTCGGCAGGATGTCCTTCTCGGCGAGCGCCGCCTCCGACTTCTCGCTGGTGAAGATCGAGATCCAGTCCTGCGCCAGGTCCTGGTTCTCGGACTTGGAGACGGTGGCCAGGTCGGAGCCGCCGATGAAGCTGGGCAGCGCCTTGCCGTTCGGTCCGGGCATGCCGGCGGTGAGGATCTTGTCCTTGAGCTTGGGGTTGCCGTTGGCCGCCGGGTCGATGACGCTGCCGGACTCCCAGCCGTTGCCGTAGATCAGGGCCGTCTTCTGGTTGGCCATGACGTTGGCGTGGTCCTGCTCGTCCTTGGTCTGGTCGCCGTTGTTGTACTTCTTGACCAGGTCGACGTAGTGCTGGATGCCCTTCTGCGCCTCGGGCGAGGAGAGCGTGGCCTTCCACTTCTTGCCGCCCTCGTCGTACTCGGCGATCTGGCCGCCGTAGGCGGCGACGTACGACATGGCGGCGTACCAGTAGCGGCCCGGCAGGTAGAGCGGGGAGAACGCCTTGTCCTTCTTGCCGTACTCGGCCTCGAGTTGGCCGAGCGCCTCGGTCAGGTCGGCCTCGGTCTCGGGGAGGGTGGCCTTGCCGGTGGCGGCCTTGAACATGTCCTTGTTGTAGATGGCCACACGCGCACCGGCGTAGTAGGGCACGCAGTACATCTTGCCCTCGTAGGAGCAGGTGTCCTTCAGGCCGTCGATCCAGGTGTCGGAGTTGTCGTACTTCTTCTCGTCGATTTCGCCGAGGGCCCCGTTGAGGATGTACGTCATGGTCTCGGTGTTGCCGAGCTCGACCACATCGGGGAACTTGTCGCCGGACAGGGCGGCGTCGAGCTTCTTGGTCTTGTCGCCCCACTGCTGGTACTGGACGTTGACCTTGACGCCCGGGTACTTCTCGCTGAACTCGGCATTGGCCTGCTTGACCAGCTCCGGCCAGCTCGTCTGGGCGTCCACCATCAGCCAGACCGTCAACTCGCCCTTGCGGTCCTTCGGATCCTCGGCCGCCTCGCTGCCGCCGCCTCCGCACGCCGCGATGGAGACCATCATGCCCGCGACACCGACGGCCGCGATGAGCTTGCGCTTCATGTCACCCCTCCTCGCCTGGCCACCAGTGGTGTAGACCAGTAGCCGAAGGTTGGCCTAGACCTAGAGGGGTGTCAACGGCGAACAGGCCCGTCCGGACGTCCGTTACGAGAACTACATATTCAAGAACCTTTAAGCAGGAAAGTGGCAAAAAGAGCAGGTGGGCTCACTGGCCCCAGGTGGACCACTTCAATGTGGTGGACTAGACCAGAGGTAAGGGTGAACGATATATAGGGGAGATCACGGAGCGTGCGGGAGGACACTCGCACGACAGACCGTGCCACGATGTGAGCCGTGCCGACGCGTACGTCGGCCGCATCGGCACCAAGGAGCCGGGAAGGCAGAGGATGAGCACCGACGTCAGCAGTGCGGAGAACGAGGGTGGGTCCCCCATCCGTACCGCG
Organism: Streptomyces ureilyticus; assembly: GCF_011045025.1. Lineage (GTDB taxonomy): Bacteria > Actinomycetota > Actinomycetes > Streptomycetales > Streptomycetaceae > Streptomyces > Streptomyces ureilyticus. Next base: position 33,876 of record NZ_JAAKZX010000084.1, read on the forward strand.
CGTGTGCCCAAGTACTACCGCCTCAAGAAGCACCTGCTCGACATGACGGAGACGCTGCCGCCCGGAACGTCCGTACCGCCCGAGCGCACCCTCGCCGCGGAGTTCGACACCTCGCGCACCACCGTCCGCCAGGCACTCCAGGAACTCGTCGTCGAGGGGCGGCTCGAACGCATCCAGGGCAAGGGCACGTTCGTCGCCAAGCCGAAGGTCTCCCAGGCACTCCAACTCACCTCGTACACCGAGGATATGAGGGCCCAGGGCCTCGAACCCACCTCACAGCTCCTGGACATCGGCTACATCACCGCCGACGACACCCTCGCCGAGCTGCTCGACATCTCGGCGGGCGGCCGCGTGCTGCGCATCGAGCGGCTGCGCATGGCCAACGGCGAGCCGATGGCGATCGAGACGACACATCTGTCCGCGAAGCGCTTCCCGGCGCTGCGCAGGTCACTCGTCAAGTACACGTCGCTGTATACGGCGTTGGCCGAGGTGTACGACGTCCATCTCGCCGAAGCCGAGGAGACCATCGAGACCTCCCTGGCCACCCCGCGCGAGGCCGGCCTGCTCGGCACGGACGTGGGCCTGCCCATGCTGATGCTGTCGCGGCATTCGCTGGACAAGGACGGGCAGCCGGTGGAGTGGGTGCGGTCGGTGTACCGAGGGGACCGGTACAAGTTCGTGGCGCGACTGAAGCGGCCTCAGGAGTAGCGGCTGAAGCAGCGTCAGGAGTAGTGCTGCAGGCGGTGTAGCGCAACCGCTGTTCCTGCTTTACGGTCCCCCCGTCGCCGCATGGACGGGAGGACCACCCGGTGCGCACCGCGAAGACTCGATCCATCGTCATCTGGGCGCTCGTCGCGCTGGTGGGCGCGACGGGCTGGGCCGTACTGGCGCTCTCGCGGGGCGAGGAGGTGTCGGCCGCCTGGATGGTGGCGGCGGCTCTCGGCTCGTACGCCATCGCCTATCGCTTCTACTCGAAGTTCATCGCGAACAAGGTCCTCAAGGTCGACAAGACCCGGGCCACGCCCGCGGAGCGGCTCAACAACGGCATCGACTTCCATCCGACCGACCGGCGCGTGCTGCTCGGCCATCACTTCGCGGCGATCGCCGGCGCGGGCCCGCTGGTGGGGCCCGTACTGGCCGCGCAGATGGGCTACTTGCCCGGCACCATCTGGATCGTCGCCGGCGTGATCTTCGCGGGCGCCGTGCAGGACATGGTGGTGCTGTTCTTCTCGACGCGCCGCGACGGCAGGTCGCTCGGGCAGATGGCGCGCGAGGAGATCGGCCCGTTCGGCGGCGCGGCCGCCCTGCTCGCCGCCTTCGCCATCATGATCATCCTGCTCGGCGTACTGGCCCTGGTCATCGTCAACGCCCTTGCCGAGTCGCCCTGGGGCACCTTCTCCATCGCGATGACGATCCCGATCGCCCTGCTGATGGGCTTCTACCTGCGGGTGCTGCGGCCAGGGCGGGTCACCGAGGTCTCGCTGATCGGCATCGCGCTGCTGCTGCTCGCGCTGGTCTCCGGCCGGTGGGTCGCGGAGTCGTCGTGGGCCGACGCGTTCACGCTGGCACCCTCGACGCTGGTGATCTGGCTGGTGGCGTACGGCTTCATCGCCTCGATCCTGCCCGTGTGGATGCTGCTTGCACCGCGCGACTACCTCTCCACGTTCATGAAGATCGGCACCATCTTCCTGCTCGCGCTCGGCGTCGTCGTCGCCCTGCCGACGCTGAAGATGGACGCGGTCACGGACTTCGCCTCCCGCGGCGACGGTCCGGTCTTCGCGGGTTCGCTCTTCCCGTTCGTCTTCATCACCATCGCCTGCGGGGCGCTGTCCGGCTTCCACTCCCTCATCTCCTCCGGTACGACGCCGAAGATGATCCAGAAGGAGACGCAGGTCCGGATGATCGGCTACGGCTCCATGCTCATGGAGTCCTCGGTCGCGGTCATGGCGCTGATCGCGGCGTCGATCATCGACCCGGGTCTGTACTTCGCGATGAACGCGCCCGCCGGTGTCATCGGGGACTCGGTGCAGAACGCCTCGCAGGTGGTGGGGAGTTGGGGCTACCAGATATCCCCGGAGGACCTTGCGGCGGCGGCACGGAACGTCGAGGAGGCGTCCCTGCTGTCGCGGACCGGCGGCGCTCCCACCCTCGCGATCGGTATCTCGGACATCTTCTCCCAGATCACCGGGGACAGCCTGCGCGCGTTCTGGTACCACTTCGCGATCATGTTCGAGGCGCTGTTCATCCTGACCGCGCTCGACGCGGGCACTCGCGTGGGCCGCTTCATGCTCCAGGACACCCTGGGCAACGTCTACAAGCCCTTCAAGAACGTGAGCTGGAAGCCCGGGCTCGTCATCACCAGCGGCATCGTCTGCGGTCTGTGGGGCTACTTCCTGTGGGTGGGCGTCCATGAACCGCTCGGCGGCATCAACCAGCTGTTCCCGATCTTCGGCATCTCCAACCAGCTGCTCGCGGCGGTCGCCCTGGCCGTCTGTACGACGCTGCTGGTGAAGTCCGGGCGCCTCAAGTGGGCCTGGGTCACCGGGATTCCGCTGGCCTGGGATGCCACGGTGACGCTGACGGCGAGCTGGCAGAAGGTGTTCTCCAGCGATCCGCGCGTCGGCTTCTTCAAGCAGCGCTCGGTTTACCAGGACGCGATCGACCGGGGTGAGGTGCTCACGCCGGCCAAAACCATGGACGACATGCGTACCGTCGTCACCAACTCCACCGTGGACGGCGTCCTTTCGGCGGTCCTCGCACTGCTCATAGTGATCGTGATCGTGGACGCGGCCAGGGTATGCATCAGGCATGTACGCCGCCCCGCGCTCTCCACGCTCAGCGAGGCACCGTACGTGGAGTCGAAGATCGTCGCCCCGGCCGGGCTGATCCCGACCCGGCAGGAGAAGGAGGAGGAACGTGATGCTGTCGGGGCTGCTCCGGGTTCTTAGGTCGGTGCGGTGGTACGTACGGGAGTTGACCGACGAGTCCGCGTACGACCGTTACGCCACCCATGTCCGTACGGCACATCCGGACGCACTCCTGCCGTCCCGTCGCGAGTTCGAGCGGGAGCGTACTGAGCGGCAGGAGTCGGATCCCCGGCAGGGGTTCCGTTGTTGCTGATCACACGCGGTCGCCACGGAATGCGCACATCTACTTCCGTATTCCGGACGGGGGTTCCATGAGGCGGAACTGTCCCTTAGATTTCCTGCGCATTGCAAGGTGATCAGCGAGGGGACGGAGTCGCCATATGTCAGAAACGTCCGATGCGCCAAGAGCGTCTGAAGTGAAGCCACCGGTGGTGACGCCGGTCCGTGTGGTGATCGGCCTCTGCCTGTTCGCGCCGTTCGTGGCGATGCTCTGGGTGGGCTCGTACGCCAAGACGGACCCCACGTTCATCGGCATCCCGTTCTTCTACTGGTACCAGATGGCCTGGGTGGTCATCTCCACGGCGCTCACGATGACCGCGTACCAGCTGTGGCAGCGTGACCAGCGCGCCCGCAAGGCCGCCCGGTCCGAGGCCTCCCAGAACGGGGGTGCGTCGGCATGAAGGACGGCGTGAACGGCGTCGCACTCGCCGTCTTCATCTTCTTCTTCCTGGCCGTCACGGTCATGGGCTTCCTGGCCTCGCGCTGGCGCAGGGCCGAGAACGAGAACAGCCTCGACGAATGGGGCCTGGGCGGACGGTCGTTCGGCACCTGGGTCACCTGGTTCCTGCTCGGCGGCGACCTCTACACGGCGTACACCTTCGTGGCGGTCCCGGCGGCGATCTACGCGGCGGGCGCGGCCGGCTTCTTCGCCGTGCCGTACACGATCCTCATCTACCCCCTGATCTTCACCTTCCTGCCGCGGCTGTGGTCGGTGTCGCACAAGCACGGGTATGTGACGACCTCGGACTTCGTGCGCGGGCGGTTCGGCTCGAAGAGCCTGTCGCTGGCGGTGGCCGTGACCGGCATCCTCGCCACGATGCCGTACATCGCGCTCCAACTGGTCGGCATCCAGGCGGTCCTTGACGTGATGGGCGTCGGCGGCGGCGAGAACACGAACTGGTTCATCAAGGACCTGCCGCTGCTCATCGCCTTCGGCGTGCTGGCCGCATACACGTACTCGTCCGGTCTTCGCGCCCCGGCCCTCATCGCGTTCGTGAAGGACACCCTGATCTACATCGTGATCGCGGTGGCCATCATCTACATCCCGATCAAGCTGGGCGGCTTCGACGACATCTTCGCCGCGGCCAGCAACGCGTACAGCCAGACCAACGAGGCGACAGGGGCACCGCGCGGTGCGCTGGTCCCGGCCGAGGCGGGCCAATGGACGTACGCCACGCTGGCGTTGGGCTCCGCGCTCGCGCTGTTCATGTACCCGCACTCGATCACGGCGACGCTGTCCTCGCGCAGCCGTGAGGTGATCCGCCGCAACACCACGATCCTGCCGCTGTACTCCCTGATGCTGGGCCTGCTCGCGCTGCTGGGCTTCATGGCGATCGCGGCCGGAATCAAGGTGGAGAACGGTCAGCTGGCGATCCCTCAGCTCTTCGAGAACATGTTCCCCGACTGGTTCGCGGGTGTCGCCTTCGCGGCGATCGGCATCGGCGCGCTCGTACCGGCGGCGATCATGTCCATCGCGGCGGCGAACCTCTTCACCCGCAACATCTACAAGGACTTCATCAAGCCCGACGCGACCGCGGCTCAGGAGACCAAGGTCTCCAAGCTCGTCTCGCTGCTTGTGAAGGTGGGCGCGCTGGCCTTCGTCCTGACCATGGACAAGACGGTCGCGATCAACTTCCAGCTCCTGGGCGGCATCTGGATCCTCCAGACCTTCCCCGCCCTGGTAGGCGGCCTGTTCACCCGCTGGTTCCACCGCTGGGCGCTGCTCGCGGGCTGGGCGGTCGGCATGGTGTACGGCACGGTGGCCGCGTACGGGGTCGCCTCGCCGACCCAGAAGCATTTCGGCGGCTCCAACGCGGAGATTCCGGGGCTCGGGGAGATGGGGTACATCGGGCTGACGGCGTTCGTCCTGAACGTGGTGGTGACGGTGGTCCTGACCTTCGTGCTGCGCGCGGCGAAGGCGCCTGACGGTATCGACGAGACGTCGGCGGGGGACTACACGGCGGATGCGGGGGATGCGGGGGTGCAGGTGGAGTTGCCGCCGGCTACGGCGGGGGCG
>NZ_JAAKZX010000085.1 GCF_011045025.1 Streptomyces ureilyticus
GCGGGGTTCCGGGTGGCCAAGTCCTTTGAGCCTTGCCAACGGCGCCGCCATGACAGCCATACCCAGAACCCCTGGGCCCTCTGATCTTACGAATGACCAGAGCAACCACCCTTGAAAGGTAGGACCACCCTCATGACCCTCACGGAAGTCACCCCACAGCCCACGGACGCGGAGCGTTTCGGCCACATCCTCGCTGTTCAGCGCGCTGCCTACCTCCGCGACGGAGCACCCTCACTGGCGGCGCGGCGCAGCGACCTGAGCAGGTTCAAGGCGGCACTGATCGCCCGGCGCAGCGCCATCGAGGAGGCGATCATCACCGACTTCGGAAATCGCTCGCGCCACGAGACCACGATGATGGAGTTGGGGGGCGTCGTCCAGGACATCGACTACCTTCAGCGCAATCTCCGCCGCTTCATGCGCCCGAGGAGCCGCCACACCGCCTGGCACATGCGGTTGGGCACCAACCGCATCGAATACCAGCCGCTCGGAGTGGTCGGGGTCATCTCACCGTGGAACTATCCCGTCAACCTGTCGCTGATGCAGGTCGTCACCGCGATCGTCGCCGGCAACCGCGTCATTTTGATGCCCTGCGGCGGTAACGGCTCCAGCCGGGCCCACTGGCTGTTCGTCAGATCACCACGCCTCAAAGCCGTGATCATCCACGGCCAAGATCCATTTTTGCGACAGACCCTAGTGCGACAGCCACGGCGTGTCAGCCCCGCGACATCACGCCAGCAAGGTCAGTGAGGAGGTACCAGACCAGGCTCTGGGGGCGCGGTTCAATCTTCAGCCCAGGCGAGGGCGGCGGCGACCGGCGATGTGGCCAAGTACGGCGGGGGCGCCTGTGCGCGCTGCTCGTGCTCGCCCTCGTCGTCCTGGCGGCACCGCGGACGGCCCCGCTGAGGGCCTGTGGCGTGGCGCCGGCCGTGAGCGGGGGAGTCGAGTCCCTGCACTCACCGGGCTGCCGGCGGAACTCTCCCAAGGCAGCAGGGTCGCCCGTTGGGTGCTCGGTTCCGCCTTCAACGCGCCAAACCTGTTGGTACGCGGTCGGCGCGGCCGCCGGCTGGCTCGTCATGAGGGGACATGGGACGCGGCGGTGTGACTTCCCGCTTGCCGAACCTATCGAATTTCGATAGGTTCCCATCGAGGTTCGATCGAAGCGTCGGCCTTCGGTGACCGCAAGGAGCACAGCCATGCCCGCAACAGCCCGCACCCCCTGCCGCCTCGGAGACACGGCCGGTACTGATGTACTGGTGGTCGGGGCCGGGCTGGCCGGTCTGCACGTCGCCACGCTCCTCGCCCGGCAGGGCCACGACGTGCTGCTCGTCGACCGGCGAACGACCCTGGCCGGGGCGATCCGCACCACGGGGATCTTCGTCCGGAAGACACTCGACGACTTCTCGCTGCCCGACGAGCACCTCGGACCCCCGATCCGGCGCGTGCTGCTCTATCCCCCGGGCATGGACCGCCCGGTCAGCCTGGTCAGCGATCGCGACGAATACCGGGTGGGCGACATGGCACGGCTGTACGAGGCGGCGGCCGCGGTCGCGGTCGACGCCGGTGTGCGGTTGGCGCTGGGCACGCGTTACGCCGGCCGGCGGGGCGACACCTTCCACCTGATCGGCCGAGACGGGCCGACCGCGGTCCGGGCGCGCTTTGTCGTCGGCGCCGACGGAGCACGTTCGAGCGTCGCCCGCGACCTCGGCCTCGACCGCAACCGCCACCTGCTGGTCGGCGCCGAAGAGGTCTTCGAGGTGTCCCCGAACGGCGAACCACCCACCTTCCACTGCGTCCTCGACCCCTCCCTCGCCCCCGGATACCTGGCATGGGTGGTCAACGACGGACGGCACGCCCATGTCGGTGTCGCCGGCTACGCCGACCGTTTCCCGGACGGTCTGCGCCGGGCCGCGGAACGCTTCAGTGCCTCGGCGCCCGGACTGGCCGGCGTCGACCGTCCCGAGGCGGTGGAGCGACGCGCAGGCCCGATACCCGTCGGCGGCGTGCTGCGCCGCATCAGCTGCGCCGACGGACTTCTCGTGGGGGACGCGGCCGGCGCTGTCTCGCCCCTCACCGCCGGCGGCCTGGATCCCTGCCTGCGGCTGTCGGAACTGGCCGCCTCCGTCCTCGACGACGCGCTGCGGTCCGGGAAGCGGGACGCGCTGGCGCACTACAGCGGAGCCGGTCTACGGGCGAGTTTCCGAGGACGGCTCTCGCTGCGCCGGGCGTTGGCCCGCGTACGGACACCGGCGGCGACGACCGCGGCGTTCACCCTGTTGCGCACACCGCCGGGGCGGGCTGCGGCCGGCCGTATCCTCTTCGGCGACCGGTCCTTCCCCGATCAACCCGCCCCTCGTGCCGTTGTCGCACAGCACTGACTCCATGGAACGGACCGCCTCCGGGCCGGGAGGCGCCCGGCATGTGCGTGGCTGCCGCCCATAACAGGCTGGGATCATGGCGATCGACCAGCCCATCGTGCTCTACCCGCCCGGTGAGGACGGCGGCCGGCGGGTCCGCGCGGGCGCGCGGTTCCTGGGGATGGCGTACGCGCTGCTCGACGTCGTGGAATTCCTGCGCCTGGCCGGGCTGGACGACGCCGACGACGACTGGTTGCGGCAGTCCGCACTGGTCGAGTGGCGCGGCGCGGCCCGGACGTGTGGATCGTCCGCGGCTGACCGGACGACATGACCTGGTGTCGGTGCCGTCCGGCACGATGTGGTCCATGGGTGAACTTGTCGAACGTGTCGACGAGCACGATGAGGTCCTCGCAGTCGTCAGCAGGGGCGATGCGATTCGCCAGGGGTGGTTGCATCGCATCGCGACGGTCGTGTGCCGCGACACCGCCGGGCGGATCCTCGTACACCGCCGTCCCCACGAGGCCGCACGATTCCCGGGCGGGTTCAACTGGATGCTCGGCGGTGCGGCGCAGGTCGGTGAGTCCTACGAGGAGGCCGCGGCGCGGGAGTTGGCGGAGGAACTCGGTGTCCGGGCCCGTACGGGGTTCGTGTTCAAGTTCAGGTGCCTGGGCGCGATCAGCCCCTACTGGCTCGGCCTGCACGAGGCCGTCGTGACCGGGCCCATCAGGCCCGACCCCGAGGAGATCGCCTGGCACGACTGGCTGACGGAGCCCGAGCTCGGGGAACTGGTCCGGCACGAGGCGTTTGTCCCCGATGCCCGCGAGGCGTTCGACCGGTACTCCGCCCTCGGACGAGCGTCCGCGCGGAGTGGGCGGGGCGGCTCACCATGACAGGGAGTGGGGCGGGCAGTCTCGTCATTCCGGAGGACCCACACGGTGGACATCCTGCTGCTCGTCCTGTCCGCGCTGGGCGCCGCGTTCCGCAACGCTCTCGCAACCGTTCTCCAGCGCAAGGCCGCCCTGAGCGTGCCACGCTCCGACAAGCGGCGGGCCGGACTGATGCCCGATCTGCTCCGGCGTCCCGTCTGGCTACCGGCATCGCCGCGGCGGTCTGTCAGGCCGTGGTCTGCGCCGTGGTGGGAGGGCTCGCTGTGGCCCTGGCCGCCGCATCGCCTGCCGAAATCGCACGCACGTACCGATCGACCGATGGATCCCGGTACTCGCCGTGTGTACCGCTGCGATCGTCGGTCTCGTGCTCGCCGCACTCCGCAGGCCCGAGGGTCGGAGAGAAGGAGCTGCTGCCGCATTCAGCGGGCCGAGCGCACCGCGATCCTCCTGGGCGACTCCGTCTACACCCTGGCCTGGGATCCTGGGAAGGGCCGCGTCCTGCTGCGCACCTGGGACCCGGGCCTGTACTTCCCGGAGTGGCCCGAGGATGCCAGATCCATGAAGTACGTGCGCACTTCCTGAAGTTCGGTGTTGAGCAGGAGCGTCCACCGGTCCGGGGTGAATGGCCATGCACGATCGCGTTGTAGCGCTCGCCCCGCATCCGAGCCGCGACCGACCGGTCGGTGAACGCGTCCAACAGGTCGGTCGTGGCCTGAAGCGTCCAGCGGTCGTACTGGCCCACCACACGGTTGGCGGCCTGCTCCCGGCTCTCGTCAACCCTCGGCGGTGCGGGCGATGAAGTGGTGGGGTGCGGCGTTCTGGAAGTCGGTAAGCCGCTCGGTCAGGCGGGCCAGCAGCTTGATCGCCTGAGTGCTCTTCCTGATCAGCAAGGGCTTCGGATTCGGCGACGTCAAGCTCGCCCTCGTCCTGGGCGCTGTCCTGGGCTGGTACGGCCGGGCGATCGTCCTGGTCGGTACGTTCGCCGGGTACCTGCTCGGCGCGCTGTATGGCATCGGCCTCATCCTCGCGGGCCGGGCCGACCACATGAGCAGGATCCCGTTCGGTCCGTTCCTGCTCGCCGGAACGCTAGCCCGCGTGCTCCTGGGCTCCCACGCCTCCTGAATCCGGGACTCCCCAAGCAGAGGGGACGCTGAGTCGGGTGCTGTGTGCTGATGGCACACGGGGCGGCTTCGTGCTGGCTAGTGGCTCGCCACGCATCCTTGGCCGGGTAAGCGACCCGCTGTTCTCCCTCCCGCTGCGCGAACAGCGTCATTGCCGCCGCTCACCTGTCCATCTGGACCGCGGAACGAGCCTCGCTCACCGACCTGCTCGCCACTCGGAAGCTCCCACCCAACCGCCGGGCACTGCTCACCGAACAGCTCCAGGACGTCGACCGCGCGATCCGAAAGCACCCGATGACCCCTCCGACGGTTTCTCCTGCGTAGCACCCGGCCCCATGCCCATGCCGACCGCAGCGCGAGATCGACGCCGTCGAGGGCAGAGGCCGCTGTCGGCGGAGGCGGGTGATCTCCTCCTGCTGATGTTGCTCGCGCTGGCTGGCGGGACTTCGTTGCGATCGGCGGGCGGCACATCGCCGTCAAGCCACCACGTCGTGGGGCAGCGAAGAAGCGAGCCAGCCCGCCGATCAAACAGGATCCTGCCATCGGCCGGCAGCACATCAAGGACCAGCCACCACGAGCGGCATCGACCCGCGCCGACCCGCCGATCGCCACGATCCTGACATTGACGCAAAGAAGGCCGACGCCGCCTTGAGGATCTCGTTGGCCCGCCGCAGCTCGGCGTTCTCGGCCTTGAGCCGCTTGATCTCCGCGGCCTCCTCGGAGGTGACGCCGGGCCGTCGGCCGGCGTCGACCTGGGCATGCTCAGCCCAGTGGAGTACGAACTCCGCTCCCCACCGGCAGCGTGAAACCAAGCAACTCGACTCCACCCGACTCGGGACAGTCCGGAGCCTCCATCAGACCCGGAATGATTCACGGGCCTGACTGTGCACCGGTCTGGCTAACCGGTCAGGGTCGGGGTGTAGGGGGTCAGAGCGGGGGCGAGTTGTACGCCGGGGGCCAGGCCCAGGGCGATGAGGGCGTCGGGCAGGCCGCGGCCGACGCGGGCGGCTTCCGCGGTGCCCGGGGCGGCCAGTTGGCGGCAGCTGGCGGAGATGATGTCGAACAGGTGCTGTACCCGGCCGGGTCCGCGGGGCAGCAGTTGGCCGTGGAAGTCCTCGTGGTGGGCGAGAACGAGGGCGGCGAGACCGGCGACGTGGGCCGAGGCCGTGCCGGTGCCGTCGAGGGCTGTGTAGCCGCCATGCGGCGCGCAGGACAGGATGGCCACGCCGGGAGCGACCGCGTCGATGCCCGGGCCGTAGCAGCTGAACGGCGCGGCGAACAGCCCTTCCGGTGTCAGCTGCGGGCCCGCATGGGTGGCCTGGGAGGTGTCTGGCGGGTACGAGCCGAAGACTCCCAGTGCGCCCACGGCGAACACGGTGGGCAGCGAGCCGGGGAAGGCGACCGGTCCGCCCGTGTCGCCCGCCGGGGCGACGCAGGCGATGCCCGCGGCGTTGGCATCGGCGAGCTTGCGGGAGACCAGCGCCGACGCATACGGGGCCGCCACCGCGATGTGGGCGACGTCGACCTCGTTGTCGATGCAGCGGTCCAGCGCGGCGATCAGGTCGCTGAAGCAGCCGCCCGGCTGTACCTGGCAGACATCGAGATCGGCGTCGACCGCGATGCCGATGACGCCCTTGCCGGTGTCCGCCCCGGCGATGAGGCCCGCCGCATGGGTACCGGTGCCCACGCTGTCCTGGGCCCAGCCCTGTTCCGTACCGCGGACGAGATCGACCCCGGAACCTGCCCGTTGCTTCAGGTCGGGGTGCTCGGAGGCGACGCCCGAACCGATGACCGCGACCCTGATGCCGAAGGCGCGGAACGTGGGAGGCAGCCGGTCCAGCCGCATGGCCTGCTGGCCCCAGCCGTACTGCTGCCTCTCGTCCAGCCCCGGGTACACCTTCTCCAGCGGTGTGAGGGTGACCAGGTTCTCCTGGGTCGCCGACAGGTCGGGACGGTTGATCCAGCGGTCCGCGTAACCGCCCGTGGGCCGGACGTACAGGGACTGAACGGACTGCGCGGTCTCCGTCGCCAGGGTGACCGTGGCGGTCCCGTCGTCCCCGGTGATGCCCTGGGCCGGCCAGGACGCTCCGATCAGGAACACCCCGGCGCCGACTAGCGGTTCGCCCTCCGGGCCGCAGACGCGCAACGAGATCTCCACGGGTTCATCGAGCGGCGCGACGAGCGCCGGATCGCGGAGCGGCAGAATCCCCGCGGTCGGCATGACGGCGGGTCCGGTGCCGGACAGCGGCAGGTCCGGCTCGATGTGTACGTGCAGCGACCGCATCGCAGGCACCTGGGCCTCGGCCGCCTCGACGACCGCGATTTCCGGGCAGGAGGGGGGCAGCCCGGTCGATTGGAGCTTGTCCGACGGCTGTAGTCTGCGGGTTACTTTGACCTCGGGCATGCGCTCCAGCCGGTCGCACACCGCGTCCATGCTGAGCTCGGGTACTCCTGGCGGCAGCAGATGCTGCGGCAGCGGTGTCACCATGTACCGCTCCCGGCGCGGCTGCACGACGAGCGGCTCCGGCGCGCCCTTCTCGCCTGGTACCGCTGCCCTGCCCTCGGGTCCGGGCTCACCCGCACCCGGTCCACCCGCACCTGCCCCTTCGGGCCCGCTCGCGCGGTTGTTCCCGGGCGTTTCCTTGACCATTACGTCCACCTTCACCACGCCTACCTCGTACTTGTGCGTACTTGTGCTTTCTGATCCGGCGACGGAACCGCTCGCCCTTGCACGCGGATGCGGTGTGCCCGGAAAAACCGCTCCGGGCACACCGCATCGCGCCCTCAGGTCAGCCGATACCGAACGGCTGACCCATCTGGCCGAAGCCGAAGCCGGGCTGCTGGTACTGCTGGCCGTACGGCTGCTGGTACTGCTGGCCGTAGGGCTGCTGGCCCATCTGGCCGAACCCCCCGCCCCACTGCTGCTGGCCCTGCTGGCCCTGCTGGCCCTGCTGGCCCTGCGTGCCTTGCTGGCTCTGCTGCAGCAGCGTCACGATCGCGTTCGGCAGCGCCTGCTGCACGGACTGCTCCACGGCGTGGCGGACAGCCCCGGCCAGCGAGCGGTGCAGCGCGAGCGCCAGGTACGGGTGCGCCTGCTGAGCCAGCTCCGGCCGCTGCTGAAGCTGCTGCTGGAGCTGCTGGATCTGCTGGAACGTCTGCTGCACCTGCTGCGCGACCTGCTGGGCCGTCTGCTGACACGCCTGCTGGATGGACTGCTGAACCATCTGGGCGATCTGCTGCGAGCCGCCGATCTGCGGGCCGGCCTGCTGCTGGGGTTGGGTACCGGTCATCACCGACATGAATGCTCCATTCGATGTCTCCACGGGAAAGCCGACAAGGGAATAATGTCGGCTCTGTCACATAATGTGACGACCTCGAAGCTAGGTCGGCGCCGACTCGCCCGCAATCGGACGACTCGATCCTGGAGCAGGGATCCCTCGGCTGGACCGCGGACCACCACACGGTTCTCCGGCAGCGAAAAGGGCCGCACGACTGGTATCAGGTCACAGGACCAGGACCGCCCGAGGGCGGGGCTCGTCCAACCGGATCACACCCGCCGTTCGAGTGACGTCATCGACAGCCGCTCGGTCCCCATGCATTCCGCTGCTCGTCGGGGAGACCGAGGGCCCACAACGTGGGGAAACAGCTCGGATTCCCTGGTGCAAGCGAGCGGTGTGCCGCTGACCTGTGAGCGATCCGAAAACGCGCACGCCCGCGCCGGCCGCCGTTCTCTGCGGCACCGCGAGCGCCAAGAGACCGACGCCGAGGGCGCCACGGCCCGGGTGTCGATCGCCCTCGACGCAATGTCGTTTCGACTCATGCGCGCGACGCGGCTGTTCCTCACTGGAGGCGGCCAGATCATCAGCCGCACCAGCTACCACCGGAACTAGCACGCTCGCCCTGTCCCCGTGCTCACCAACACGCCGCTTGTGAAGCGGCACCCGTACGGCCTGCGGCATTCGACGCTGCCGAAGGGGGTGGCCCAGCTCCGCGTTGTGATCTGGGCCTATGACCGGAACGGCCCGTCGACCGCGCGGGTTTCAACCCGCTGCGAAGAGTCCGGCGCTGACAGGCGCCCGCTAGCCGGGTTGCGGGCGACGGCCGGGCGCCGGTGAAGGAGTGCTGGGCCTCCGGGCGCCCAGGCCGCCTGCGACCTGCATCTGCCCCGGCCGACCGTGATGGGCGTCATTCGTGCCCAGAATCGCGAGGTCGTCGAGGCGCCGCTGCCCGAGGCGCTTGCCACTCGGAAACCGATCGGTATACGCTACTTGAAACCGATCGGTTTCCAAAAGAGTCTCGATCGCCGGGGCTGATTCAGAGATCAGTCTCGAACGTGCGTACTCAACCTCCGGAGTCGTTTCCATGTCTTCTCACGCCACCTCCAGAATCTTCGTGATCGGCGGTACAGGGGCTCAAGGGATGCCCATCGTTCGCTCTCTCGTCGCCGACAAGAAATACTCCGTCCGGGTTCTCACCCGCGATTCCAGCTCCCCCCGAGCCCAAGCGCTCCTCGCGCTCGGCAACGTCTCCCTCCTTGAAGGGTCGTTCGCCGACGAGGATGTGCTGCGGGAAGGGTTCCGTGGCTGCGACGGCGTATTCATCAACATCGACGGGTTCAACACCGGTGAGAAAACGGAGACCTACTGGGCCATCCGCACCTACGAGATGGCGATTGAGGCAGGAATCAAGTTCTTCGTCTACGGAAACCTCGACTACGCCCTCAAGAAGTCAGGCTACGACTCCAGGTTCCGCACCGGCCACTATGACGGCAAGGGCCGCATGGCCGAATGGGTACTGTTCCAGAACGAAAAGAACAGTGACAGGATGGGGGCGGCGGTCTTCACTTCGGGCCCCTACATCGAGATGGTGATCTCACCGCTCACACCCATGCAGCCCAGCGTCGAGGACGGCGTCGTCACGTGGCGAGTCCCTCTCGGCGACGGAGCAGTTCCCCACGTCGCTCTCGAAGACTGCGGATACTACGTTCGCTGGCTCTTCGACCACCCGGAGCGCTCTAATGGCATGGACCTTGAAGTCGCTATCGAGCACGTGACCTATGCCGATATGGCTGCGGCGTTCGAAAAGGTCACCGGGCATCCGGCACAGTACATCGACACTGACCTGGACACCTATTGGAGCAGTCCGGACCTGGCGGGACTCGTCGATGCCCCTGCCGGATACAACACCGATCCCAACGACAAAAGCACCATGAGCTTCCGCGACAACTTCACGGGCTTCTGGAACGTGTGGAAGCACGGAATCATCACCAGGGATTACGCTCTGCTCGACGAAATTCACCCCAACAGGATCAAGAGCGCTGAGGAATGGTTCCGTCGAGAAGACCAGGCGGGACGGGACTCCGGCAAGGGAAGTCTCTGGGAGAGGGTCCAGCCGGAGAATTGGAGCAGCGACTCCGCGGTCCTCAAAAGCAGTGCGGATTTCAGGACGGGCAAGTTGTAAACGGTTGGTGGGGGTGGTGGTGCCGGCGTACACGTGAACGTAGTCGAGTGGCCCGGGCGCCTGTGATTCCCCCGGGCTACCCGACCAGAGACCCCCGTGCCCCGAGGATCTCGGCTTGGTCGGCCAGGGAGAGTCCGGGGCCGTCATCTGGAAGGCAAGACCGCCCCTGGTGGCCGCCTGCCGATCGAAGGCGCCGGGTGAGGTAGACGCTGGGACTCAGCGGCGCTCCCGCACCGGCAGGATGATCGCCGAGGGGTGTGCCGGGTCGTGGTGGACGGACTGGTCGGCGGCCCGGAGCGTGGTCGCGGTGGCGAGGGGTTCGCCGGTGCCGGGGTTGCGGGCGTAGCGGGGGAAGGCGCCGCTGGAGACCTGGACCCGGATGCGGTGCCCTTGCTTGAAGCGGTACGCCGTCGGCCACAACGAGACGGTGGCGCAGGTGAGTTCGTCGGCGTCGGTCAGGCTGGTCAGGCCGTCGCAGATGTTGTGCGAGCGGCCGTCGGGGTCTACGTCGCACAGTCGGACGAAGACGTCCGCGTGCGCCAGGCTGGACCGGAACCAGATCTCGGCGCTCACCTCGCCGACGACTTCGACGTCCTCGTCGAGGGCGGGCGTCGTGTAGGTGAGGACATCGGCGCGGGCCTCCAGAGCGCTGTTGTCGACACGGCCGCAGTCCTTGACCAGGCGCGCTCCACCGACGGCCGGGGTGGGGTCGGCCGGGTCGTAACGGTACTGGTCGGGCGCCGACTCCTCGGGCTGATCTGCGGAGAGCGCGCCGTGGGCACCGAGATGGAACGGCCGTGCCGAGTAGCCGCTCGGCGGCCAGGACGCGAAGTCGCGCCAGGTGTCCTCGCCCATCACGTACAGCCGGACCGGCGCGCGGTGGGGCGGCTCCTCACCGCGCGCGTGGGGGAGGCCGAACTCCAGGGCCTCGTCGATGACGACGTTGTTGAACTCCGCGTGCGTCCACGGCCCGATCGTCAGCCGTGCCGAGCGTCCGGCCTGTTGCAGAACCTGGAAGTCGCGCAGCTGACCGGGCAGGAAGACGTCGTACCAGCCGCCGATGGAACTGACCGGCACGGTCACGTCGGCCACCCGGTCCCGGTGATCGAAGCCGGTCCAGCGCGGGGATTGGGCGTCGTGGGCGAGGATGTCCTGGATGTAGTCGGACCGGTGGCCGAGGGCTGCGATGTCGGCCTGGTTCAACGGCAGCGTGTGCAGCGCGCGGGCGGTCTTCTTGGCCTGGGCCGGCCTGCGGAGCAACGCCAGGGGCAGTTCCTGGGTGGCCACCAGCACACCCCAGCCGAACGGCGTCTCCAGCGACATGCCGTCCTCGCGGAGGAACTCCAGCGTCAGCGCCGACTCGGTCACCTGCGGGATCATCGCCTTGACCTGTGACGGCAGGCGGTCGGCGACAGCCCACTGGCTGTGTCCCAGGTAGCTCATGCCGAACAGGACGATCGCGTCACCGAACCAGGGCTGCTTGACCGTCCAGTCGAGGGTCGCCAGGCCGTCCTCGCGCTCCTGTCGCAGCGGGTCGAACGTCCCGCCCGAACCGAAGCCGCCCCGGGTGCTCTGGATCAGCACCTGGTACCCGCGTTCGGCCAGTGGTCGGGCCATGACCGTGCCGACGACGCCGGCCCGCCCGTAAGGGGAGCGGAAGACGGCTGTCGGCAGCCCCTCGCCACCGCCCTTGGGCGCCCACCGGTCGGCCAGCAGGTCGACTCCGTCGGGCATCGGGACCCGAAGATCCCGCTCGACGACCAGGTCCCGGGTCGGCGGCGCGGCCAGCTTCAGCCGGCGCTGGATGAGGTGACTGAGCAGGCTCATTGGGGGGTCTCCAGGTCTGGTGTGCTGGGGGTGGGGCGCAGGGCGGCGATGAGGACCGACAGGATGCGCATGAGTCGATCGGTGAATGCCTGGGGTTCCAGCGGATCCGCGCCGTCCACGATCCAGGTCGTGAAGAAGGCGGATCCCGCGCCAGCCAGGCACGTGGCGAGATCCTCGACGATCTGCGGGTCGAGCCGGTCGCCGAACATCTGCTGGACGTGCTGCCGGTTGACCGGCAGCAGCAGCCCGATCAGCCCCCGGTCCAGCGGGAACCCGCACGATCCGGTCAACAGGGCTTTGTAGAACACCCGGTGGTCGGCGAAGTGCCGCGCCGTGGCCAGCGTCTGCTCGCGTGCGGTCGTCCCGGGCGCGGCGTCGGCGAGTTGTGGCAGCAGTTCACGGCGCGCGAGATCGAGACCTGCCTCCAGCAGCAGGGCATCGCGGTCGCCGAAGTGCTGATAGACGACCCGCCGGCTCACGTCCGCTGCCTCGGCGATGTCCGAAAGCGGGACGGCCGCCGTTCCCCGTTCAGTGACCAGCTCGACCGCGGCCCGCATGAGTGCCGCCCTCGACCGGCGTACGCGCCGGTCCAGAGCGGGGGACTGTGCCTCTGACTGCGTCTGCATAACCAGATAATGCACAGGTGTGCAAAAAAGAACAAGTGTCCCTTAACGAGGGCTGACACAATGAGGCGGATTGCTCCTGTTTGCCGTGTCCGGGCGGGAGTTGAGGTTCGGTCCGGTGTGGGGGCATCGCCGTGGATCGTGTCGGATGAACTGTGGGATCACCTGGAGCCGCTGCTGCCCCAGCGTGAGCGCAGGTTCCGGTATCGGGTCGCAAGCCGTTGCCGGACCGGGACGTGCTGGGCGGGATCTTGGTTGTACGTGCTGCATGCGGGATCCAATGGAAGTCTGCCGCAGGATCTCGGTCTCGATTCGGGCATGACATGTTGGCGGCGGCTGCGGGACTGGAACGAGGCCGGCGTGTGGCAGCGGCCGCACGAGGTCCTGCTGGCCGAGTTGAACGCGGCCCCCACGGCTGGACTGGTCCCGCTGTGTGGTCGACTCCTCCCACGTCAGGGCACCAAATAGGGGGAGCCACACGGGCCCATCGCCGGTCGACCGAGGCCGGGCCGGCTCGAAGCATCACCTGGGTGAACAACCCCGGCTAGGTCTCGACCATGGCCCCGCGCTCGACCAGCCGCTTGAGCTTCAGGCGGACGTTGTCGGGCGCGGATCTCCACGTCTGTCGACTCGCACACCGACGTTCCCGCCGGCATCTGATCCCGCGCGTCACTGACTGTTCTGCAGAAGGCAGATGGCGAGGATCGCGGCCATCGACGACAGCGTGTTCGCGCCGAAGTCGATACTCGGTGTTGCGGGGTCGTCGACCTGGAAGTTGATGGGTGTCCCGTTCTCGAGGCTGTTGGCGAACTGCCGCGATGCCTCGCCCCAGCTGTTCATCAGCTCCGCGTCGGCAACGTTGACGACCGTCTCACCTGCGCCGTTGGAGCCGAAGGCCTCCCTGAAGTCCTGGCGCAGCGGCTCGAACCTCGCGCCTTCCGAGATCATCATGACGAACACCATGATCGACCGGGCTGCCGTGTTCACGTTGGCGTTCCCCCGCAGGTTCTCGTACGCATTGTCCACCACCTGCTGATTGTGCCTCATGTTGGCCCGCGCCTGGCCGCCACGCGACTCTAGGTCCCCGTAGCTGCCCGTGAAGCCGAAGGTGCCGGAAGGCACCGCCGAGTTGGGGTCGGGGTCGTCGCCCTTGAAGTAGATGGGCGAAGCGCTGCCCCGTCCATCCCTGACCTGGTAGCCGATGATGAACAGGTCCCGCGCCCGCACGATCAGGCGGACGTTGTTGCCGTCCGAACTCTCGGGCAGGTCACTGGCCCGCAGGTCGATGGCGAAGAGATTCCTGGGGGAGGTGTCCAGACTGGGGTCGGTCTGCAGCACCCCTTCCCGCAGCACCCTGCCGCCGGTCGCCCGCTGTCGTACGGCTTGGATCATGTCGTCGTACGCCTTTTGGCCGCCACTGATGTCCCAGGTGATGTCGTTGCCGTCATCGATGGCGCTGGCCTTCTCCTGGAACTGCGGGACCACCACCGCGGCACCACCCAGCAGCGTGGCAACGGCGAGGAAGAGGACCATGAACTTCCTGGTCAGCCAGCGGGAACGGCGTTTGTGACCCGGGCCGCCGACCCGCTCGACAGGGGACGTTTATTTCATGGGCATGCCAACGCTCACTTTCCTGCGACGACTCGTGGACGAGTCATGGACGTCTTCGGGGACGGTCGGCGCTCAGCACTGCGGAGCAGCCCGGAGAGCGATCGGACGTCCGGGTCGCTTGGTGCCCCGCGCCGTTCGGTAAAGTCTTGGCCAAGGGGCCGGAACCCCGACAGAGGCAAATATCCCAACCCGCCAGTATCGAGAGACCGGGATCTGACTTGAACAGCTCCTGGCCTCGCCCCGGCCGACGGACCTGTAACAGCGGTCGACGACAGCCGTCGGGGCGCGAAGAACAGCAGGCGGATCACGAATTCGTACGCGCGAACTCGGGCTCCTTCTGTAATTCACCACGCCGGGTGGCGGGAAGTCGTGCGGGAGCAGGTCCCACTGGCAACCGGTGCGGCCCTCGTAGAGCAGCCCGTTGACGATCTCCGGCATCGCGAACCGGCCCTGATGACCGCTGGCCGAGGGGTGCGCGGCCTTCCACGCGGTGATCACCGGCTCCACGAGCGCCCACTGCTCGTCGCTCACGTCGGTCTTGTAGGGCTTGCGCTCGCTCACGGTGCCGAGCCCAGCATGCTCATGGCCGCCGACCGGCAGGGATGCAGCACTGGTACACGGTCAGGTGACGACAAAACTCCTATGGACTCTCATACGGCCCTCTGAACGACTCCGCCTCGTGGCCTATCCGTGCCGCCCGCGTAGTAGGCGGCCGACGCCTTCACCGCGTCCTCGACCGCCTGCGCATAGGCGGCGGCATCCACGATCACAGCTGCAGGTGTTGTCATGTCCGTCACCCTGCACCCCGCCACTGACAAGGCCCCTGGCACGCTGGACGGGCAGAAGGTCGCACGATGGGTTGCTGATCTGCTGGAGAAGGCGGGAAGACACCATCACGGCGACCGAACATGCCCCGGCGACGCCTCGCTTCCGGGAGCATCTTCGGTTTCAGTGAGCGATGTTGTCGATCAGTTCGCGGGCGCCTTGGCGGAGCAGGGCGACGGCGACGGAGGTTCCGAGGGTGGCGGGGTCGAGGCGGCCGGCCCATTCGTGGGCTTTGAGCTGGGTCTTGCCATCCGGGGTGAACACGCAGGCGCGCAGGGACAGTTCGCCGCCTCGTCCAGCCTTCGCGTAGCCGGCGATCGGCGAGTTGCAGTGGCCCTGGAGGACGTGGAGGAACATGCGTTCCGCGGTGGCTTCGCGGTGTGTGTCCGGGTCGCCGAGTGCGCTGACGGTGTCGATAACGGTTGTGTCGTCCTCGCGGCACTGGAGGGCGAGGATGCCCGCGCCGATCGGCGGCATCATCGTCTCGGGGGAGAGAATCTCGGTGATCGCGTCGGTGCGGGCGATGCGTTCGAGGCCGGAGACGGCGAGGAGCAGCGCGTCTGCCTCACCGGCCCCGAGTTTCTGCAGGCGCCGGTTGGCGTTGCCGCGGAACGGCACGCACTGAAGGTGCGGGTGGGTGGCGGCCAGCTGCGCGATGCGCCGTACGGAGGAGGTGCCGATCCGGGTTCTGGCCGGCAGTGCGTCGAGGGTGAGCCCGCCGGGGTGGATGAGGGCGTCGCGGATGTCGTCCCGCTTGAGGAACGCGGCGAACAGGGTGCCTGCCGGGAGCGGCCGGTCGGCGGGCACGTCCTTGACGCAGTGCACCGCCAGGTCGGCCTCGCCGGCCAGAAGTGCGGCGTCGACCTCCTTGGTGAACGCCCCCTTGCCCTCGACCTGGGCGAGGTCGCCCATCCATTTGTCGCCGGTCGTCTTCACGGGGACGACCTCGGTGCGCACGCGGGGGTGGAGCGCGACCAGTTCGGCACGGACGCGCTCCACCTGGGCCAGGGCCATGGGCGAGTCGCGGGAGACGATTCGGATCAGCTCGGGAGCGGACATGCCGTTCACGATAGACCTTCAGATGCGCGCGCCGACCGACAGCCCGGATGCCCATCTCATCGGTGTGGCAAGGAGGTTGGGCTGCTCGGGCAGGTGTGCGAGGAAACCGTCGACGCGCCCCCCCCGGAGCCCTCTTCGAGAGCATCGGCCCCGTCCCGGGGGATCAGGAGGTGGTCAGGCTCATCGCCACGCGGCTACTCGTTCCATGCGGGGACGCGACGACGTCATGGCCGTGGCCCGTACCGCGGACCTCCTGCTCTGGGACTCGGACATCGCCGAGCGGCGCGCAGAGCTGCACGAGGTGATCACGGAATTCCAAACGCAGGGTCTTCGCGCCGGCGCCATCGTCCGCGAAATCGAGACCCAGATCGCCGGTATCAACGACATCGTCCGGCGTCGCAGGAAGAACCACGTCGCCCACCTGGTACTGCTCGCCCTCACCACTGCACAGGGAGCAGCGGCGATCAACATGCCACTTCTCGGAGTCGCCGCCGGTCCAACAGCCGTCGCGGGGGCCGCGCTCATCAACCGCCAGTGGCGACACGAACCCCGGCCGGAGGACGCAGCGCCCCTCGCCGCACTCCTGGCCCAAGCGCGCGCCGCACTGGAAGCCTGACCAGCCCCGCGGCGGAGGAACGGACACGCGACGAACACGTAACTGCTCAGGTGATCGAGTCTGCCACTTCAGCAGAGTGTCCAACCTCGTCAATGTTCAGTGACAAACGGCCAAGGTTCAGTGGCACCGACCTCGGCGGCTACCGGCGGGACCGGGCGCGCAGCTTGGACGTCCAGCTCGGCAGCCAATGCATCACGGCCACCGTCGCGGCCAAGCTGCCGAGCGTCGTGAGGAAGGCCCCCGGATAGACGTGGTTCACCCAGCATGGCTGCCACTCACTGTGGCAGGGGCCCGAGGAGCCCTTTCCCGGGATCACACGGGATGCGGCCAACGCGCTCACCAGGGCCACGGCCGCGTACACGATGCCGGCCACGACCCATCGGGGCGAGTACTTGCTCCCGTCCGAGGAGACCCGGCGGAAGGAGCGCTCGGCAGCCGTGAACGTGATCGGGAGCAACACACCGACGGTGGCGCCGAATCCGATGCCGGACGCCGGCCAGTATGCGGCCAGATTCCACAGCTCATCACCGAGCCACAGCGACAGTGGAAGAAAACCGCCGAGGGCTACGAGCGCGGCGGCCGGTTTGGCGTTCTTCTTCCAGCTCGTGCTGCGCGCCGAACGCTCCATCAGAGATCCTCTCGGTGGTCTTGTGCGTGCGGCCCGTGCGTAGTCGCTCAGCGCAGGTTTGTGCAACCCATGGATTCTGGGGACGCTGGTGAGGGCGCCCCAGCTGATCCCCCACCCCCGGCGGCCCGTCCAGCTCGCAACGGATCCGGCTCGCGGAAGACCTCAGGAGCCTGTCGGCCAAGCCCGGATCCGCGTACGCTCCCGCGCGCTCTCCCGACTCCACCCCTGACGACCAGCACGTTATGCCAGGCAAACTTCGGTGGCACAAACGTAATGATCATCAAGGTCCGCTGGCTATGCTCAAGGTTCGGTGATACGGGGCACCAACTATCGCTGTTGTGACTGAGCACGCTAGTTGGTTGTGACCGCTCTTCCGTGATGGCTACGCCTTGGTGATGGGATCGGTTGGACAGGGCATGCGGCCGCCCCGTCGGCAGCGGCTCTCACGCGGCGAGGCGGCCGCCCATCAAGCCGCATCACCGGTGCGGAAGATCCGGTCCAGGCGGTGGTCCAGGACGGCGATGGCGGACTCCGGGCTGCGCTGACCGACGAGGATGCTGGTGCCGAGTCCCGCAGACATGGCAAGCAGGCCGGCTGCCTCCAACTGTGCGTCCACACCGGGCTCGAGCAGAGCTGCCTCTTGCGCCTGTTGGAGGACCTGGGTTACCGCGGCTTCTGCGGCATCCGGGTTCTTGATGAAGGGTTGGGCTGCGAGTGCCTGGTCGGTCACGGCCAGAATGGCGTACGAGGTGTAGACGAAGTGGAAGGTGCGGCTGTCCTCGTCGGTCGGCAGCGCCGCCATCAGCAGCGCCTCGATCATTTCCCGCGGACCGGGCCTGTCCCCGGCGGCCCGTACGCGGGCGGAGGCCCGTTCCCCGAATCTCTCTGTCAGGTGCTCCAGTCCGAAAAGCAGCAGCTTCTCCTTGGTCTCGAAGTAGTACTGCACCAGCCGCAGTGACACGCCCGCCTCTGCTGCCACATCGCGCATCCCTACGGCATGCAGCCCGCGTCGCCCGGCGATCCGGACCAGTGCCTCGGCGATCTCGGTGCGCCGTTCTGCGTGGTCCACGCGCTTGGGCATCGGCCGTTTCTCCGTTCGTCGTTCCACTGTTGCGGCCCCAGTGGGGACCTTGATGATACAGCCGTACCAACATTGTGGTACGTTCGTATCACGAAAATGAGATCCGGAGGTGACCGTGTCCGAGACCGCTGTCCGTGCCCGAGCCGACATAGGCCGCTACGTGAGCGATGCCTGGCGCGACCGCTACTTCGCGGCCTGCGACGCGGTCTATGCACTGGGAGCGCCCGTGCTCGCGGAAGAGGACGTGGAGACGTCCTTCGGCACCACGCACGTCTACCGCTACGGCCCCGTGAACGAGGCCGCTCGATCCCGCACCCCCGTCGTCCTGGTGCACGGAGCGGGCTCCTGCTCCGCCATGTGGTACCCGAACACCCCCGCCCTCAGCGTCGACCGCCCGGTCTACGCGATCGACACCCCGGGTGATCCCGGCCGCAGCGTGCAGCGCGAATCGATCCACCAGCCCGAGCGCGCCGCGCAGTGGCTGGACGAGACGCTCGCCGGGCTCGGGCTCGACCGCGTGCACCTCGTCGGTTCCTCCTACGGCGGATGGCTCGCCCTGAACCAGGCGCACCGCAGGCCCGGTCGCCTCGCCTCGGTCACGCTGCTCGACCCCGGCGGCCTGGAGAAAGTGGGGCTGCGCTTCTTCGTCTGGATCTTCGCCGGCCTCTTCGCGACCTTCGCGCCCAAGGCACTGCGCCCGCGGCTGGCGGCCTGGCTGGAACAGCCGGTCCTCGTCGTGCCGGAACTGCGCACGATGATCAGAACGGCCGTTCGTGCCTACCGCATACGCCGCCCGGCGCCGCTTCCCCTGTCCGAGGAGGAGCTGTCCACCATCCGGACTCCGCTCTATCTGGTGCTCGGCAAGCGAAGCCTCCTCGTGCACCCGCAGCGGCAGGCGGAGCGTGTGCCGCGCCTGGTCCCCGGCGCCCGAGCCGAGATCATCTCCAACACGGGCCATGGGCCGCAGATTGACCACGCGGAGGAGATCAACCGCAGGATGCTGAACTTCATGGCATGCGTCGACTGACAATCGCCCACGCCGACGGGGCCAGGACCGTGCCGAGGCATGGCCCGGTCAGAGCCTGGGCCGGTAGCGCCCGGACCGCAGGACCGTTCCGGGAATCCCTCTGTCATGCGAGTGGAGACGCTTGAGGACGTCTTCTTGCCGGGCCTGAACCTCAAGGTGCGGCAGCTCATGGCAGCCGATGGCAACGTGGTGGTCGATGCGGCGGGATGCGGGCCGCCGGGCAAGTGTCCGCAGTGCGAGCATCCTGCCACGCGGGTTCACAGCCGCTATTGGCGTCAGATATCCGAGTTACCTGTCGGCGGGCGGGGGTTGCTCGTCCGTCTGCACGTGCGTCGGTCTTCTGCGATCAGAGCCAGTGCCAACGCCGGACGTTCGTGGAACAGGTGGCGGGCCTGACCGAGCCACGCCGCCGTTCTTCACCGGCGGCACGGTCGGCGATGAGGGCGGTCGCGACGGAACTCGGCGGGCGCCCGGGCCAGCGACTGTGCGCGAAGCTGCGGCTTCACGGCCGACGGACTGCGCTGTTGGCGCAACTGGTAGCCCCGCCGGTGCCGGCCCGCGCGCCGCGGATACTGGGCATCGACGAGTTCGCGTTCCGTAAGGGGCGGACCTACGGCACCGTCCTCGTCGACGTCGAAAACTCCAGGCCCGTAGACGTCCTGCCTGACCGCGAGACCGGCTCGGTTGCCGACTGGCTCCCAGGAGCACCCCGCCGCCGAGATCGTGTGCCGTGACCGCCTGATGGCCTTCACCAAGGCCATCAGGCAGGCGGCCCCTGACGCCCTGGAAGTCGCCGATCGCTGGCACCTCCTCCAAAACCTCTCGACGGCCGTGGAGAAAACATGCCGCCGACACCGCGGATGCCTGCGCCGACCTGCCACCACGGACGCCGGACCGCCGCCGGCTGCCCCAGCGACTCCCCTCCTGGAGCGTGTGCGTCAACGCCACAGGGATGTCAACGAATTGGCCGCCACGGGGCTGTCCCTCAGCGCCATCGGCCGCCGCCTGCAACTGGACCGCAAGACGGTATGGCGCTACCGGCACAACAACCTCGAAGACCTCCTCGCCTCGGCAGGTGACCGGGGCGCAGGTGTCCTCGACCCCTTCACCGACTACGTGCAGGACCGGTTCCAGGCGGGCTGCACAAGTTCGATGCAGCTCTACCGCGAGCTGCTCGCGCTCGGCTACACCGGCGGCTACCACGTTGTGAACCGCTACGTGACGAGCATCAGGAAGGGCGTAGCGATCCCCACTCTGGCAGTGACGCCCAGCCCTCGCACCATCACCTCATGGATCATGCGCCCGCACGAGACACTCCGCGCCTCGGATAGTGCACAGCTGGAAACCGCACGGAACGCCTGCCCGGAGATCGCCGCCGCCTGCGACCTCGCACGGGAGTTCACAGCCATGCTCCGTCACCGTCAGGGCCACCTACTGCGGGACTGGATTCAGAAAGCTGAGCTGAGCGGCCCCGAGGCCATCGGCATCTTCGCCGACTGCGTCCGTCAGGACCTCCCGGCCGTCACTGCGGGTCTCACCCTGTCCTACAGTTCCGGCGCCGTTGAGGGGCACGTCAACAGAATCAAGACGATCAAACGGCAGATGTACGGCCGAGCCTCCTTCACCCTGCTCAGAGCCCGCATCCTCCTGCAGCCGTAGTCATCACGGAAGAGCGGTCACAACCCGCTGGTTGGCCATTCTGAGCACGACAGTTGGCCACATCGACTGACCTGGGCGAAGGCTGCGAAAGCCTGTTCCGTAGCGGGCCAAAGCGGGTTGATCTCCAGTTGCCCTGCGGGGCGGAAGCCGGCCGAGTATCCCGCCAACTCGGCACGCCATCAGCCAAGTTGGCGAAGGCTCACTGCCAGCGCAGGAACTGGAGCACCGCCTGCACCTGCCGGTGCTCGCGCTCGCTCTGCTCCAGGCCGAGCTTGGTGAAGACACTGCGTACGTAGCCTTCGATCGTCTTGGGGCTCAGGACCAGTTCCTCGGACAATGCGGCGTTGGTCAGCCCCTGGGCCATCAGCGACAGCACCTCCCGTTCGCGGTGGGTGAGTTCGGCGAGCGGGTCACGTTCCCGTCGTCGGCCGACCAGCCTGGACACGAGTTCGGCGTCGGTCACGACCTCGCCGCCGGCGACGCGTCGTACGTCGATTGCGAAGGCACCGAGGTCGGACACCCGGTCCTTGAGCAGGTAGCCGACCGCACCGTCGAACTCTTCCATGAGCCGTAGTGCGTGATGCACCTCGACATACTGCGACAACAGCATCAGGCCGACCTGTGGCGCGAACGAGCGGATCTCGGCCGCGGCCTCGATGCCCTCGTCCGCGAAGCCCGGCGGCATCCGCAGGTCGGTGATGACCACGTCCGGTGGATCGCGGCGGACGAGGCCCACCAGCTCGACACTGTTGCGGGCCTGAGCCACCACATCGAAGCCCTCCTCGGCGAGGATGCGAGCCATCCCCTCACGGAAGTACAGTTCCCTGTCAAGTTCAGCGTGTTGAGGACCAAGCGCCGAACTTGCCGTTCTGGTACTCCTGCAGGAAGACACCCAACCCGACCGACGGCTAAGCGAGTCGGCGGGGCTCGGTGACTGCCATGACCCCGCACATCGGCAATACGGCCGCCGTCTGGATTGCGAAAGAGGCCCTCGCGACGGGACGAACGTGGTGGACCGTGGCCCGGGGCGGACTGCTCGGCCGGGAACACGCCACCGCGCAGCTCACCCCGCTGCACTTAGCCCCTGCTCTCCTCGCGGGCGGTTGACGACCCTGAACAGGGTGAGCGCCGTGACCGTGTCCCGTGCGCCCGGTATTTTGGGCGATGTCCTCCCAGGCGCCCCGTTTACGTCACAGCGAGGCCGCCTCCAGGCGCACCATGATGTCGAAGTCACCGCCGAGATCTCGCAGATGACGACTTCCGGAATGCGCTTGAGTGCGGCCAGGACATCACCACCGCGCATACGGTACTGGCGGTACACGAGTACGAGCGCGGAGACCACATCGCCGGTGTCGCCGCCTGCGCGGACGGTGGTGTAGCCGGCGATGTGTCCCCCGCGCTCCAGCCGTTCGATGCGCTGGCGCACCGCGTTGCGGGACAGCAGCACTTTGCCGGCCAGTTCGGAGTGCGAGATGCGGCCGGGCAGGAAGTTGGCCGCGCCGAGGAAGTCCGCGATGAAGGGCGTCTTCTGCAGCTCGAACAGCTCCCCGGGGGTGTCGAACTGCTCTATCAGGCCGTTGCGCATGACCGCGATGCGGTCGGACATGACCAGGGCCTCTTCCTGGTCGTGCGTCACATAGATGACGGTCAGGCCGAGTTCTTGCTGGATGCTCTTGATCTCGATCTGGAGGCGGTCGCGGAGCTTCTTGTCCAGGGCGCCGAGCGGTTCGTCCATGAGGATGACCGGCGGGCGGTAGACCAGGGCCCGGCGATCTCCATGGACGCCTCGTCGACAGCGACGACGTCGCCGTAGGTCTTGCGCAGGGCCACTACCGACAGTGCTTTGCCGGTGGCGGTGGCCGGCTTGGCGCCGGCCACCTTGACGCGTCGGTGTGGCGACACCGAATTCAGCCGCGAGCCCACTCCAGCCAGCGCTTGGTGACAGCCGATTCGTTCTTCAGCCACCAGTCGATGTCCGCGTCGAAGCCCTTGTCGTAGTACTTCGGCGCACCGGACAGTGCGTTGCGCTCGTCCTCGGTGAGCTTGTCGTAGGCCAGCGGGGAAGACGGGTTCGAGGGGAAGGCCTTGGCCAGGTTGGCCTGGATCTCGGCACGCAGCGAGAAGTCCATGATCTTGTAGGCGTTGTCCGTGTTGGCCGCGCCCTTGGCGATGGCGTAGCCCTGGAACTGGCGGCGCATGCCGTTGAGCTGCCGCTCGACCGGGGTGCCCTGCTTTTTCATATCGGCGACCCGGCCGTCCCAGACGGTGGACATCGTCACTTCCTGGCGGCTGAGCAGCACGCCGGGCAGCGGGCCGCTGTCCCAGAACTTCTTGATGTGGGACCGCAGCCGGGTCAGCACCTTGAAGGCGCGGTCCACATCGAGCGGGTACAGCTTGTCCATGGGGACGCCGTCGGCCAGCAGCGCGAACTCCAGCTCGGGCAGGTCGCCGTCGGGGTGGACCATCGCGCGGTCACCCTTGAACGCCTTGGTGTCCCAGAAGTCCGCCCACGACTCGGGCTTGCGGCCGCCGAAGGCATCGGTGCGGTACGCGATGCACTGACCGTAGAAGCTGTTGCCGATGGCGTGGTCGGTGATCTGGTTCTCGGGGATCTTCGCGCTCTTCACGCTCTTGACCCGGTCCAGGTCCAGCGTCTCCAGAGCGTCCTGAGCAACATACTTGTAGTGCGACATCATCGCGTTGTTGATGAGGTCACACTGCGGGCGGCCCTGCTTGATCTGGGCCAGCAGCGGAGCGTCGTCCAGGTTCAGCACTTTGACACTGATGCCGGTCTCCTGGGTGAACGGCGTGTAGATCGCCTTCTGCAGGGCCGCCCCGTAGGAACCGCCACTGTCGCGGACGACCACCGTCTTCCCGCCACCCTTACCCGAACCGGACGACACGCGGCTGGTGCCGGTGCCGCAGGCGGCGAGCGAAGGCACGGCGGCGAGGGCGGCGAGGCCGCCTGCTCCGCGCAGGAGCGCTCTACGACCGATCTGGGCATTAGTCATGACAAATCTCCTGGAAGTAGGGCATGGGGACCAGCTCAGTGGGATGGGGGCGGTTCAGTGGGCGGGTAGGAGGTCCGTCAGTCGTGGGGGGTGGCGATGGCGGCGAGGTGCGTGCCGGGGCGGACGGAGAGCCCGTTCATGCAGTAGATGATCGTTCCGGTGGAGACGGCGGCGACCTTGTGCTCGGCGCCGTCGACCGGGTCGATGATGCGGCCGATGGTCTGCCCCTCGGCCACCTCGTCACCGGTGGCCGCGTCCGGGTACCAGAGGCCTGCGACCGGAGACTCGACCTCGCCCGTCCAGATCCAGTCGCGCGGCTGCACGGTCACCGGTGCGAGGTGTTGCGGCGCCTCGATGACGCCGAGGTGGTGCAGGAGCCGGTACAGGCCGTCGAGCAGCCTGCGCACGGTGGCGGGGTCACGGTCGCCGAGTTGCCCGGTCTCGACGAGGATCGCGGGGACACCCTGCCGGTTCGCCGCGGCGTGGCTGTTGCCGCCGTCCGGGCTGGTGCCGAAGATGACTCGCTCGTATCCGACCGCGTGGGCCATCGCCTTGATCTTCCCGCCCAGCTCGTCGTCGGAGGTCAGTCGGTAGCCTACGAAGTCGAGCAGATGCTGGTCGATGCCGCCGCTGTGCAGGTCCACGTAGGCGTCGGCGCCGTCGATCAGGTGCTCGAACAGCCAGGCCGCCATCCGGTCGGTGGGGCCGCCGTTCTTGTCGCCGGGGAAGACGCGGTTGATGTTGACGCCGTCCAGCGGGGAGATGTTGAGCCTCCCCCCGTAGACGGCCGGGGGGTTGGCCACGGGGCAGATCACCACCTGGCCGGCGACCTCGTCCGGTTCCAGCAGCCCAGCCAGGCGGGTGGCGGCGTCGACGCCGATGAACTCGCCGCCGTGGACGCCACCGGTGATCACGACCCTGGGGCCGGGTCGGGATCCGTTGACGAGGATCAGGGGCACCTCCACTGTCGTGGTGCCGAGGTCGGCGGGCAGGCTCCCGCGGGTCTTCTGGCCGGGCTCGGCCCTCAGCAGGCCGATGGTCAGCGTCATGGCTTTCCTCGTTCGGGCTCAGGCCGCGGTGCGGCCGTTTGTGGTGATGAAGTCGATCGGCTGGGAGGTGCGGCCCTCCAGGGCGAGGTCCGCGGCGATGTCGCCCATGGCGGGCGAGATCTTGAAGCCCTGGCCGGAGAAGCCGGCCAGCAGGACGATGTCGTCGCAGCCCGGCAGGGGGCCGACCAGCGGCCTGGTGCTGTCGGTGTAGCCCTCCATGAAGACGGACAGGCGCACCGGATCGGGGTTCAGGCCGGGCAGGTGGCGCCGCACCGCCGTGGTGAAGGACTCCAGTTCCTCCGGTGCGACGGTCCGGTTCAGTCGGTTCGGGTCGTCCACGGGCTTGTGGTGGGGCTGGGGCAGGCCGAGCTTGACGGCCAGGCCGTCCGGGGACGGGATGCCGTAGAAGGGGATGTCGCCGCAGCGGATGAAGGCGGGACGCTCGGCGTCTGCCGGGTGGTCCTCGTGGGGCAGGAACCAGGCGCTGATCGCGCGGTAGACGTTCACTTCCCACGGCAGGCCGGGCAGCAGGTCGCCCACCCAGGGGCCGGGGGTGACGACTGCGGCGTCGAAGCGCTCGGTGTCGGTGTCGGTGCGGATCTCCACGCCTCCCCCGGGGACGGGAGTGACTTCCCGCACCGGGGTGTAGCGGCGGATTTGGGCCCCCAGTTCCTCGGCACGTCGGGCCGCGGTCTGGACCGTCAGCTCGGGGCGGATGAAGCCCGCGTGGGAGTCGAGGACCACCAGGTCTCCGTCGTCGACGCGGAACTGTGGGAAGCGCTTGGCCATCGCCTCGGCGTCGATCACCTCGTGGTCGAGGCCGTGCTCGGCGATGCCGTCCATGACGGTACGCATCTCGGGGTCGTCGGCCGGCCCCATGACCAGGGCTCCGGTCAGGCGGCGCAGTTCCCGCCCGGTCTCCGCCTGCAACTGCTTCCAGAGGGCGTCGGCGTGCCGGACGAGCGGCACATAGCGGCCGTCGTGGGTCTGCACGCTGCGGAAGACCCGGGTCTCACCGCCTGCGGCGCTGCGGTCGTGGCCGGGGGCGAAGCGGTCGTAGGCGACGACTTCGGCGCCCCGTGCCGCCAGCCGCCAGGCGGCCTGGCTGCCCATCGTGCCGGTACCGACGACGGCGACACGTCTCCTACTGGCCATGTGGTTCTCCTTGTCGCATGTGCCGGATGGTGGTGGGGGACAACTCAGGCCGCGGCGCGGGCGGCGGTCGAGATGAAGTCGACGGGCTGAGGCGAGCTGCCGTTCAGCGCCAGGTCTGCGGCGATGTCTCCATAGGCCGGGGAGAGCTTGAAGCCATGGCCGGAGAAACCGGCGAGCAGGATCACGTTCTCGTTGCCGGTCCCGGGCAGCGGACCGACCAGCGGGCGGCTGCTCTGGGTGTAGCCCTCCATATAGACGGACAGGCGGGTCGGGTCGGGGTGCAGGTCGGGCAGGTAGCGGCCGATCAGTTCGCTGTAGATCTCCAGCTCCTCCGGCCGCACCGTCCGGTTCAGCTGGTTGGGGTCGCCCGCGGGCTTGTGCAGGGCCTGGGAGAGGCCGAGCTTGACCGACACCCCGTCCGGGGAGGGCAGGCCGTAGCAGTGGGTGGGTGATGTGCGGATGAAGGCGGGGCGCTCCTCGCCGAACCAGGCGTCGGTGGTGGGCACGAACCAGGCGCTGATCAGACGGCGGATCTCCACCTCCCACGGCAGGCCGGGCAGCAGGTCATTGACCCAGGGGCCCGGGGTTACCACGGCCGCGTCGAAACGCTCGCTGCCGGCGTCGGTGCGGATCTCCACGCCGTTCGCGACGGGAACCATCTCGCGGACCGTGGTGTAGCGATGGATGACGGCGCCCAGCTGCTCGGCGCGGCGGGCGGCGCTCTGAACGGTCAGTTCGGGTCGGATGAAGCCGGCGCGTCGATCGAACACGACGGCGTCACCGTCTTCGAGCCGGTACTGAGGGAAACGTTTCGCCAAGGCCTCCGCGTCGAGCACCTCGTGGTCGAGGTCATGCTCCGCGATGGACTCGAGGACCGTGGCCATCTGCTGTTCCTCGGTGGACCCCATGAGCAGACATCCGGTCAGTCGGCGCAACTCACGGCCGGTCTCCTGCTGCAGTTGCCCCCAGAGGGCGTCGGCGTGCTGGAGCAGCGGTACGTACCGGGTGTCCTCGAAGTGTGCGCTGCGGAAGACGCGGGTCTCGCCACCTGCGGCGCTGCGGTCGTGGCCGGGGGCGAAGCGGTCGTAGGCGACGACTTCGGCGCCCCGTGCCGCCAGCCGCCAGGCGGCCTGGCTGCCCATCGTTCCCACGCCGACCACGGCGACGCGCTTCCTCCCAGCTGACACAGGATTTCCCTTCGTATCGCCGGGCCGCAAGCTGGGTCCCGAGCGCGAGGATGCTTGGTGGCGACTTGGAGGGGGCGCGCCCTTGGGGCCCCCACGCTCGCATTCGTCCCAGGTTCGGGGATCCACCCAGCCCTCGGACGCTTCGTCGTGCCACATCTTGGCACACCATGCTGGTATTTGGCACAGAGAGTGGCAGCGGCTTAGGGGGAGTCAAGAGATCTAGCCGATGGCCGTGTGACTCGACCTCACCCCGCCCGTGACCTTCCTCGGTCCTCGTGCCCGGGCGGATGCCGCTGCGTCCCGGACGGCGAAGCGGTGACCGCTCCCGCACGCACGGGGCGCTCTGCGTCGCTTCTTCTGGGGCCCCGGGGGCGGCTCTCGCTACAGGCCGACCACGGGGGCCAGTTGGGATCGGATAGTCCCTGCGTGGGGCTGAAGGGAGCCGTCGAAGGCGGCGGATCCGATGGTGAAGGCGTCGGCTCCGGCTGTTGCGAGTGCGTGTATCTGGTCGGTGCTGGTGATGGAGCCGGCGATGACCAGGCGGCCGGTGGTGGCGGCGCGGGCGGCGCGGACCAGGTCGAGGGGGTCGGCATCGGTGGCGCGGTAGGCGAGGAGGTCGATGCCGGCGCAGCCGGCGGCTTCTGCCTGTCGGCAGTCGTCGGTGATGCGGTCCGGGGTGCCGGCGAGGCGGGTGGGGTGGCCGAGGGGTTCTCCGGCGAAGGGCAGGTAGCCGATGAATGTGCCGTGCAGGAGATCGAGGGTCTCCTTGATCCAGGTACCGCCCATCAGCCAGTCGACGCCGAGTTCGGTGGCTGTCCGTACGGAGGCAAGGGCCTGGTCCCGGTCGGTGCTGACGACTTCGAGGTAGGTGGTGGCGCCCATGTCCTTGATGCGGGCGTGTAGTTGGGAGAGGGTGTCGCGGTTGACGCCGATGTCTTTGAATCCGATGTGGGTGATGCCGAGGTCTTTGATGGTGTCGAGGACGTCGAGGCAGTCGGTGACGGTGCGGTCGTTGCGGGTGAGCATGAAGATGAAGTCCACGGTGTCCTTCGGCTTTCTGTTCCGGGTTGGTGTGAGTCGGTGGTCAGGGGCGGGCCGGTGTCCCTGAGGACAGGCGGTCGGCGTGGGTCAGGGCGGTGAGCAGGCTGGTGTGGTCGGCCGTGCCGAGACCTGCGATGTCGAAGGCGGTGCCGTGGTCGACGCTGGTGCGGACGAAGGGCAGGCCGATGGTGATGTTGACGCCGTGTTCGATCCCGAGGTACTTGACGGGGATGAGGCCCTGGTCGTGGTATTGGGCGACCACGGCGTCGAAGGCTCCGGCGCGGGCTCGCATGAAGACGGTGTCGGCGGGCCAGGGGCCGCTGGCCTGGATGCCTTCGCTCTGCGCGGCCTGGATCGCGGGGGCGATGATGTCCAGGTCCTCTCGGCCGAACAGGCCGTTCTCCCCTGCGTGGGGGTTGAGGCCGGCGACGGCGATGCGCGGGGCGGGCAAGCCGCCGCGCTGGAGTGTGCGGTGGGTGAGGCGGATGATGTCGAGTTCGCGTGCGGTGGTGATCGCGTCGATCGCGGTGCGCAGGGACTGGTGCACGGTGACCAGCACGGTCCGCAGTTCGTCGGTGGCCATCATCATCGCGTAGTCCTTGGTGCCGGACAGGTCGGCGAGGATCTCGGTGTGCCCGGGGTAGGGGACGCCGGACATGCGCAGTGCTTCCTTGTTGATCGGCGTGGTAACCAGGGCCCGCACCTCGCCTGCCAGGGCGAGCTGGATACCGCGGCGGACGTACTGGAAGGACGCCGCTCCGGCGCGGGCGTCGAGCGTGCCCCAGCGCAGGTCGGCCGGAAGGCCGTCCTCGGTGAGGACGTCCACCGTGCCGGGCGCGAACGCCGCCTGGTCGACGGATGAGATGGGGCGAAGGGTGAGGTCCGTTCCGGCGACCCGGTCGGCGCGGGCGAGGACGCCCACGTCGCCGATGACGACGACGGGCACGGTGCGCCGGGGATCGGCGCACGCCTTGAGGGTGATCTCGGGGCCGATTCCGCAGGGGTCGCCCATGGTGATGGCGATCGGGGTCATGCGTGCTCTCCTGGGGCGAGGGGATGTCGGATGAGGTGGCACAGGCGCAGGAGCATGGCGTCGTCGCCGAAGCCGCCCGCCTTGATCAGCACGGGGAGGGGGAGCTGCCCGAGCAGCGTTCCGCGGGCGACGCCGGGCTCGGGTTCGTCGAGCAGGGCGATGCCGGTGGCACCAAGGATCTGGAGCACGGTCGCGGCCGTTTCTCCCCCGGTGACGATGAGCGCGTCGACCCTGTGCTCTTCGGCGAGAGCCTGGACGACTGCTGCCAGAGAGCGGGCGAGTGCTCGCGCGGTCTGTGGCGTCTGGCGTTTGTCGGGTGTCTGGAGGGTGAGGACGGGGGCTGTCAGGCCGCGCAGCGTCTCCACTGCCGAGGCCGGATCGCCGCTGACGGTGACCCCTTCGACATCCGCCCGGGCGCGGAGCGCGGCCAGCTGCCGCCGGGTCGCCGGGTTGGCACTGCCGACGACGATCAGCGGGCGTCGGGCGGGCGCGGGCACCGAAGCAGCGCTGCCGGCAGCGCGTGCGCACCTTCGGGCCAGGGCGGCCGCCAGACCTGGGGAGCCGACCCACAGCACGTCGTCGAGTCGCGGCACCGCTGCGACCAGGCGGTCGAGGTCGCCGTCTTCGGCGGCGGAGTAGACGATCAGGTCACCGTTGGCGATCAGTTCGGGCAGCTCGGCTGCCCGGTCCGGCTGACTGAGAACGGCCTCCGGGAACAGCACGGTGAGGTCCGAGCACCGCACGGGATGTACCGGGTCGCGGGCATAGTCGCTCTCGTGGACCGGTAGACCCCGCACGTACTGGGCCCCCTTCACCGTCACCCTCCCCTCCGCGGGGAAGGCAGGAGCGATGACGACGGCCCGCCTCCGCGATCCCGCCCATGCGGCCCGGACCTCTGCCGCGACATGACCGCGCAAGGTGGAATCCACCGTCTTGAAGAGCAACTCTGAGCCGGCAAACAGGCGGGCCGCCCGCCACGTACTCGAAGCGGCAGCCTCCTCGTCCAGCACCCGGCTCCCGAGGTCAACCGCACTCACGCCCACGGCGTGCCCCGGCATGCCTGCCGTGGTGGTGAGCAGGATCCGGGCGTCGTGACCGGCCTGGCGGAACGGCGCGGCACCGTCCCCGGCGCTGGTGAGGTCATCCGCCAGGATGGCGATGCCCGACAGCTCGTCGTTGCGGAATGTCATGCCCCACCTCTCCGTCAGCCACCCTTTACTGTGACCGGATCAATAGTCATTCAGCTGAAGGAGCAGGACAAGCGATTCATTCTCACAGGACCTGTGAGTAAAGTTCACGCATGCGATGGTCAGCCCTTCCTCCTCTGAATACGCTTCTGCCCTTCGAAGCGACGGTCCGGCACGCGAGCATGACCGCGGCGGCACAGGAGTTGCATGTGACGCACGGCGCGGTGAGCCGACAGGTCCAGAACCTGGAGCGGTCCCTTGGGATATCACTGTTCGAGCGGCAGACACGCGCCTTGCGCCCGACCCCGCAGGCGCGCCAGCTGGCGGCCGTCGTCAGAGACGCACTCGATCAGATCGATGCGGCAGCCCGGCAGATCGCACACCGCACACCCGCAGGACCGCTCACCCTGTCGTGTGAGCCCACACTCCTGATGCGATGGCTCATTCCCCGGCTCCCCGACCTGGCCGTGAACGTGCCGGACGTCGCCGTCCACCTGTCCGCAGCCGGCGGCCCTGTCTTCTTCGAGCGGGACAACATCGACCTCGCGATCCGCCGGGATGACTTCCCGTTCCCCGAAAAGGTGAGCTGGACCCGCCTGTTCGCGGAGAGGATCGGACCCGTCTGCCGGCCCGATCTCGCGGCCCGCCTGACCGGCGCCGCCGGCGTCTCGCAGGTAACCCTTCTGCATACCAGCACACGGCCGCAGGCGTGGGACGACTGGCGACGTATCACCGGCATGAAAGCAGAGCCCGCCTCCCAGCAGACCCTGGAGCACTTCTACCTGACTCTCCAGGCTGCCGCGGCGGGCGTCGGGGTCGCGATCGCTCCGTATGCCGTCGTCCGCGACGACTTGGAGCGGGGCCAACTCGTCGCACCCTTCGGTTTCGTCCCCGACGGCACCAGCTACCACCTCCTCAGCCGTCAATCACCCGAGCAAGACGGACGCGTCCGCCAGCTGACGGCATGGCTGCGAGCCAAGACGAGCCAGCTCGAGAACGATTCCGAACCAGTGTGACGACTGGACCATCGGACCTTCGTTGTTTGGCGTCCTGTCAGGTTGCTACCCGCAGCAATACCGGATCTACTGCGGCAGAGCCTCTACCGCCATCATCGCGAACTGCGGCGGACGATTCCGGTCGCCGGAGTGAGGTATACGCATTCCCTGCGCCAGCAGTAGCGCGTGGTGCGGCCGATCGACAGGTGCGGCGTGGACACCAAGGCCCCTTCCCACGCGGCTCTCGTACCGTCAGCCTAGAACCGGACACGCGGTGGCCTGCACGCTCTGCTCACATCGCGTGCCGGTGCGACCCCGTAACGCGGCACGGTGGGAGGCACATGGCGAATCTGCTCCTGTGGGACATAGACCTGAGGGACCCGCATTGTGCAGGGTGGCCGTGCACTGACTCGGCCGCGGCCGCCTATGCCGGCGGAGGCCCCCGACCAGGACAACACGCCCGACCGCAACGCTGGGGGCGGCAGCGGCAGCGGCAGGGCGGCCGGCCCGAAGGGCTCCAACGGCTCTGGCAAGGGCGTAGGCACCGAGTCCGGCGAGCGGGAGTCCGTCGACGGCCGCAGCGCCCGCGAACAGGACAGCAAGCACCAGGAGAACGCGGAGAACGCGGAGAACGCCAAGGACTCGGACAAGTAGAAGAGGCAGGAGCAGGACAAGGAGGAGCAGAAGAAGAAGGACGAGGAGAACTCCCGGCAGGAATCCGTCCGCGAGAAGGAGGCACAGGAGAAGAGGGACGACCAGGAAGCGGAGGGGAAGGAAGAGAAGAAGGAGCAGGAGGAGTCCGGGGGAAGGACGAGGAGGAGCAGAACAAGGAGGGCGAGAAGGACTCCGGCAGCCGCGAGGAGGAGCGCGAGGCCGGGAGGAAGGAGGCCGAGTCCACCGCCGAGCGGGAGCGGGAAGGCGAGGGCGACGAGGAGAACCGGAAGCAGAGCGCGAAGACCTCCGGCGGCATCGACGGCAGCGAGGCGGAACCGGGCGAGAAGGACCGCCAGGGCGGTCAAGGCAAGGACGACGAACGCGCCGCCGACGAGGACGACTCCGAGGACGACGAACCTCTTGGTCTGGAAGAGAACGGCGAGGACGAGGCCGCCGACCTCGACGACGCCGGGGATGCCGGACACAAAGATGACGAGCAGGACACCGGACGGAGCGCCTGGGACACCGAGATCAAGCCCCAGGACCGCCTTCCCGAGGGCGACTTGGATATCTCCGGTGTGCAGCCCCTCCGAGACGCCCACGCAGTTCGACGTGGAGAGCCAGTCCGCTCCCATATCCCGGGCCTGGAGCGCGGACGCGGACGGAGAGATCAGAAACCGGGCCGGCTGGGATGCGCGGGTTTCTGGCGCGGGTGAGGCTGGTGCCATGTCCGAGCGCCGCGTGATCGTCTACCTGCCGTCGGAGACTGGCGGCCGCAGGTGCGCATCGACGATCGGATCCTCGGCACCGCGTACAGCCTCCACGACCTCACCGTGTTCCTGCAGAACGCCGGCCTGACCGGCGGGGACGAACTGGATGTCGCCGAGTCGGGGTTGATCGAGTGGCATGAAGGCGGGCCGGAGGTGTGGGAACCCTGAACACGCGCAAGGCCGTGCGGGGCGGCACGGAGCCGGATGTGGAGGCCGTTCTCGACGAGCTCTACGCCACGCCGCCCTCCGCCTTCGTCGCCCGTCGTGAGGAGCTGGCTGCCGCGGCCAAGACGGCCGGCCGCGTGGAGGACGCCCGCCGGATCCATGCAGCCCGCCGCCCCACCCTGGCCGCCTGGGCCGCGAACCTGCTGCTTCGCTCTCAGCCAGAGGAGAGCCAGCAATTCCTCGAGCTGGGACGGGCGTTGCGCGAGGCCTACCGCACCCTGGATACCACCGGGATCAAAGAGCTCTCCGCGCAGCGTCGCCGCATCGTTTTCGCCTTGTCCCAGCAGGCCGCCCGGTTCGCGCAGGAGGCCGGGCATCGGCTGTCGGACACGGTGCAGCAGGACGTCGAATCCACCCTGCGCGCCGTGCTCGCGGATCCGGACGCGGCCGACCGATGGGCCAGCGGCCGCTTGGAGAGCGCCCTCACCCCGTCATCGGAGTTCCCCTCCGGCACCGCACCCGCCCCGGCGGCCCGCGCTCCGCAGAAGCCGGCCCGACAGACGGCCCCGCCGCCGACGGCCCGGACGCGGACGAAGGCCGACGAACTCGCCGAACGGCGCCGCCAGAAGCAGGAACGGCTCGATCAGGCCCGCAGAGCAGCCGAAGAGGCCGCGCAGCGGCTGCGCGACAAGCGCGCCGAACAAGCCGACGCCGACGCGGTACTACAGCGGGCCCGCGACCGCTACGCCCAAGCGCAGCAGCAGGTGGCCGCTGCCGAGCAGCAGCTGCAACAGGCGCGGAAGGAGCTCCAGCGAGCCGACCACGAGCAGGATGAAGCCGGGAAACGAAGCCACGCGGCCGCTGACGCGCGCACCCAGGCTGAACAGGCGGCCCGCGATGCTGCCCAGGAGGTGAAACGCCTGACCCCGCGCAGCACGTAGGCGGCATCCCGGTACGCAAGCGGGCCCACCGGGAGGGCGGGCCCGTACGGAGGTGTCTGTGCCTGGTATGCCACCAAAGGATCAGCAGTGTGATCGTGGGCGGGGAGCTCGGGAACGTGAGGTCAGGGCCATCGCCGAGCGCTACTGCTCTGTTCAGCGCTCCCAGTTGTCCGGCCCGTTGCCCCGCCACTCGATCAGCCTGGACTGCCGGACCCAGGCGTCGTCAACGTCCTCCAAGCCCGAGAGACGCAGGAACTCGACGATGTCCAGCAGCCCGTACGCCATCCCGACGAACCGATCATCGACACGAACTCGACGGCCACCGTCCTCGGCGGGCGGGTAGATGACGATCGGCTGTGCGCTGGCCATGGCACCAGGGTGCGGGCCAAGTCGTGCGCGCGCATGCGCAGCGCCCGTGGCGTCCGTAGGCTCGTGCTGGACCACAGCATCCGCTTCCACCAGTACCACCTGGAGGACATGGGCCGTCTCCGGGTGCGCAAGTACTGCGAGGTCGAGGACCGTGAGGTCCCGACCGATGAGATCGGCAAGGGCTACGAGCTGACCAAAACGCAGGTCATCCCGATCAGCGACGCAGAACTGCAGGAGCTGCACCTGCTGACCGCCAAGGCGATCGAGATCGAGGTCTTCGTGCCGTTGGAGTCCATCGACCCCATCCGCATCGCCGAGGGCTACCGGAATTTCATTCATAGTGCATCGGCCTTCAGGACTCTGCTGAGGAATGCGTGATTCGAGCAGGGCCCGCGAAGACCTGGAAGGCGAAGACTTCCGCGACACGTACAGCGACGCATTGGCGGAGACCATCCAGGCGAAGCGCGAGGACAAGCCCCTGCCCAAGGCTCCCGAGCGTGAGGCGCAGGGCGGCCAGGTGTTCGACCTGATGACCGCCCTCGACGAGTCCGTGGCCAAGGCCTCCTGCGGCGAAGAGCCGGCCGACGTGCACCAGCTGCCGAAGAAGGTGACGGGCGCGAAGAAGTCGACGGCGAAGAAGCAGTCCGCCAAGAAGACGGGTGCGCAGAAGGCCGCTGCGAAGAAGACGTCGGGGCGCTGCGTCCGCGGAGCGCCTAGATGTTGCGGGACATGAGGTTGTTGACGCCTGAGCAGGTTCTCAACTCGTCGCAGCGAGTGCTGGAAGACTGCGGTGCTCCTGGACGTTGGCTGCAGGTGTGATGATCAGCGAAGCTTCCAGAGTCAGCGGTGTGAGCGCGCGATCGTTGCGGCACTACGAGGATGAGGGCCTGATCGTCCCTGGCCGTTTCAGCAATGGATTCCGCGACTACTGCCAGTCCACCATCGATCGGGTGCTCGTCATCCGCTCGCTGCTGGAGTCCGGGCTGCCCGTGCGGTTGATCAGGGAAGTCCTGCCCAGCCTCACCGATGGATCCGATGCCAGCACCGACGTGGTGTGCACGGAGTTCCTGAACGAGGTGCAGAGCTATCGCGATCGGCTCGCTGCTCGCATCGCGGTTCTCAGCGATCAGCAGGCGGCACTCGACGTCTACCTGCGAGAGGCCCGCCGTACTGATCTCTGACCGCCGCTTGACCTTGACGCAAGTGTCAGACTCCTACGTTCGGTGCATGGAGATCAACGAGCAGCAGCAAACCGCTGAGCAGACGATACGAGCCCTGGTCCAGCGGTCGCACCGGGGACCGAAGGATCTGACCCTCACGACCGATCATCGACGCCCTACCCCGGGGCCAGGCGAGTACCTGATCCGCGTCGGTGCCGCCGGGGTCAACTTCGCAGACGTCATGCAGACCCATGGCACCTACGGAGGAGGCCCGCAGGCACCCTATGCGGCGGGCTTTGAGGCCGCCGGCGAGATCGTGGGTGTCGGCCCGGAGGTCGACAGCCCGCTGCAGCTTGGCACGCACGTCATCGGAGTCGGCCCGGGCGCCTTCGCGCAGTACATGACGATGCCGGCCGCGGGTGTGCTTCCCGTGCCGTCCGGCTGGAGCGACGCCGAAGCCCTCGGCCTGGTGCTGAACTGGGCCACCGCCTTGGCGGCACTGAAGCCGCTGGGCGACATCAAGACGGGTGAGGTAGTCCTCATACATGCCGCGGCTGGAGGCGTCGGGCAGGCCGCCGTCCGCCTCGCCCGCCACTACGGCGCACGCGTGATGGCCACGGCCTCACCGGAGAAGCACGATACCGCCAAAGCGCTCGGCGCCGACGAGATCCTGGACAGCCGACGCCCTGATCTGGCCGAGGAGATCACCCGCCTGACCGGCGGTGTCGATCTGGTCCTGGAATCAGTGGGACAGGCCACGTTCAAGACCAGCCTGTCCGTCACCAACCCCTTCACCGGACGCATCGTTGTGTTCGGCGCCGCCTCCGGCAACGCCACCCTGACCACCCACGACCTGGTCTTCACCCACCAGGTCCAAGTCAAGGGTCTGCACATCGGTGCACTGGCGGTCGCGGCCCCGTCGCTCTACCAGTCGTTGCTCGTCGAGATCGAGGCCCTCATCGCCCACGGCGTGTACGCGCCGGGCACCCCCCGGGTTCACCCTCTGGCTGAGGGGGCGATGGTGCTGCAGGAACTCGAAGCGGGCCAGACCCGCGGCAAGCTCGCCCTCGATCCTTGGCGTTAGGGAATGCCTGTGCTTCACCGCAATGCCCCACTGTCTCCCGAGGGGCGGCTGCGACTCGTGCAGCGTTGTCAGCACCGCCCAATCGCCCACGTGGCGGCCGAGATGGGCATCTCCCGTGCGTGCGCGTCGAAATGGGTCAATCGGTACCGTCGGCACGGTGAACTCGGTCTGCTGGACCGTTCTTCAACACCTCGACGCCAGCCGACGGCGACGAGCTCTGCGGTCGTGGCCAGGATCGAGGCACTCCGCCATGCCGAGAAGTGGTCCGCGTCCCGGATCGCATTTGAGCTCCAGGCCGAGGGGATCACGCTCAGTCGCCGCACCGTGTCGCGGCATCTGCACGCCCTCGGCCTGAACCGGCGCCGGTTCATCGATCCCAGCGGCGACACAAACCGGGAACCGCGGAGGATCATCGCTCGCAGTCCGGGACACATGGTCCACATCGACGTGAAGAAGGTCGGCCGGATCCCGGACGGCGGCGGCTGGCGAGTCCACGGACGCGGAAGCCACCAGGCCAAGACCGTCGAGCGCCGCAAGAACAAGGGTGCACGCGGCGGCTACGTCTACCTGCACTCCGCCGTCGACGGCTTCAGTCGGCTTGCCTACACCGAAGTGCTGCCCGACGAGAAAGCTGCTACCGCCATCGCTTTCCTGCACAGGGCTAGAGCGTGGTTTGCAGCCCACGGCATCGCCCACATCGAAGGCATCGTCACGGACAACGGCGCCTGCTACCGCGCCGGCACGTTCGCCCGCGCCCTGCTCGGCGCGCGTCACCAACGCATAACTCCGTACACACCTCGCCACAACGGCAAGGTTGAGCGCTACAACCGGATCATCGCCGAAGAGTTCCTCTACGCCCGCAGCTGGGTCTCCGAAGATCAACGCAGCGACGCCCTCAGCGTCTGGAACATCCACTACAACTACCACCGACCCCACGGTGCAGCTGGAGGACAACCGCCAGCTTTGCGACTACGCGCAGGCGTGACCAACGTCCTGGCCTCATACACCTAGAGGTTGTCCCGTAACCGGTGGTGCGGTTGGTGCGTTGGCTGGGCATGGGTGGGGTGATCTCAGCAGATGATCCGAAGTGGATCGAGCCGTTCTCGGGTCTGACCGAGGTGCAGTTCGCCAGGCTGGTGGCGCTGGTGCGGCGTCGCGGTGGTGACGTGCAGCGTGGTCG
Organism: Streptomyces ureilyticus; assembly: GCF_011045025.1. Lineage (GTDB taxonomy): Bacteria > Actinomycetota > Actinomycetes > Streptomycetales > Streptomycetaceae > Streptomyces > Streptomyces ureilyticus. The sequence goes on from NZ_JAAKZX010000085.1 coordinate 37,760, forward strand.
GCCGTGGCGGTTGTCCTTGGAGGACCGGGTGTTGCTGGTGGCGACATACTGGCGCACGAATCTCACATTGCGGCAGGTGGCGCCGCTGTTCGGGGTCTCGAAGTCCGCGGCCGACCGCATTCTCGATCACCTCGCGCCGCTGTTGGCGATCTCCCTGGCCCGCCGGCCGCGTAAGGACACCGTCTACATCGTCGACGGCACCCTGGTGCCCACCCGTGACCGCAGCGTCGCCGCTTCCAGCAAGAACTACCGCTACTCGACCAACCTGCAGGTCGTCATCGACGCCAACAGCCGCCTGGTCGTGGCCATCGGGCTCCCGCTGCCCGGCAGCCGCAACGACTGCCGGGCGTTCACGGAGTCCGGCGTCGACCGGACCTGCCGCGGAGCCCCGACCATCGCCGACGGCGGCTACCAGGGAACCGGCCTGCTCATCCCGCACCGCAAACGACGAGGCCAGAGCCACCTCAGCCCACAGCAGGAAGCAGAGAACGCCGTCCACCGCCGAGCCCGTGCACGGGTCGAACACGCCCTGTCGCGGTTGAAAAACTGGAAGATCCTGCGGGACTGCCGGCTCAAGGGCGACGGAGTTCACCAGGCCATGCTCGGCATCGCCCGGCTCCACAACCTGGGATAACACACACCCCATACGGGACAACCTCTAGCGCCACGCGGTAGCGGAGGTAGACGACTCTCGAGCTGAAGGTGCGAGTCTCGACGAGTCCGAGATCCACCCGGCGCTCGCGCTGAGGAAAGAACGGAATGCCCCCGCCGACCAGCACCGGGTACGCCCTGGCCCGGTGCTGGTCGATCAGCCCCAACGCGGCCGCCGATTGCGATGTTGCCGTCCCGGCGCTCGGCTCGCAGCCGCGCGATCTCCTCCGCCAGGCCGCCGGAGACCAGGCGGGTATTGCCCTGCACCGCCGACAGCGTGGTGGAGAACACCGCTTTTGGAAGCGGCTTCCAGATCGTTCAGCTGTGGGTGTGCGCTCTGGTGCCAACGGCGTGAGCATGAGGGTATGAACGCGCGTCTCACGGTGTCCCGCACCGTCGCCGCAGCTGTATTGCTCGTGGTCATGGCCGCCTGTACCGACAACTCCGACCAGGCCTCCACGGAAGGAACCACAGCCGTCGGCGCGGTCTCCGTGCCGCTCACCGCCGAGGCGCGTACGGCTGAGGCG
>NZ_JAAKZX010000086.1 GCF_011045025.1 Streptomyces ureilyticus
CCCTCTCCCCTTCTCATTCCCTCCCCCACTCTCGACTTCGCTCGAGCGGGGGGACCCCCATCGCCCTACGGATGCTGAGCCTGCTCCCCCTGCTGCTGGTCGCGGTCTGGGCGGCGTTCGACTGGCGAACCGTGTCCGACGGCGCCATCCAGCTGGCCTCCGCCGACCCCTGGTGGCTGCTGTCCGCGTTCTTCTTCATGTGCATGGGCTGGGTTGCGGCCGCGTGCGTCCGGCAGGGCGCCGTTCCTGAACGGCTCCCTCCGGGGCTGCTGCTCGCCTCCCAGGTCGCCGCCGGCACCGCGAACCACGTACTCCCGGCGAGCATCGGCGCCCACGCCGTCACCCTCCGCTTCCTCCAGCGCCAGGGCATATCGCTCACCAGGGGCACCGCCTCGCTCGCGCTGTACTCGCTGGTCAAACCCCTGGCGAAGACGGCGGTACTCCTCGTCTTCCTCGTGGCCTTCCCGGGCGTGCTGGGGCTCGCTGAACTCGTCCCGGACGAGCGGACGTTGCATCTGATCGCCGCGGGCGTGGGCCTCGCCCTGGCCGTGGCCGCGCTGCTTCTGAAGTTCGTGCACCCGCTGCGTCGCCCGATCATCGAGTTCGTACGCACCGCCCTGACCGACGCACGGATCCTGCACACCCGGCCCAGCCGCGTCCTCGCGCTCTGGGGCGGAGCCGCCGCCACCCCGCTGCTCCAGGCCAGTGTGATCGCCTCGGTCGGCTTCTCGCTGGGCCTGCCGCTGACCTGGGCTCAGGTGACGTTCGCGCTCCTCGTCGCCAGCACGGCGGCCGGAGCCGTACCCGCACCGGGCGGCATCGGCCCCATCGACGCGGCCCTGATCTTCACGATGGTCCTCTTCGGCGCCCCCATGAGCCTGGCCACGGCGACGATCATCGGCTACCGGGTTCTGACGATCTGGGTGCCGCTGCTGCCGGGGATGCTCGTACTCTCGTGGCTGGTGCAGCGCAGGGCGTTGTGACCCGGGGCCGACGGGAGCTCAGCGGCCGGTCTCCGAACCGGTCGCGAGCAGCCCGTTGACCACCAGATTCGCCAACGCCTCGGCCGTGGCCGTGAGTTGCTGCGGTGAATCGGGGTCCGGCCTGCCCATGCGCCGGGCCAGCGGCGTCTCCACCATTCCCGAGACGGGAGGGATGACGGCGAAGAACAGCACGTCGACCGGGACGGGTGTCATGCGCCCGGAGGCACCACCTGCGCACCTCTCGCCGATCCGGATGAAATGTAATCAGGGTTGCCGCAAATGTAACTCTGGCGTCGTTACATTTGCGGTGTGACGGCCGACCTGAATGCACTGATCACACGCCTACGCGCCGCTGGGGGGCGACTGTGACGACATCGAGGTGAAGTCCGCCGCCGGTGGGCTGTCCCAGTCGCTCGCCTCAACGCTCAGCGCGCTGGCCAACCTCCCTGGCGGCGGCATGGTCGTCCTGGGCCTCGACGAACGGACGGGGTTCCGCACCTCCCCCTTGACCGACCCACAGGCCCTGAAGCAGGGGCTCGCGCTCAAAGCCCGCTCCTTCACACCTCCGGTACGCCTCACCATCAGTGACGCAGAGGCCGACGGTCATCCCGTGGTCGTTGCCCAGGTACACGAATGCGATCCATCGGCCAAGCCGTGCCGAATCGCCGCATCCGGCGCCTCGTACCTCCACGGGTACGACGGTGATTTCCAGCTCTCCCCTCTCGAGGAACAGGCCTTCCTCGCCGCACGCAGCGCACCCCGTTTCGACCGAAGCCCAGTCACAGACGCGACCATCGACGACCTGGACAGGGAGCTCACGGCCGAGTTCCTCAGCTCGGTACGAGATCACGACCCCCATGGCCTCGGCCGCTTCACCGAGGACAGCGAACTACTGTGCCGCGCAGAAGCCGTCTCCCCAGGCAGCACCCCCACCGTGGCAGGGTTGCTCACCCTCGGAATACGCCCCCAGCAGTTCTTCCCACGCTTCGTCATCCAAGCCTCCGCCGAACGCGAAGACGGCTACCCACCCTCCAGCCGGGCACGCAACCAGACCACCATCCGATCCCCCGCATGCTCGACGCCGCCCCTGGGCCTCTCCGCGATCAGCCCGACTACCGTTCCTATTCACTGAGCCATAGTGAGTCCTGCGTCCAGGACTGCCTGTCAGTGGCCTGCCGCGAACGGTCTTCGGCGGGCTGGGCCGTTGCCTGTGGTCTTCGGCGGCGTGCATCGTGTGCACGGTCCTCGGGACAGGCGCGGGTCCTGGGTGCGTGGTGGGGCCGGGTGGGTGTGTGCGCGGTGTGGGGGCGATGGTCTTCCGTACCGGCCCGGCCGCGTGTCGTCGCACACGGTTCGCCGTTTCCGGCTGGGGCGGCTTCCTTCTTCTTGAGGGGTACGGTCTTCTCTGCCCTGCGTCGCGCGCCCAGGCCCTGGCCACGCCTCCCGATCACGATCGCCGCAGCGTCGTGCCGGGACGTCTCCTGTACTGCCGTACTGGTGGCGGCGCGCCAATGAGCGGCGCCCCAGCGGCTCGAATACGCCGGATCGACCACGATCACCGCCAGCCCCGCCCGGTGCGCCATCGCCACCAGGCGGACGGCGAACTTCGCGGTCGGCATGCCCGCCACCGTGTTCCGGAACGCGCGGCCGGATCTGCCGGTCCAGCCGCACTGCTCGCGGCTGGTGTCGAAGCCGAGGTCCTCGATCACCAGCGAGGTGGCCCCGGTGGCCTTCGCCTGCCGGATCAGCGCGGAGCAGGCGTGCCGTAGTTGCGCGTCCCTGCGCGCGGTGGTGCCTTGGTAGTCGACCTCGATGCGGACCGGACGCCCGACCGGATTGCCGTGGACGTCCAGGCGCCAGGCAGCGAGATGATCGGCGTTGTGGTCGACGCCGACGATGCCGCCCGCCCGGGCCGCGGCCATCAGCGTCTCCTCGTCCACCCCCGCGGGCAGATCGGGGCGGGGCGGGGTGAAGGCGGCGGTCAGGTAACAGCGGCCGTTCTCGAAACGGATCGTGTAGCCCACCGCGCGCTGCGCCTGCACCTGCGCCTGCCATTCGGCATTGCGGTAGGCGAAGGAGCAGGTGGCGTCCAGGGTGTAGCGGCCGTGACGGTCACAGTGCTCGGCGAAGCGGGTGGCCAGCTCCGGCGGCAACTTGATCGTGACGGTGCCGTTTGGGGCGATGCTGATCGTCTGGTTGCCGTGGCGTTTGCCCGCCTCGCCGTCGGCCTCGATCCGGCACCGGGCCTCGAACCACTGCCGCCGCCACTCCTCAACACTCAACCCGGCCTGCTCCAGATGCAGCCGGGTGTGCAGCAACTCCCGGCCGCCGCGCACCACACGCACCCGTCCGGCCGCCTCATCCGCGCGTACCCGGGCCGCCACCGCCTCCAGACGGTCCGGCCTGCGCTGCTTGGCCGCCCGCACCAGGACGCTCGGGTAGCCCTTGGTCCGGGTGGCCACGTCGCACGCCGCCACCGGCACCGCGAGGCGCGCCCGCACCGTGGTGATCGCCGCATCCAGCCGCTCCAGATGCGCGGCCTGCGCACGCCGGGCCAGCGCCCACTGCTCGTTGCTGCCCCGGGTGATCGTGCCCGCCCACCGGGACGACGACAGCGCAGAGATCTCCCGCTTACGCCGGGCGAAATCCTCATTGGAATGCTTCGCACCCAGGAACACACGCTCGGCCAGGTCCCGGGCCGCCAACTGCGACACGAAACCGCCCAGCTCGACCAGGACCTCCTCGTCCCAGGGCGACAGATGCAGCCGGGTGCGCACCGCCAACGTCCCCGAACACTCCGCCAGCCGCGGCGGGGCCAGCACCCGCAACCCCGATGCCGAACGCACCACACCACCCACCAGCACCCACCCCCTCCCGCGTCGAGTCCGTCGAGTGGTTCAACGACGGCTCCCGCCCGAGGTCACCCGTTCGGCTCAAGAACTCCCGTTCCCTGGCTCCGCGGCCGCCGCCAGCGCCGCCCTGGCCCGGCCCAGCGCCGAGCGCCGACCGTACAAACGGGCGCTCGGTGACGTCCCGCACCAGGTCATCGTCCAGCTCCCCGTCGTCCAGGACCACCAGGGACCGCCCGGACGCGGACAGCGCCGCCTCCACCAACTCCACATTCATCCGGCCCAGCCGCTCCCGGTGCTCCACCACCACCCGCCCCACCAGCGGGTCGGCCAGCAGCCGTCTGGCCTTGCCCCGGTTACCGTTCATGCCCGAGCCGACCTCGGCCTCCACCCGCAGCCCCTGCCCCGCAGCCCACACCGAGAGCCGCGCCACCTGACGATCCAGATCCTGCCGCTGATCACGAGACGAGACCCGCGCGTAAAGCCCGACCCCACCCTCCGGCACAGACTCCGGCTTCGACTGCTCGATCAGGACGGTGCGCTGGTTGATCCGCCGGGCGGGAACCGGCAGTCTCCCCTCCCGGAACCAGCGATAAGCGGTCTGCGGATGGATCCCCTGCGAACGCGCCCACTCCGTGAGATTCGTCAAACTCACCGAAACGCTATGACTCAGTATCAATCAGTGAAACTCAGAATCTCGGGAGCAGTTCACAACCCCTTCATCGCCTTCCGCGAACTGATCGCCAACGCACTCGTCCACCGCGACCTCGACCACTGGTCCACAGGTATGGCCGTCGAAGTACGCCTGCGCCGCGACCGGCTGGTGATCTCCAACCCCGGCGGCCTGTACGGAATCACCGTCGACCGCCTCGGCCACGACGCCGTCACCTCCGCCCGCAATGCCCTCCTCGTCACCCTCTGCCAGCACGCCCGCACTCCTGAATCCGGTGCCCGCGTCATCGAAGCCCTCGCCACCGGAATCCCCACCGTCACCGAAGCGCTGGCCCACGCCGGACTGCCACCGGCCCGCTACATGGACGCAGGAATCCGCTTCACCGTCCTCCTGCACCGCACCGTGGAAACTCCCACAGCTCGGCAGCTCCACACCAACGCGCTGCGGGTTTACGGCGCCCTTGCCGCAGCGCCCCGCAGCGTCGCAGAGCTCCAACAACAGCTCGACCTCACCGCACCCAACATCAGGAAGATCCTGCGCGACTTGCGCGAGCGGGGTCTCGTCGAGCAGCTCGGGGGGAAAAGGCGCTCCACGACCTACCGGCAACTCGCCTCGTAGGTCGAGGCGATGAGTCCCGGTGTGGGGTCTCAGGACTTCCTTACCTGTCTGAGGGGAACCCGGCGGTGAGGTAGGCCAACAGCTGTCCCGGTGCGTCTTCCTGGAGGAGGTGGCCCGCGCCCTCGATCCAGTGCAGCTCGGCGTGCGGGATGCGCTCGTGCAGCCATTCGGCGTACTCCGGGGGGAGAATGCGGTCCTCGCGGCCCCAGATGAGGCGTACCGGAAGGGACATCCCGCCCAGCAAGTGCTCGTACGCGGCGGTGTCCGCCTGTCTGATCTGGCTGTACTGGCGGTAGAACGCGGCCTGCCCCGCGGCTGCCCGCCACGGTGCGAGGAACGTGTCGAGGACTTCCGGCCGGAAGCCGACGTGCGTGGCGTGCCGCAGGTGGCTGGCGACCAGCGCTTCGTGCGCGTAGTCCGGAAGCTGCTGGAAGACCTCCGCGTGCCCCAGGATGAGCTGGAAGAGCCCTCGCTCCCACTCACCGCCGCTCACCGCGTCGAAGAGGGTCAGGTCCCGGTAGCTCCTCTCCTCCAGTAGCAGCGCCCGCAGTGCCACGGCCCCGCCGATGTCGTGGGCGACGACGCTGGGGCAGGACAACTCCCAGTGGTCGAGGAGCCGGGCGAAGTTCCTCGCGTGAGCCGCCAGGCTGAGGTCCTGGCCCTCGTGCTGATCCGACTGGCCGAAGCCGAGATGGTCGAAGACGAAGACCGTGCGGGTACGGGCGAGCGCCGGAGCGATGTCCCGCCAGAGAAAGGAGGAATACGGGGTGCCGTGCACCAGCACGACCGGGTCTCCGCTGCCAAGGCGCCTCCACCGCACCGTCCCGTCGGGCGTCTCGAACTCCTCGCCCAGTGTCCATTTCACCCTTGGTCTCCTCTTCTGCGGCCTGACCAGCACCTTTCACCAGGAGCATCCCGACACTGCCCTGCCAAGAGGTCCAATGCCTCCCGAACTCATCAACACCACCCTTCCGCAGATGCCGTCGGCTGCCGACCTCACTCAGGCCCTCGGTCCTCCGGTGTCACCGGCGGCTCGGTGGGCGCCGGCGCGGGCGGACGGAAGAGGACGACCCGGGCCACGGGCGGGGCGAACAGGGCGGTGACAGGCGCGGAGAGGGTCCGTACGGAACGGAAGGCGCGCCCCACGACGGGGTCGCCGGGGTAGCGCTCCTGGACTCGCCGCAGGTACCAGTCGGCGACGCGGTCCGCGGGCCCGGCGGCGACCGCGCCCGGCATCTTGCGGTCCGCTCCGGCGGAGATGTCCCACGCCTGCCGGGACGCCGCCAGGAGCGCCCGCCGCCCTCAGCTCAGCCAGGGAGCCCGGCAGCAGCGACTGCGGGGCATCCTCCAGTCCATCAACAGCCGGTCGCGCGTCAGGCCTCGTCAGCCGTCAGCCGCAGCGAGATCGAGTTGATGCAGTACCGCTGGTCCGTGGGCGTCGGATAGCCCTCGCCTTCGAAGACGTGCCCCAGGTGCGAGCCGCACCTGGCGCACCGCACCTCCGTCCGCACCATCCCGTGTGACCGGTCCGCGATCAGCTCGACGTTGTCCGCCGACTTGGGGTCGTAGAACGAAGGCCAGCCGCAGTGGGACTCGAACTTCGTGTCGGAGGTGAAGAGTTCGGCGCCGCAGGCGCGGCAGGAGTAGACGCCCTTCGACTTGGTGTCCGTGTACTCGCCGGTGAAGGCGGGCTCCGTGCCGGCCTGGCGCAGCACCGCGTACTCGGCCGGGTTCAGCTCGGCCCGCCACTGCTCGTCCGGCTTTTCGATGTCGTACGCCATGAAACTCAGCCCCTCACTTCGACTGGAGGCGGTCCAGGATCCGCGGGCCCAGGTCGGTCACGTCACCCGCGCCCATGGTGAGAACGAGATCACCCGGCCCGGCCATTCCCGCGACCACGGCCGGGGCGTCCGCCTTGTCGTGCACCGGCTTCACCTCCGCGCCCGCCGCCCTCGCCGCGTCGACGATCAGCTCGCTCGTCACGCCGGGGATCGGGTCCTCGCGCGCCGGGTAGATGTCGAGGACGATCGACGCGTCGGCCAGGGACAGTGCCTGGCCCATCTCCCGGCCCAGTTCCTGGGTGCGGGAGAAGAGGTGCGGCTGGAAGACGACGAGGATGCGGCCGGCGGCGCCCGCCCGCATCGCCTCCAGGTCGGCGGTCATCTCCGTCGGGTGATGCGCGTACGAGTCGATGACCTGCACGCCCGCCGCCTCGCCCTTGAGCTGGAGGCGGCGCTTGACTCCGGTGTACGCCCCCAGCGCCGCCGCCAGCTCGGCCGCGGGGACGCCGAGCGCGACGCCCGCCGCCAGCGCGGCCACCGCGTTGCCCGCGTAGTGCCGGCCGGGCACCGAGACCGTGAAGGTCAGCTCCTCGCCGTCCAGCAGGACCGTGACCTCGCTCTTCAGTCCGTGCGGCACGATCGAGACGATGCGTACATCCGCGTCCTCGGCCTCGCCGTACGTCACGACCCTGGGCCCACCGGAAACCCGCGACGTCAGCTCCCGCGCGCCCGCGTGGTCCGCCGAGATCACCAGGGTGCCGCCGGGCACGATGCGGCCCGCGAACGTCTCGAAGGACTCGTAGATCTCGTCCATGGAGGCGTAGTTGGCGTGGTGGTCCAGCTCCACGTTCAGCACGATGGCCACCTCGGGCGCGTACTTGTGGAAGCTGCGGTCGCTTTCGTCGGCCTCGGCGACGAAGATCTCGCCGTCGCCGTGCAGCGCGTTCGAGCCGGGGGCATCGAGGTCCCCGCCGATCGCGTACGAGGGAACCAGACCGAGCTCTGACAGCGACACCGCCAGCATGGACGTGGTCGTCGTCTTGCCGTGCGTACCCGCCACCGCGAGGGGCCGCAGCCCCTCCATCAGCGAGGCGAGGGCGTCCGACCGGTGAACCACCGGGATCCCGAGCTCGGCGGCCCGGGCCAGCTCCGGATTGTCCGCACGGATCGCGGACGAGACGACCACGCACGTGGCGTCATCGGCAAGGTGCTCGGCGGCGTGCCCGATGTGCACGGTCGCGCCCAGCGCCCGCAACGCCTCGGCCGTCGCGGACTCCTTGGCGTCACTCCCCGCCACCTTGGCCCCACGCTGAGCGAGAATCTTCGCGATCCCCGACATCCCGGCCCCACCGATCCCGATGAAGTGCGGTCGGTCCATGGCGGTAGGAAGGCCGGCTGCCATGCGTGTTTCTCCCAAGGGTGCGGTACGACGTCGGGCGCGCCCGCTCTTTGGGGCGCGGCCCCAGCCTATTCGAGGCCGCGAAGCGCCTGCGCTGGGCTGGGCCGGGAGCGCCGTAGGGGCTGACGCGGTTCGTTTGGCCGCGGGTCCCCGGAGCCCTACACCTTGCTGTGCGAGAACAGCTTCAAGACCGGCACCCCCACCTTGTGCCGAGCCCGCGAGGCCCAGTCGCGGTGGAAGAACTCCTCCACGTAGTGGGGATCGGTGAGCACGATCACCTCGTCCGCGTCGGCCTCCTCGACAAGGGACTTGAGCGAATCCAGCGGATGGTGCTCGATCAGCCGCCCCACCGCCTGCGCCCCCGCCGCCCGCAGGGCGACCAGCGAGACGTCGAGGGCCCGCTGCCCCTCACTGACCGCCTGCTCCCCGGCGGGAGCCTCCAGCTCGCGCGCCGCCTCGTCCAGCGAGCCGAGCGCCACGTCGTCGATGGCCCGCAACAGCCGCGCCGCCTGCTCGCCGCGCGGCTGGAGCAGCACATGGAAGGCGACCTCCTCCTCCCCGTGCAAGCCGGTGACGAACTCCACGTCGGCGGACGTGAGGGCCTTCTCGATCATCAAAACGCTTGTGAACACGACAGGCGCCCCTTCTCCAGTGAGGGCCGTCGTCGGCCCTGCTCCTCCGTGGACCCGTTTCCAGGCCCGCGAAAATCATCCTGCCCCGTACCCGCACGGATACCGCGAGAATCTGGGCCCGTCCGGCGGATGATCAACCGGAACGATCAGCTCCGCCGCAGCACGTCCCCCATCACGTCCGACGGTAGCGACTGAACAGGAACCCGGCCTCCTCCAGCAGAGACGTCAGCTCGAACCGTTTGGGCACCGCCACCCGCGGCCCGCCCGCGATGCGCTGCGCGTCCCCGGCCGTCAGCATCGGCGAAACGGTCAGACACAGCTCGTCGAGTACCCCCGCCGCGACCAGCTGACCGAGCAGCCGCGGCCCGCCCTCGGTCAGCAGCCGGTGCAGACCGCGCTCACCCAGGGCGCGTACGGCACGGGCGGGGTCCACGCCCATGCCGTCCCCGGCGATCAGCACCTGCACGCCGGCCTTCTCGGCGGCCGCGATCCGGTCGGGAGCCGCCGCGGCTCCCGTGAGCAGCAGCGTGGGCAGCAGGGGCGAGGTGAACAGCGGCAGCGTGAAGTCCAGCTCGAGGCCGGCGCTCACCACCGCGATCGCGGGCGCCGGGCCTTGTCCGGCGGCCTCCCGGAGCGCGGCGAAGTCCTCGCGCGCGCGTGCGGGCCGGTACCCCTCCTGCCGTACGGTCTCCGCGCCGACCAGCACCACATCCGCGAGCCCCCGCAGCGTGCCGAAGATCCGCATGTCGGTGGCCCCGGAGATGGGCTGCGAGCGGCCGTCGTGCTGGGCGGCGCCGTCGAGCGTGGAGACCATGTTGGCCCGCAGCCAGGGCTCCCGGCCGCCCGGACCGTGCTCGGGATACGCGTAGGCCGCGGCCAGCTCGGCCAGGCTCCACTCGCGGTCCGCGTCGCCCCCCAAGGGCGCTGTCTCATCGGTCACAGGGAACAGGCGTCGCATATCGGCAGTGTGGCACGGCCCGTAGAGTAGATAAGCGTGTCCACTTCCACCGCAGCCTCCGGGACCGGCCCCACCGCCGAAGCGACCCCGCTGTCCCTGTGCGCCCGCGAGCCGCACGTCCCCGCGGACCGGCTGGTCGCCGAGATGGTGCCGCCGCCGCGTTTCGACTCGGTCCGCTTCAGTACGTACATCCCGGACCCGAACCAGCCCAGCCAGAGCGAGGCCGTCAGGGTGCTCGACGGCTTCGCGACCGGGCTCGGCGGGGCGCACGCAAGCGGTGCGGGCAAGCGCCGCTGGTTCTCCCGCAAGCCGGAGCCACGGCCGGCCGGCCCCCGCGGTGTCTATCTCGACGGCGGTTACGGCGTCGGCAAGACGCACCTGCTCGCCTCCCTGTGGCACGCGACCCCGGCGGAGCCCGCGCTCAAGGCCTTCGGCACGTTCGTGGAGCTGACGAACCTGGTCGGCGCGCTCGGCTTCCAGCAGACCGTGCGCACTCTCAGCGGCCACCGGCTCCTCTGCATCGACGAGTTCGAGCTGGACGACCCCGGCGACACCGTCCTCGTGTCCACGCTGCTGGGCAAGCTGGTCGAGGCGGGCGTGGCGCTCGCGGCCACCTCCAACACGCTGCCCGGCAAGCTCGGCGAGGGCCGGTTCGCGTCGGCCGACTTCCTGCGGGAGATCCAGGGGCTTTCCGCGCACTTCCGCGCGCTGCGCATCGACGGCGAGGACTACCGCCACCGCGGGCTGCCCGAGGCCCCGGCGCCGTTCTCCGACGAACAGGTCACCAAGGCGGCGTACGCCACCGAAGGCTCCGCGCTCGACGACTTCCCGCGTCTGCTGGCGCACCTCGCCCGGGTGCACCCCAGCCGGTACGGCGCGCTGACCGACGGCCTGAAGGCGGTGTGCCTCACGGATGTGGGGCCGGTCCCGGACCAGTCGACCGCGCTGCGGCTCGTCGTCCTCGCCGACCGGCTGTACGACCGTGAAGTGCCGGTCCTCGCCTCCGGGTTGCCCTTCGACCAGCTGTTCAGCGAGGAGATGCTGAAGGGCGGTTACAGGAAGAAGTACTTCCGGGCCATTTCCCGGCTCACCGCGCTGGCCCGCGACGCCAAGGGTCTGGTGGAGAGCTGATCGCCGGGAACTCTCAGGGGTTCCTTTCAGGTTCTCTTCAGGGTGAAACGCTAAGTTAACCCTGCAAACAACTTCCCGCGTTAGCTTGGCTGTTGACGTGAGAAGTCTTGACCGGAGAGCGGCTGGGAGGAGGCGCATGTTACGAGGTACGACGGCCCGGACGCTGTATGGCGTACTCGCCGCCGTCCTACTGGCCCTGCAGCTCTTTGCTCCCACCGCCTCCGTCGCGTCCGCACACCCGACGACCGAATCCGCGGCCGGCGCCGAACCGGCAGGCTGCGGCGAGGGCAAGCATCTCAACGCCGAGACAGCACCCCTGAGGGTCCGCGACCGGCAGCGCTCCGCGGACTCCGCCCAGGAGAATCCGGCGCGCGCCCTGTGGGCCCGGAATCCCGCGGCCGAGCACGGGGACCCGGCACACGCCGTGGCCGCCGCGTCGCTCCGTACACCCAGATGGTCAAGAGCCCACTCCACAGCGGTACTTCAGGTCTTCCGTTGCTGATCTGACCGCCGGAAACGGACCGTTCACGACCCACCCTCACCACGCCACGTCTGCCGAGCGCGCGACGTGGGGGTCGTGCCGACGTGCCCTTATGCGCTCTGACTTGTCAACCGACGTACCGTCACGGCACGCCAGGTACACACCGACGCGCCCCCTCATGGCGCGCCAGGAGGAACTGACACATGCAGCCCCTCATCGATCACGCACGCTCCTTCCGCAAGCAGTCCGCCGAACGCCCGGAGGAGTTCGCCCGCCTCGCCGAAGGCCAGTCCCCGCAGGTGCTGTTCATCACCTGCTCCGACTCGCGGGTCGTCCCGGCCCTGATCACCGGAGCCCGGCCCGGTGAACTCTTCGAACTGCGCACCGCGGGCAACATCGTGCCCCCCTACGCCTCCGAGCAGCCCACCAGCGAGGCGGCCACCATCGAGTACGCGGTGGAAGTCCTCGGAGTCGACGACATCGTCGTCTGCGGCCACTCCCACTGCGGCGCCGTCGGCGCCCTGGTACGCGACGAGGACTTGACCGCCGTACCCGCCGTCCGCGACTGGCTCACGCACGCAACACCCAAGCCAATAGGGGCAGTTGAGGACCCGACCGTCACCGACGCCGTTCAGGGCCACATACTCGCCCAGCTGCTGCGGCTCCGCTCGTACCCGTGCGTGGAGCGGCGCCTGACGTCCGGTCAACTACGGCTGCACGGCTGGTTCTACGAGATCCACACCGGCTCCGTACTGGCCCATGACGCCCAGTCCGATGTCTTTGCGGAGCTCTGAGGCGACGATGCTCAACAAGTACCCCTATCTGCGGCAGGACTTCACCGCCTCACTCGTCGTCTTCCTCGTCGCCCTGCCGCTGTGCGTGGGCGTCGCCGTCGCCTCCGGAGTACCGGCCGAACTCGGCCTGGTCACCGGCATCGTGGGCGGGCTCGTCACCGGTTTCCTGCCCGGCAGCAGCCTTCAGGTCTCGGGTCCGGCCGCCGGTCTGACCGTGCTGGTCTTCGAGGCGGTCCGCGAGTTCGGGCTGCCCGTGCTCGGTGTCATCGTGCTGGCCACCGGACTGATCCAACTCCTCATGGGTGCCCTGAAGTTGGGGCGCTACTTCCGGGCCATCTCGGTGGCCGTCGTCGAGGGCATGCTGGCCGGGATCGGGCTCGTGCTGATCGCCGGGCAGCTCTACTCGGCGGCGGGCGTGGAGGCCCCGGCCTCCGGTCTGGCCAAGCTGGCCGGGCTGCCGGGGCTGCTCGCCGACTCCGCCATGTCCACCGAGGCGCTGGCCTCCCTCGGGCTCGGGGCCGGCACGATCGCCGTTCTCGTCCTGTGGAAGCACCTTCCGAAGCAGGTCCGTACGGTGCCGGGAGCGCTCGGCGCGGTCGCGCTCGCCACGATCGTGGCGCTGGTGTTCTCACTGCCCGTCGCGACCGTCGAGGTCCAGGGCCTGCTCGAATCGATCCAGCCGCCGGGACTCGGCGCCTTCGGTGACCTGGCAAGCGTGGGCCTGCTGGGCACGATCGCGGCCTTCGTACTGATCGCCTCCGCGGAGTCGCTGTTCAGCGCAGCCGCCGTGGACCGGCTGCACGACGGACCCCGCACCGAGTACGACAAGGAACTGATGGCGCAGGGCGCGGGCAACACCGTCTGCGGTGTGCTGGGCGCGCTGCCGATGACCGCGGTGATCGTGCGCAGCTCCGCCAACGTCCAGGCGGGCGCGAAGACCAAGGCGTCCCGGGTGATGCACGGCGTATGGCTGCTGCTGTTCGCGGCGCTGCTGCCCGCGGTACTCGCCTACATTCCGCTGCCGGCGCTCGCGGGCATCCTGGTGCACGCGGGCTGGAAGCTCATCCCGCTGCGGGGGATCGCGTCGATGTGGCGTGATCACCGGGGCGAGGCGCTGATCCTGATCGTCACGGCCGTGTCGATCGTCGCGGTGAACATGTTCGAGGGCGTCCTGATCGGGCTCGGCCTGGCCATCGCCAAGACGGCCTGGGAGGCCTCGCACATCAAGCTGGAGATCATCGACAAGGGAGCGGGGCCGGTCCAGGCGTACCTGTCCGGCAACGCCACCTTCCTGCGGCTGCCGAAGATCCTCGACAGCCTGGAGGCGCTGCCCCAGGACCGGCCGGTGGAGCTGGACCTCTCCGGCCTGCACCACCTGGACCACGCCTGCCGCACGGCCCTGGAGAACTGGGCCGAGCGCCACAGCGCGACGGGAACGGAGCCGGTGAAGGTCAACACCCCGTAGCGGCCCGCACGCGCGATCAAGAACCTGGTCCGAGGCTCGACCGAGCCTCGGACCAGGCATATCGTGAAAGAAGTTACTTAAGCGGCGACTCGGACGACTCAAACGACAGGGGGTCGCCACCATGCTTGAGGAGTTGCTGGCCGCGGGCATCGCGGCCGGAAGCGCGGGACTGGTGTACTTCGCGGCAGCGGCCCGCATCGTCAGGCAGTACGAGCGGGGTGTGGTCCTGCGGCTCGGGCGGCTGCTCGGTGACCCGCGCCCGCCCGGATTCACCATGATCATCCCTGGCATCGACAAGCTGCAGAAGGTGAACATGCAGATCGTGACGATGCCCGTGCCGGCCCAGGAGGGCATCACACGGGACAACGTCACGGTGCGGGTCGACGCGGTCGTCTACTTCAAGGTGATCGACGCGGCCAACGCGGTCATCCGGGTCGAGGACTACCGCTTCGCGGTCTCCCAGATGGCGCAGACCTCGCTGCGCTCGATCATCGGCAAGAGCGACCTCGACGACCTCCTGTCGGACCGCGAGAAGCTCAACCAGGGCCTGGAGCTGATGATCGACAGCCCGGCCGTCGGCTGGGGCGTGCAGGTCGACCGGGTCGAGATCAAGGACGTATCGCTGCCGGAGACGATGAAGCGGTCGATGGCCCGGCAGGCCGAGGCCGACCGTGAGCGCCGGGCCCGGATCATCAACGCCGACGCGGAACTTCAGGCCTCGAAGAAGCTGTCACAGGCCGCCGGAGTGATGGCCGAACAGCCCGCCGCGCTCCAACTCCGGCTGCTGCAAACGGTGGTGGCGGTCGCCGCCGAGAAGAACTCCACGCTGGTGCTGCCGTTCCCGGTGGAGTTGCTGCGGTTCCTGGAGCGGGCGCAGCAGGACGCTCCGGCGCTTGGCGAAAGGGAACGGGGTGAACGGGGTGAGCCCACGACTCCCCCGCAGTCCGCGACTGCCCCGCCGTCCGCGACTCCCCCGGCGTCCGGTTCGTCTGGCGATCAGTCACTGCCCGAGTCGCTCAGGTCCCCCGGGTCGCTCGGGTCGCCAGAGCCGCCCGGGTCACGCGAGTCGCTCGGGCCCCCCGGGTCGCCCGACGATCAGTGAGGCGCCACGCTACGCGCGTGGTTCACGCCACCACCAGCGCGTGATACACACATGCGGGTCAGAGTCCTGTCCGCCAACAGGAAGGCCACCCCATGTCCACCACACGACGCCAAGTACTCGCCCGCTCCGGTGCCCTGGGAGCGGGCATCGCGTTCTCCGGCGCCCTGTCCGAACTCTTCGCCGGTACGGCCACCGCGCTCGGCCACTCCGGATACGGCCCCCTCGTTCCCGACCCCAAGGGCCTGCTCGACCTGCCGAAGGGTTTCCGCTACCGCGTGCTGTCCCGCGAGGGCGACGAACTCCGCTCCGGCGAGGGCAAGGTGCCCAGCAACCACGACGGCATGGCCGCCTTCGCCGGGCGTTCCACGGACAGGCACTCAGGCCGCGTCCACCTGGTCCGCAACCACGAGAACCGCAACACCGCGAAGCTCGCCGTCCCGACAGTCAAGGGGCTGACGTACGACCCGGAGGGCAAGGGCGGCTGTACGACGCTGACGCTCGACGCGCGCGGGAAGGTGCTCGGCGAACGAGTCGCGATCGCCGGTACCGCCGTCAACTGCGCGGGCGGACCCACCCCTTGGGGCACCTGGCTGACCTGCGAGGAGACCGAGGACAAGGCCGGCACGAACGGCTACACCAAGGACCACGGCTTCATCTTCGAGGTCGACCCGGCCGACCCGCACCGCACCGGTGCCGTGCCCCTCACCGCGATGGGCCGCTTCCAGCACGAGGCGATCGCCGTCGACCCGAAGCGGGGCATCGTCTACGAGACCGAGGACGCCTTCGAGAAGCCCTTCGGCCTCTTCTACCGCTTCCTGCCCAACAAGCCCGAGGGCGGCAGAGGTTCGCTCCGCGCGGGCGGCCGGCTCCAGGCGATGCGCGTGCCCGGCGTACCGGACCTGTCCAAGATCCAGGAGACGGGCGCCACCTTCGACGGCATCGAGTGGGCGGACGTACCGGACCCGCTCGCCGCCGAAACCCCCATCCGTCTCCAGGACTTCGGCCCCAAGGGCATCACCCACGCCCAGAAGCTGGAGGGCTGCTACTGGGGCGGCCGGAGCGTGTACTTCGTCTCCTCCTTCGCCCGCAGCGCCGAGGGCTCCGCCGCCGACCACTACGGCCAGATCTGGCGCTATGACCCCGACGCCCGCCAACTCACCCTGGTGATCGTCTTCGGCCCCGACACGGACGTACAACTCCCCGGCGAGTCCCCCGACAACATCTGCCTCGCCCCCACCGGCGGCCTGATGGTGTGCGAGGACGGCGGGGGCGCCCAGCATGTGTACGGCGTGACACGGCGGGGCGAGGTGTACGCGATGGCCCGCAACCGCCAGAACGTGGGCACGCCCGAGGAGCCCGAGTGGGGAGAGTTCGCGGGCGTCACCTTCTCGCCGGACGGCAAGACGATGTACGTGAACTGCTACGCGCCGGGAACGACGTTCGCGGTGACGGGGCCCTGGCGCAGGTAGCCCGCCAGGCGGTGCCGAGCGGCGGCCGTCGGCGGCTTCGACCTTTCGATTCATCACCCCTGGTGCTGAAAGCGATCGGAGCCTCGTGTTGGACGGCTAGAACGTCGAGGTGGAGGCTGAGGCGTACCGAATGAATCCCCCAGGAGCCCCAGGAGGAACCTCCATGCAGACACGCACCCTCGGCGAGGTCCAGGTCGGCGCGATCGGTCTGGGCGGCATGCCGATGTCCATCGAGGGGCGCCCCGACGAGCGGCGTTCGGTCGCGACGATCCATGCCGCGCTGGAGGCGGGCGTGACCCTGATCGACACGGCGGACGCCTATCACCGGGACGCGAACGAGGTCGGTCACAACGAGTCCCTGATCGCCCGGGCGGTCGCCGAGTACAGCGGCGACACCTCGGACGTGCTGATCGCGACGAAGGGCGGCCACCTGCGCCCGGGCGACGGCTCGTGGACGCTGAACGGCTCGCCCGAGTACCTGAAGAAGGCCTGCGACGCGTCACTCCAGCGGCTCGGCGTCGAGGCCATCGGGCTCTACCAGTTCCACCGCCCGGACCCGAGGGTCCCCTACGCGGAGTCGGTCGGAGCGATCCGCGATCTGCTGGACGCGGGAAAGATCCGCTTCGCGGGCATCTCGAACGCCGACCCCGACCAGATCCGGTTGTCCAACGAGATCCTCGGCGGCCGGCTGGTGAGCGTACAGAACCAGTTCTCACCCGCTTTCCGCTCCAGCGAACCGGAGTTGGAACTGTGCGCGGAACTCGGCATCGCGTTCCTGCCCTGGAGCCCGCTGGGCGGCATCGCACAGGCCGGCGAGCTGGGCTCGCGGTTCGCCGTGTTCGCCGACGTGGCCCAGGCGCACGGGGTGAGCCCGCAGCAGGTATGCCTGGCGTGGATGCTCGCGAAGGCCCCAGTGGTGATCCCGATCCCGGGTTCCTCCCGCCCCGAGACCATCCGCGACTCGACCGCCGCCACAGAGCTGAAGCTGTCCGCCGATGACCTGGCCCGCCTCGACGCGGCGTGACGAGCTGACGAGCAGCACGGCGGAGGCAGGTTCACCGGTGCGGGCATCGCTCGCACCGGGTCCGGCCTCGGCCTACGCTGGAGCCATGAGCGACTACTGCGGCACCGGCGGTCGCTCCGAGGCCGCCCGGGAGACCCCTAAAGCCCCGGCTGCGAGGCCCGAGGACCCGCCCTTCGCCGAGTGCGTCCTGTGCCGCAGGCCCACGGAGTACCCGGAGTCGTACAAGGGGATCACGCTCTGCCCCGTCTGCGAGTGGCAGGAGGCGGAGCGCAACGCCTGCTCCGGGTGACAGCGATCAGCCGCGGCGGGTGGTGAGCGCGCACGCCACCGCAACGGCCGCCGCTGCCATCGCGCCGGCACCGAGCAGCGGCAGCAAAGGCGCCGGTACCGTCCCCGCCTGCGAGCCCGTCACCAGGTCGCTGATCGCCGCCCGGGCCGGTGAACCCGTCACCACCAGCGCCAGCACCGCCCCGAGCAGCATCGCCGGAACCGCCCGGCCGGGCGAACGCAGCAGCGGCCACGTCGTGAGCGCGCCCACGGCCGTACCCAGCAGGGCGCACACCAGCGCGGCGACGAGCCCGGCCCCGCCCGCCGGGAGGACGGGCAGGCGCGTCTGGTGATTCGTGCTCGTCGGGGAGCTGAGCACCGTCACGACGACCGTCGCCGCCACCCCGAGCAGCGCAGCCGCGCCGAACGCCGTGAGCAGGCAGGCCAGATGCGCCCGCGCGGGCCCGGCCGCCGCGCCCACACAACTCCGGGCCGCGGGCGGTTCGTTGGTGGCGCAGATCCGTACGAACCAGGCGGCGACCGGGAGTACGGCGGCGGCCGCGTAACCGAGCGAGTCCAGTATCGGCTGGCCCGTCTGGACCCCGATGGCCAGGAACGCGGCGTACAGGATGACCGGCGGCAGCCAGCGTTGTGAGCGCATCAGGAGGGCCGCCTGGTAGCGGAGGAGGGGGCGGAGGGCGGTCATGAGGGGACCTCGGTGTCGGCAGGGCGGGGCGTCAGTACGCCCTTCGCAGCGGACTCCTCCCCCAGGCTGATCACATGCCACGGGGAGCGGGCCGTCAGCAAGATCCTGAGAACGGTGTCCGAGTGGGAGTCGGGGACGGTGAGGCGAAGCTTTCCGGGCACCGGCTCCTCGACGGACACCGTCAGCCGTGCCGCTTCGGCGGGCGGCTCGGCACCCGACGGCCCCTCGACCTCGACGATCACGTACGAGTCCTGCGGCGCCGAACTCCCCGTAACCGCACGCAAGTTGCCGTCGACCACCGCGTACGTCGCGTCCGGCGCCCCCGCCAGCCGACGCGGGTCGTGGTCGACGAACACCACTGTGCCGCCGGCGGCAGTGCGTTGCAGTACCGCATCCTCCAGCACCGCGCGGGCGGCCGTGTCGAGGCCGGACCAGGCCTCGTCGAGGACGAGGAGTTCCGGTTCGGCGAGCAGGGCCTGGGCGACCGCGACCTTCTGGCTGGTGCCCTTGGAGAGTTCCGACATCGCCGTACGGGCGTACTCGGCGGCGCCCAGGCGCTCCAGCCACTCGACCGCGGCACCGGCGGCCTCCGCACGGGAGAGACCGTGGATGCTGCCGAGGTGGATCAGATAGCCGGCCGCGGTGAAGGGCAGGGCGGCAGGGAAGCGTTCGGGGACGTACGCGGTCCGCGGACGGCCGGTGATGCGGCCCTCGGTGGGGGCATCGATCCCGGCGATCAGCCGCAGCAGGGTCGACTTGCCGGTGCCGTTGGCGCCCTCGACTCGCGTCAGGGTGCCTGGGGCCAGCGTGAGGTCGACGCCTCGCAGGACCCATGGGGCGGCGCGGCCGAGGCCGTAGCGACGACCGACCCCTTCAAGCAGCAACTCCCGTTCCATGCGGGCCATCCTCGCCCATGCGTTCGGCCGCGCGCAGAGGAACCGATCTTGCGCCTGGCAGACTTGAGGCGTGAGCAGCGAGCAGACGACCGCCCCCGGCGGCGGGGCCGGTGGTGAGGACAGCCCCTTCCGGCATGAGGTGACCCACCGCGACAAGGCGCCGCAGTACGTGCTGCCGTTGGTCGTCCGTATCGAGCGGAGCGAGCCTCCGGCGCGTACGGACGCTCTTGAGAGCGCTGCCCGCGCCGTTCTGGTGATGCTCAGCGACGAGCGGTCGCAAGGGGACGGGGAGTGGGCGCAGGCTGTGCGGGACTGGCAGGACGCCCGGATTCGCAAGGTGGTGCGGCGGGCGCGTGGCGCCGAGTGGCGGCGGGCCGAGGCGTTGCCGGGCATCACGGTCATGGGCAGGTCGGCCGAGGTGCGCGTGTTCCCGCCGGTCCCCCTGGACGGTTGGCCCAAGGAGCTGGCCCGGCTTCAGGTCTCCGGCACGGAACTCGACGACCTGGAAGTACCTGGGGACCCCGACGCGACGGCCCCCGTGCTCTGGATGAGCCCCGATGTCGACATGTCGGCCGGTAAGGCCATGGCCCAGGCCGGTCACGGCGCCCAGCTCGCCTGGTGGGAACTCTCCGACGAGACCCGCGCGGCCTGGCGCGACGCCGGCTTCCCCCTGTCCGTCCGCACCCCGCCACCCGCCCTGTGGGCCCAACTCACCACGAGCGGGCTCCCGTTGGTACGCGACGCGGGCTTCACGGAGATCGCGCCCGGGCTGACGGTCGCCGTCGAGGGATACGACCGGGCCGGCGCCCTGCCGGAGCGCGTGCGCCGGCCCGTCACCTGGCGCTGAGGGTCAGTTGCAGGCGCCCGCGCACCTCTCGGCGTCGATGAGCCGCGTGTCGGAGTTCCACTTCTTCTTCATGATCGCGGTGACTTTGGCGCCTTTCGGGTCGCTCCAGTCGGGGCCTGTGTAGACCGGTCCCGCGTACTGGCTGAAGTCGCCCGAGTCCTTGTCACAGCGCCGCTCTCCGTTCTTGGCCCCGCACACCGTGAGCTTCATGTACTTCGTGCCGCCTGTGTTGTTGTCGAACAGAGCGCACCCCCGCCAGCCGTCGCCGCCGGACTTCCCGTAACGGAAGAGAGTGCCCAGCCTCCGCTGCGCGCTCGGAAGCCGATCGGCGATGCGTATGGCGGGCTTTGTGGAAGTAGGCATGTGTGTCCCCCTGTTGTCTGCGTCTTGCCTGCGTGCGAGTTGTCCGCCTTGACTCTCGCGTTGCCAGGAGTTGTCTGTAAGACCGGTTCAGGGGGATGGACAAAGGGCTTGACCGCATCAGGTGTCCTGCTGGTGATGGCACCGTGCCGCGTGCGGCCACTGCGTGAACGACCCGTTCTCGCGCTCCACCAACAGCCGCCGCCCCTGCGGCAGCACTCCACGGGGCCGCAGGCCGGTCAGGCTCGCGGTCGTGTAGGCGGCGCTCAGGCTGGCGAGGTCGCGGACGATGCCGATGCTGAACAGGGACTGGGTCTCGGCGATGGCCTCGTGGTCGCCCGCCCGTATGACGACCCGCAGATCGGGTGCGACGGCCCGTGCGGCCACGGCCACCGCGATGTTGTCCAGGTCGTCGGAGGCGACGGCGGCCATGGCCTGGGCCGTGTCGAGGCCGAGCTTCCGCAGTACGAACCTGTCCCGCGCGTCGGCGACGACGACCGGGATCCCGAGCGCCTTCGCCAGCCGGAGGTTGGGGGCCGCCGGGTTGCGCTCCACCGCGATCACGCCGAGGCCGAGCGCCTGCAACCGGGTGCACAGCCGGAGCCCGACCTGCCCGAATCCGACGACCACCACGTGGCCCGCCCGGGGAAGGGCCCGGGGGCCCACCATGCCGATCGAGCGCGGGGCCAGCAGACGGTCGACCATTCCGGCGGTGAAGACGGCGGTGAACACGATGGTGATCAGCATGGCGAAGCTGCTGAACACCAGGTAGGCGGTCCCGCCGTGCGCGGCCGCGGGACCGACGGTCGCCAGGGTTCGCGCCGCTTCGAAGAGGGCTTCCACCGGCGACCGGTGGTTGAGGGTCACGGACCAGATCCAGTCCGCCAGCAGCACCGCGAAGAGACCGGCAAGCCCGGTCAGCATGATCCGTGAGCTGCCGTCGTGCGGCCGCAACTGGCCCCTGATCTTGCCAAGCCGGGCCCGGTACCTCAGGGAGCGCGGCGGCCGGTACGGCTCGAGACGTACGGCGTCCTCTCCCCAGCGGGCGCCGACATGCCCAGCGGGGGTCCCGTGGAGCGCCAGCAACTCGGGCTGGAGGCAGGCCGCCAGCAGGACGGGGGCGGCGACATCGGCCGGTGAGGTGACCCGGCAGTTGGGAACCGTGCTCTCGAGCTGGCCCGCGACCGTCCGGTCGAAGACCGTCACCACCAGAGCGACGCCTGGACGGATGTGCTCGACGGCGAGCGCGTAGCGCAGGGACTCGGCGTCGTCGTCGAAGAGAACCGCGACGCCTGCCACATTCCGGTCCAGGGCCTTTCGCAGTTCGTCGTCCGTGGGCTGGGTCAGGTGGCACACGTCGTTCTCCGCCGACTGCAGAGAACCGCAGACCCTGCGCGCCGCATCACCGCCGATCACGACGTAGTACTGCTGCTGCCCCTCGTCCTCAGAGAGCGAAGACGCAGTCATCTGAGCGGTACGGGTCGCAGTCGAGGCATCGGGGGGTCTGGCAGCCGGCGCATCGGGTGAGCGATCGCCCGCAGTGGCATGTGAGGTCACTCGGATCCTCGGATTCCTCGTCCGCAACCGGTCGGCGGCGGGTGCCGGCGGCTCCCGGCACGGGACGCCTGCTGGCGAAGCTCATGGACTACTCCCATCGGAGTGGAGCGCGATTGGCGGGGCACGGCGACACGGCGCCGGCGCATACAGGCAGTCGAGAGCAGTACGGGATCGAAGGCTCCCTCGGCAGCGGAGCAGGCCGAGCTCGTCGGCGAGGCTGGGCGGGGATCACCCGCGCGAAGTGCCGCGACACCGAACGTAGGGCGCCCCGCTCCCTCGCACCATGAGCAGATGTCACGCCCCCGACCCCGTGGAATCCGACAGATGCACAAAGGCCGTGGCGAATACCGAGGGGCACACGCCGCCCATCCGCCCGCGGCGTTCAGCGATTGACCGCGAAAACCGTGCCGCTGTCGTTGCCCACGTACACCGTGCCGCCGGTCGCCGCGGGTGAGGAGCGGATGTCCGCGCCGGTGCGGTGCCTCCACTGCTGCTTGCCCGTGGCCTTTTGTACGGCGTAGAGGTTGCCGTTCTTGCTTCCCACGTACACGACGTCGCCGAGGACGGTCGGCGAGGAGTAGACGATGGTGCCGATGGTGAACTTCCACCTCTGCTTCCCGGTGAGGGCGTCGACCGCGTACAGATTGCCGTCGTCGCTTCCCACGTAGACGACTCCGTCGGACACCGCCGGTGAAGAGCCCACGCCGCCCCGCGTGGCGAAGGTCCAAAGGCGTTCGCCGGTATCGCAGTTGACGGCGTAGAGGTTGCCGTCGTAGCTGCCCGCGTAGAGGACGCGGTCGGAGATCGCCGGTGAGGACTTGACGTCGCCGTCCGTGCCGAAGGCCCAGGCGCGTTCTCCGGTCGTCGCGTCGACGCCGTACAGCCGGGAGTCCTCGCTGCCGACGAAGACCTTGCCCCACGCGACCACCGGGGAGGAACGGATCCGGCCCTCGGCGGCGAAGGCCCACTTCCGGTCGCCGGAACGGGCGTCGACGGCGTACAGCCGGCCGTCGTCACTGCCCGCGTAGACCACTCCACCGGCGACCACGGGTGAGGAGTTGACCTCTCCGCCCGCGCTGAACTGCCAGCGCTGGTCGCCGGTCTTCACGTCGACGGCATAGAGGTGGTAGTCGGCGCTGCCGAAGTAGGCGAGGCCCCCGGCCACGGCGGGACACGTGTAGACGCCGTTGCCGGTGCCGAACTGCCAGCGTGACTTGCCTGTTTCGGCGTCCAGGGCGTACATGTTCCCGTCCTTGCTCCCGGCGTACACCAGTCCGCCCGCGGCGAGGAGAGCGGGCGCCACCGGGCCTCCAGTGCTGTACGTCCATCTCCGGCGGCCCGGAGTCGGGGCGGCCGCCGGGTCGTTGAGGGGGTCGTTACCCGTGCTCTTGTCGGTGTCGTCCTGATCGCCGAGCCCCAGCAGGTAGGAGCCAGCGCCGAGGGCGGCGACGGCGCCCGCTCCGGCGAGCGTGATCAGCACGCGGCGACGGGCGGGCGTACCGGGGTCGTGGTCGCCTCCGCCGCCCGGAAGCGGTTCGCCGGTCGCGAGTGGTCCGCCGGTCGGGAGCTGCCCGCTCCCCGACGGCCCCGGTGACGGATTGCCCGGCGTCCCGGGCGGTGACGGCTGCGGTCGCAGCCGCGCGTCCGTCCAGGTGGGCGGACCGCTCGGGGTTACGGGGCCGAAGGCGCCCGGACCGGAGTACTGCGGAGCCCCGGGCGAGGCGGCGGTCGGCGTCCTGAGCGCCTCGGGTGACCCAAGGGTCCGCCCGGACGGCTCCTGCGGCAGGCGGGGATCCACCGCGACGCCTGCTCCCGCAGCCCCGGGTCCCGCGCCCATGGCGGTCGCCTGCCGCGGGCCCGTCGGTGACACCTGGCGGCCCATGCCGGCCTCCTCGGCCCGCCGCACCGAGGCGGCCACCGGCGCGGGCAGCCAGGCCCCGCCGTGCAGGGCGACGGTGACTGTGTCCTTTCCGTACGGGCCGTACTGGCCGGACGCCGCCGCGGGCGCCGGAAGGATCCGGCGGGCGAACTCCGCGAGCAGCTCCGCGACCGTGGGCCGGCGCGCCGGATCCTTCTCGAGGCAGCGGGCGAGGAGCGGGCGCAGCCCTTCGGGTACCGCGGACAGCTCGGGCTCGTCATGGACCACGCCGAAGCCGATCCCGGCCGCGGGGCTGGAGCTGAAGGGCCCCTCACCAGATGCGGCGAAAACAAGCACGCTCCCGAGGGCGAACACATCGGCGGGCGTACCGGCCCGCCCGCCCGTCAGCTGCTCGGGCGACATGAACGCGGGCGTGCCGACGACGACTCCACTGCGGGTCAGCGAACTCGAGCCGGCGCTGATCGCGATCCCGAAGTCGATCACCTTGGGCCCGTCGGGAGCGAGCAGCACATTGGAGGGCTTCAGATCCCGGTGGACAAGGCTCGCGGCATGGATGGCCTGGAGCGCCTCGCTCAGCCCGGCGCCCAGCGCGAGCACCGAGGATTCGGGCAGCGGACCGTGCCGCGCGATGGTGGCGTCGAGCGAGATGCCCGCGACATGGACGGTGGCGAGCCACGGCGGGTCTCCGTACGGATCCGCGTCGACGACCGCGGCCGTGAACGCCCCGCTGACCGCGCGGGCGGCAGCCGCCTCCCGGGCGAAGCGCTGCCGGAACTCGGGGTCGTCGGTGAATTCGGGCCGGATGGTCTTGACGGCGACCGACCGCCCGCCCGGTGACCGCGCCAGGTACACACGCCCCATCCCGCCGGCTCCGAGACGGCCCATGATGCGGTACGGCCCCACCTGCCGCGGGTCGCTGTTTTCCAACGGCTGTGCCATGGGCCCCCCTGAACCAGCCGGAGGGCGTGTTGCTCCCCGGATGTCTGTCCCGTCCATGATGTCCGGCAGGCGCGGAATACGCACCTCACTGTGCGCTCGGACCGGCCAGCCCCCGAACTCCCGGTGGACCGGGAGTCGCCATAAGTCGCCGCGAGTTGACTTGAGTTGCGGCAGATATCCCTGAACAGACCTTGTCACCCGATCTATAGCATTTCATTGCAACAGACACCCTTGACAGCCTGCGGGCTCTTTCGCCACGTTTGAGCTCTGCCCATGTGCAGAACAAGTGGGGCGCGATCAACGCGCGTTGGGGGAACGGGGGGCGGTCGCCCATGCGATCGATCAGCAATGGCATGCACATCACCATCCACAGAGCCGAGCAGCTCGACGTCTCGCTCAGCCGGGCCTGGCACAAGGCGATGGACGAGTCGCCGGACTACGCCAACCCCTTCCTGGCGCCGGAGTTCGCGGCCGGGATCGGCGGATGCCGCGGTGGGGCGCGGGTGGCGGTCCTGTACGAGAACGGCGAACCCGTCGGCTTCCTCCCGTACGAACGCAACTCCTTCGGCGTCGGCCGGGCCATAGGGCTCGGCCTCTCCGACTGCCAGGCCCTCGTGCACCGCCCCGGGATCACCTGGGACACCGGGCAACTGCTGCGCGCCTGCGGGCTGTCCGTCTTCGAGTTCGACCATCTCGTCGCGGAGCAGCAGCCGTTCGGCCCATACGTCACGGGGACGTTCCCCTCGCCCGTGCTCGACCTGAAGCCCGGCGACGGCGACTACGCCCAGTGGCTGCGGGCCGCGTACCCGGGGCTGGCCAAGACGACGCTGAAGAAGGAGCGCCGCCTGGGGCGCGACCTGGGCGAGATGCGGTTCGTCTTCGACGAGCGCGATCCGCGGATGCTGCGCACGCTCATGCGGTGGAAGTCCGCTCAGTACCGCAGGACGGGACGGATGGACCGGTTCGCGCGGCCGTGGATCGTGGACCTGGTGGACCATCTGTTCCAGGTGCGCGAGGAGCACTTCACCGGTGTGCTGTCCGTGGTGTACGCGGGCGACCGCCCGGTGGCCGCCCACTTCGGGCCGAGATCGCGCACGGTGTTCGCGGCCTGGTTCACCACGTACGACCCCGAGTTCCGCTACTACTCGCCCGGCCTGATCATGCATCTGCGGATGGCGGAGGCGGCGGCCCGGGACGGCGTACGGCTCATGGACATGGGCCGCGGCGACAAGGAGTACAAGGACTGGCTCAAGACCCGCGAGCTGCGCGTCGGCGAAGGCTTCGCGACCCGCCCCCACCCGGTGGCGACCGCGCATCGACTGTGGCGCCGACCGGTACGCGGCCTGCGGAACACGGTCCTGGCCCACCCCACCCTTCGCGAGCCCGCCGACCGGCTGCTGAAGACGGTCGGCACCTTGCGTACGTCGGCCCGGACGGGCTCCGCCGACGCCGTACCCCGCACCCGCTGAGCAGGACACCCCCGTACGCCCCATGCTCATTCCCCTTGTGCACCCCCGCGAACGACCCTTCACCGGCCCTTCGACGGAAGAGGTGACCATGCCGTACGGATCGCGGCTCGCCGCGACGATGACACGGCGGCTCGGACGCGAATGCGTCTATACGCCCTCGGCGCGGCTGGCGCTGTATCTGGCGCTACGGCGCTGGTGCCGACCGGGCGCACGCGTGCTGATGTCGCCGGTGAACGACGACGTGATCCTCTTCGTGGTCCTCGCCGCCGGGCTGCGCCCGGTGCAGGCCCCGGTGTCCATGTGGGACGGCAACATCGCCCCCGCCGCCGTACCCGAGTCGACCTGGCGGAACGTGGACGCCGTACTGACCACGAACCTGTACGGGATGCCGGACCGCGTCATCGAACTGCGGCGCCGCTGCGAGGGGTTGGGGATCCCCCTGCTCGAGGACGCGGCACACGCGATCGGCACGCATGTGGACGGGCAGCCGATCGGGACGTTCGGGAAGGCGGCGGCGTTCAGCCTGTCCAAGCACGTGGCGGCGATGGCGGGCGGCTTCCTCGCCGTCGAGGACGCGCGCACCCGGCGGGAGCTGGAGCTGCTGCGCGACGATCTCCTCGAACCGGCCCGCCTGCGCACCGACCTGGCCGCGGCACTGCGCCCACTCGCACGTTCCGCCGTACGCACCTTCCACCTGGTGCGCCCCGCATGGCGCACGATGCAGCGCCTCGGCCTGCTGGAACGCGACGACTTCCGCATGCCCCTGCACGCACCACGGCTGGCCCGCAGCGCTCGCGAGGCGCCCAGCCTGACCGCGTACGAGCCATGGGTACGCGTCGACCTGCACGACTTCCGCTCCCGCCACGGAGCCCTGGTCCGCGGCCAGTTGAGGCTCCGCCTGGCGGGCCTCGACGCGAACCTCGCCCGCCGCAGGGCCGGCACCGCCCTCCTCTCGGGCACCGCCTGGGCCTCCCCGGCACTGCGCGACCGGTCCACCCGCGACGGCCCTCCTCCCGTCTTCCGGGCCCCGCTCCTGGTCCACGACCGCGACGCCCTCGTCGAACGCCTGGTGAACCACGGCGTGGTCGCCGGCTACATCTACGATCCCCCGCTCGACGACTACGCGGGCCCGGAATTCGTCGAACCCTCCCCCGCCCCGTCGGCCGCCCGCTGGTTCGCCTCACACGTCCTCCCGGCCGACCCACTCCTGGCCCGCAGGATCACCGCCGCTCTGACGAAGGAGCAGGCGACGACTGCGTACCCGTCTCTGCTCGCCCCGCTGCCGGAACCCACACCGGGGACGCCCTTGGGCAAGTGAGCGGCATCCCCGTTCGGAGGACACACCGTGATCGCGCGGTGACTCCCTGAAGTCTCGCGTGGGACGGTGAACAGGACCGGACCGCCGGCGGACGATCGACACAGGAAGTCACGACCATGACCGACGCACCCGCGCCCACCCCGAACGCCGAACGGCTGGCCGAGGAGATCCTCACGAGGATGCTCTCGGCCCTGGAGATCCTCACGATCGAGGTCGGCGCACGCCGCGGCCTGTACGAGGCGCTGGCCGCGCACGGCCCCATGACGCCCCGCGAACTGTCCAGTTCGGCGGGCATCCATGCGCGGTACGCCCGCGAGTGGCTGGAGCAGCAGGCGGTCGCCGGGATCCTGACCGTGTCCGGGCCGGCCACCTCCGCTCCCGACGACGACTACGGCCGGCGGTTCTCACTCCCCGCCGAACACCGTCGCGTCCTGCTGGACCGCGACGACCCGTGTTACATGGCGGCCGGCCCGCAGTTCATCGCCTCCATCGCCACGACCCTGCCCGAGGTGCTGGAGGCCTTCGGCACGGGCGGCGGCGTGCCGTACGAGCGCTACGGCGAGGGCACCCGCGAGGGCATCGCGGGCCTGAACCGCCCCATGTTCCAACCGGAGATGCTCCGCTCCTGGGTCGCGGCACTGCCGGACGTCCACCGCCGGCTCACCGACGGCTCCGGCGCCCGGGTGCTCGACCTGGGCTGCGGCCTCGGCTGGTCGACGATCGCCCTGGCCCACGCCTTCCCCAGAGCCCGGCTGACCGGCATCGACCTGGACGCCGCCTCCGTCGAACAGGCCCGGCGCAACGCCGCCGGGGCCGGACTCGGCGATCGGATCGCCTTCGTCAACACGGACGCGGCCGGGGCAGGGCTCGACGGGGCCGTGGATCTGGTCACCGTGTTCGAAGCGCTGCACGATATGGCGGACCCGATCGGAGCGCTGACCTCGGTACGGCGACTGCTGACTCCGTCAGGCGCCGTGCTCGTCGCGGATGAGCAGGTGAGCGAGGACTTCACCGCTCCGGGGCCGGACCTGGACCGCCTCAACTACGCGTTCAGCGTGCTGCATTGCCTGCCTGCCACGCGGGCGGAGGGCGCGAAGGTGGAGGCGGGCACGGTGTTGCGGCCGGCGACGGTACGGGCGTACGCCGACGAGGCGGGGTACGGCTCGACGGAGGTACTGCCCGTCGCGCACGACCTGTGGCGCTTCTACCGGCTGTCGCCGTGAGGTGAGCTGCGGGTGCGTCGCTTGTAGCTTCGGTCTCGGCCCACCCGAACCTCAAATGTTGCTCTGAACGTCCCCGCCAAGGGGTTCGACCCCCCGCTTCGGGGCCATGACCCGGTCATGCAGCCACTGGGTACGGGAATCGGATGGCGGCCAGAAATCGCCGAGGCCGTCGAGCGCATGCCCGGCATCGACTGGGTCGAGGCCGTTGCGGAAAACGTGTGCCCGGGACACATCCCGGACTCACTGCAGCGCCTCCGCGCCCGCGGCGTCACGGTCATACCGCACGGCGTCTCACTCGGCCTCGGCGGCGCCGAACGGCCCGACGAGGACCGCCTCACCGCCCTCGCCGAACGCGCCGAAGCGCTCATCGCGCCGCTCGTCACCGAGCACATCGCGTTCGTCCGCGCAGGCGGCCCCCTCACCGCCTCAACCCGCCTGGAGGCCGGGCACCTGCTGCCGGTGCCGCGCACGCGGGACGCCCTCGACGTCCTGTGCGAGAACATCCGCATCGCCCAGGCCGCCCTCCCCGTACCCCTCGCCGTCGAGAACATCGCGGCACTGATCTCCTGGCCGGGCGAGGAGATGACCGAGGGACAGTTCCTGTACGACCTGGTCGACCGAACCGGCGTACGGCTCCTCATCGACGTGGCCAACCTCCACACCAACCACGTCAACCGCGGCGAAGACCCCGCCAAGGCCCTCGACGAACTGCCCGTCGAGGCCATCGCGTACGTCCATGTCGCCGGCGGCTTCGAACGCGACGGCGTCTGGCACGACAGCCACGCCCACGCCGTCCCCCCGGCGGTCCTCGACATCCTCGCGGACCTGGCATCCCGAGTGCGCCCCCCGGGCGTCCTCCTGGAGCGGGACGAGAACTTCCCCGAACCGGCCGAGCTGGAGCGGGAGTTGGCAACGATCAGGGAGACCGTGGAGCAGTCTCCGAACGCAAACGCCAGGCCTTCAGGCGTACGGGCCGAGACCTCCGGCGTACGGGACCAGGGCGCCCCGCAGGACAACGCAGACACCGAAGCCCCCCGTCAGCGCCTCGCCCTGGCCCAGACCGCCCTGCTCTCCGCCCTCGTCGCCGGAACCCCCACCCCCGAGGGCTTCGACCGCTCACGGCTGGCCGTGCAAGCACGGGCGCTCGCCTCGAAGCGGGCAGACGTCGTCGCCAAGGTCGCCCCGGAACTACCGGAATTCCTGGCGGGGGCGTACCGCACGCATTTCCTGGCGTACGCGAACGACCACCCGATGACCGACGGCTACCGGCACGACGCCCTGGCCTTCGCCGAACACCTGCTCCTGCACGGCCGCCTCGAAGACGCCGACGTACAGCGGCAGTTGAGCGACTGGTGGCTGGAGCGCTCAGGCCCCGCCCCGCTGTCCCGACGCCCGGCGGCCCGCCTGGCGCGTGCCACCCGCCGGGTCCTGCTGAGGCGCTGACGCGCTATCGCGCTGAGGCAGCCGCTCAGGCCAGGCCCGCGACCAGCTCAGCCACGGACTTACGGCGCCCGGTGTAGAACGGGACCTCCTCGCGGACGTGCATCCGGGCCTCGGAGGCGCGCAGGTGGCGCATGAGGTCGACGATGCGGTACAGCTCGTCGGCCTCGAAGGCGAGGATCCACTCGTAGTCGCCGAGGGAGAACGAGGCGACCGTGTTGGCGCGCACGTCCGGGTAGCCGCGGGCCATCTTGCCGTGGTCGGCGAGCATGCGGCGGCGGTCCTCGTCGGGCAGCAGGTACCAGTCGTAGGAGCGCACGAACGGGTAGACGCTGATGTAGTTGCGCGGCGTCTCGTCGGCGAGGAACGCCGGGATGTGCGAGCGGTTGAACTCGGCGGGGCGGTGCAGCGCCATGTTCGACCAGACCGGCTCCAGGGCGCGCCCCAGCTTCGTACGGCGGAAGAGGTTGTACGCCTCCTGGAGCTGGTCGGCGGTCTCCGCGTGCCACCAGATCATGAGGTCGGCGTCGGCGCGCAGTCCGGACACGTCGTACGTGCCGCGGATCGTGACGTCCTTGGCGGCGAGCTGGTCGAAGAGCTCCTGGACCTCGTCCGCGTAGCCGGTGCGGTCCTCGGGGAGGACGTCTCGCAGCTTGAAGACGGACCACAGGGTGTAGCGGATGACCTCGTTCAGGTCCTTGGCCAGCTTGCCCTTGTTCGGGGTCCTGGCGGGGTCGGTGGTGGGGGCGTCGTCACTCATGGGGCTATTCTCCCGCTCCGCCGTGCCGGCTCTGCACCGGGTTCGTGATCAGCTCGTCCAGTCCGTCGCGGTCGCCTCTCATCTGGTCCACGGCGGCGTACGCACTCGCGATGCACGCCGGGATGCCCACTCCGTCGTACGCCGCTCCGCACACCGCGAGGCCCGGCAGCTTGCCGACGTGCTCCCGGATGCGGGCCACGCGCGCGTGGTGCCCGACGGGGTACTGGGGCAGGCCGTCGGTCCAGCGTGTGACGCTCGCCGCGACGGGTGCGGCATCCAGCCCCGTGGCTTCCCCCAGGTCGTGCCGCGAGACGTCGACGAGCTCGCCGTCCTCGCGCCCGAGGATCTCGGTCTCGCCGTACCGCCCCACGGACGTCCGCAGGACCAGCACGTCCGGGTTCTCCTCGTCGATCCACCCCCACTTCTGGGAAGCGAACGTCGACGCCTTGATGGTCCGCCCGTCAACAGGCGGCACCAGAAAACCGCTTCCTTCAGGGAGGCGGATCTCGCCGCGCCGGTAGGCGAGCGTGACGAGCGCCATGGAGGCGTACTCGACACCGGCCAGTTCGGCCGCGGCAGCGGGCGCTTCGTCCCGCAGCAAGGCGGCAGCCGCGCCGGCGGGAACGGCGACGACAACACCGTCGGCGTGCAGCACCCGCCCTCCCGCGACGATGCGCCAGGCCGTGGGCAGCCCTCCGCCGCGCGCCCGCGTCTCTCCCGGCCCGCCCGCGGCCACCTCCCCCGCGACCCTGCGCAGCTCCGTCACCCGCGTCCCGGTGACGATCTCGCCGCCCCGCGCCCGCACCGACTCGGCTACCGCGAGCGGCAGTTGACCGACGCCGCCCTCAATGCCCATGAAGACGGGGCCCGTCTGCTGTGCGGCGGCCGCGCGGGCCTGGATGCCCCGGACCGCCTCCGTCAACGACACGTGCGTACGCGCCGCCTCGAAGAGCTGGGGGACGGCCGAGCGCATGGAGATGCGATACGCGTCGCCCGCGTAGACACCGCCCAGGAGCGGCTCGATCAGGCGGTCCACCACCTCGCGGCCGAGGCGGGCCGCCACGTACTCCCCCACCGCCACGTCGTCGCCGATCTCCGTACGCGGCAGTTCGGCGTCGCGCTCGATGCGGTGCACGCCCTCCTCGGAGAGCAGTCCGGCGAGGGCCGACGCGGTACCGGGCACACCCATGACGTGGCCCTTGGGCATGGGCCGCAGCGCCCCCCGCGTCCAGATCGACGCGCTCGCCGTCGCGGGCGTCCGGAGCCGGGCGCCGAGGCCCACCTCGCGGGCGAGCGCCACCGCCTCGGGGCGCCGGGCCAGCATCGACTCGGCGCCGAAGTCGACTCGCGCACCCGCGATCTCGCCGGGGAGCAGCTTGCCGCCGAGCCGGTCCGAGGCCTCCAGGACGGTCACGCGCGCGCCGCCGTCCAGCAGCCGGTGGGCGGCGGCCAGCCCCGCGATGCCGCCCCCGATGACGATGACGTGACCCGGGCTCGTACGAGTGTCTGCGTGCATGTCTCCACTGTCGCACCCGGCACTGACAGTCCCTCCGGCACCCGGTGTCCATGACGAGTCCTGACCGTGACCAGTTCGGGACCGGATACGTCCAACGTTCCGCCCCGCTCCGGCGTCGAAGGAGCGTCAGTCATCACGACACTCTCGGGGGTACGCCGACATGCAGACACGTGGCACCACACCCAGGCACCGATCCATACGGTCCGTACGGCCTGTCCAGACTCTCTCGGCACTGCTGCTGGCCGCCGCCCTCGCGCTCGCGGGATGCACCGGCGCGGACGAGGCCGGCGGCACCACCTCGGACAGCGGCGATGGCGATAAAGCCGCGGCCCAGTCCGAGCAGGGCGCGGGCGACGCCCGGGACAGCAGTGGCAAAGGCCAACAGGCCACCGCGCCACCGAAGTTGAGCGCCACCCACATCATCCGTACCGCGTCCCTGACCGTGCAGGTCAAGGACGTACCCAAGGCTCTCGCCGAGGCCCGTACCGCCGTCGAGACCGCGGGCGGCATCGTCGGCAACGAGACCACCGACCGCGACTCCAAGGGCCGCGAGCGCTCACGCGTCGTCCTGCGGGTGCCCACGGACCGCTACGAGGAGGTGCTCGATGACCTGGAGGGCTCCGGCAAGCTGATCGACCGGACCGCGAAGGCGGAGGACGTCACGGACCAGGTCGTCGACGTGGAGAGCCGCATCAAGACACAGCGCGCCAGCGTGATCCGGATCCGCGAGCTGATGGACCAGGCGACGAAACTCAGCGATGTGGTCACGCTGGAAGGCGAGTTGAGCACCCGGCAGGCCGACTTGGAGGCCCTGCTGGCCCAGCAGGCTTCCCTGAAGGACCGTACGAGCCTGGCCACGATCACCCTGCAGCTGTCCGAGACACCGGTGAAGGCGGCGGAGGACGAGGACCCGGGGCTCGCGGACGCCCTCTCGGGCGGCTGGGACGCGTTCGTCGCCACGTTCCACTGGATCGCGATGGCCCTCGCCGCGGTGCTCCCCTTCCTGGTGGGCGCGGCGCTGCTCCTGCTGCTGTGGGTGCGTTTCCTGCGCCACCGGCTGCCGAACCGCCCGGCCGCAGCGGGCGCGGGTACGGGTACGGCGACCGCCGGCATGTCCCTGCCGGTCGCCCGGCCGGCGCCGGGAGAGGACGGCAAGGCGGACTGACAGGAGGGCTGGCGGGACTGAAATGCCGCGCCCCCGTAGCGTGTTCATATGGACATGAGCCGTACGAGAGAACGCCTGGTGGTCGTCGGAGGGGACGCGGCGGGCATGGCCGCCGCGTCCCAGGCGCGTCGTATGAAGGGCCCCGACGAGCTGGAGATCATCGCGTTCGAGCGCGGCCACTTCAGCTCGTACTCCGCGTGCGGCATCCCGTACTGGGTGGGCGGCGACGTCACCGACCGGGACCAGCTGATCGCGCGCAGCCCCGAGGAGCACCGGGAGCGCGGGATCGACCTGCGGATGCGTACGGAGGTGACGGCGCTGGATGTCGCGGGCGGCCGGGTCCGCGCCCGTGACCTGGAGTCCGGGGCCGAGGCGTGGACGTCGTACGACAAGCTCGTGATCGCCACGGGCGCCCGGCCGATCCGTCCGCCGCTGCCCGGGATCGACGCCCCGGGAGTGCACGGCGTGCAGACCCTCGACGACGGGCAGGCCCTGATCGACACGCTGGCCCGTACGTCCGGCCGGCGCGCGGTGGTGGTCGGCGCCGGCTACATCGGCGTGGAGATGGCCGAGGCGCTGGTGAACCGCGGCTACGAGGTGACGGTGGTCAACCGCGGCAAGGAGCCGATGTCCACGCTCGACCCCGACATGGGCCGGCTGGTGCACGAGGCCATGGAGGGCCTGGGCATCACGATGGTGAACGACGCCGAGGTCACCAAGATCCTCACCGGCGAGGACGGCCGGGTCCGCGCGGTGGCCACGGAGGACGCCGAGTACCCGGCGGACGTGGTGGTGCTCGGCATCGGCGTACGTCCGGAGACGACGCTGGCGCAGGCGGCGGGGCTGCCGCTGGGCGACCACGGGGGGCTGCTGACCGACCAGGCCATGCGCATACGCGGCTACGAGAACATCTGGGCCGGCGGCGACTGCGTGGAGGTCCTCGACCTGGTCTCCGGCCGCGAACGGCACATCGCGCTGGGCACGCACGCCAACAAACACGGCCAGGTGATCGGCGCGAACGCCGGCGGCGGCTACGCCACGTTCCCCGGCGTCGTGGGCACTGCGGTCAGCAAGGTCTGCGACCTGGAGATCGCCCGCACAGGCCTCCGCGAAAAAGACGCACGCAGGGCAGGTCTCCAGTACGAGAAGGTCACCATCGAGTCCACCAGCCGCTCCGGCTACTACCCGGGCGCAGCCCCCATGACCGTAAAAATGCTCGCCGAACGCCGCACCGGCCGCCTACTGGGCGTCCAGATCGTAGGCCGCGAGGGCGCGGGCAAACGAGTGGACATCGCAGCGGTAGCCCTGACGGCAGGCATGACCGTAGAGCAGCTGACAGCTCTGGACCTGGGCTACGCGCCTCCGTTCTCCCCGGTCTGGGATCCGGTACAGGTGGCGGCGCGCAAGGCGGTGGGGGCGGTATTCGGTCGACGGTAACGATTTAAATGGGGCCCAGGACAAGCGCCCCTTCAGGGGCGCGGGGCTGTATCAATGTGCGGCTCCGCCGCGATGGGGGTCCCCCCGCTCGAGCGAATTCGAGAGTGGGGGAGCGACCAGCCACAACGACCCCGCACCTCAGATACAACCTCCGTTGAAACGCCCCCCCTGCTCAACCCAGCGGAGCGACACGCGCGCATGGCCCTCCGCGCCGGCCACGCGCGCGCATGCTCACGGCCCAGGGCGCCGGAGACGCCTGGGGGCGTCAGGGCACGGAGCCCTGGAGCCTCAAGGACCCCGGAGCCCTGACGACGTCTCAGGCACCCTGAGCCGCTCCAGGAGTGGTTCCGTTGATCTTCTCTATGGCCTGCCGAGCCTGCTCGCCGGGCGACCGCGGCAACGACGACACCGGCGAAACCTGCGGCGGCTGCGGCGCCGACTGAGGCCGCGCGTGCGTGCCGGGCTGACGGCTGCGCAGCCGGTGGCTGGCCGCCTCGTCGAGGGTCACGGGACGCTGCATGCTCGCGGCGAGCCGACCGGCTTCCTGGCCGAGCGCGGCCACGTCCTCCCACGACAGTCTGAGGACGAGGGCTACTTCCGCCTCGCCGTCCGGCGTGGCGGTCATAGTCGGAGTGACTCGGTCGTTCATTGACCTGTTCCTCACGTGTTGCTGGGATCACGGCGGTTGCCGAAACATACGCAGACACACGCGCTCCCGTTCACACCCGTTCAGAAGGGCCCGCTCGCGGGCAGGAGTTCCTTGTGGTCATCCCCGTCCATGATGTGAACCCGGCCCGCCGCACACCGGTCGTGACGTACGCGCTGATCGGCGCCAACGTCCTTGTCTTCCTGGCCACCCCGGGCGTGGCCGCCTCGCTGGTCGGCGAGAGCAGCCTCGCGCAGCTCTGCCAGCTGCAAGGCTTCCTGGACCAGTGGGCGGCGGTGCCCCGCGAGATGATCCACGACCGGACACCGACCGTCGTGCCCACCGGCGACGTGGCCATGGGCCCACAGGGGCCGGGCTGTGTGGTGGGTCCGCCCGACTACGACAAGTCGCCCCCGCTGTCGGTGCTCACCGCGATGTTCCTGCACGGCAGTTGGCTGCACCTGCTCGGCAACATGCTCTTCCTGCTGATCTTCGGCAACAACATCGAGGACCGCCTCGGCCACGTCCGCTACCTGCTCTTCTACGTGCTCTGCGGCTACGCGGCGGCGTACGCCTTCGCCTTCGTCAACGCCACCTCAGGCGACCCGCTGATCGGCGCATCCGGTGCGATCGCCGGTGTCCTGGGCGCGTACCTGGTCCTCTATCCGAAGGCCCGCGTCTGGGTCCTCGTACCGTTCCTGATCTTCCTGCCGCTGCGACTGCCCGCCTGGCTGGTCCTGGGCTTCTGGTTCGGCCTCCAGGCGGTGTACTCGTCCGGCGCCGGCGTCACGGATGCCGGCACCGTCGCGTACGTCGCCCATGTCGTCGGCTTCGTCGCAGGCATGCTCCTCGCCTGGCCCCTGCGCCCGGGCACCCCACCCCCACCGGAGCCGCGCGGCCTGCTGTGGGGCAGGCAGGCACGGCCGCGGCAGACTTGGAGACCTCGTTAGCGGGCGGTGCGTGTGTGGACGTACTCCGTGAGCCGGGTCAGCGCGTCCGGGTCCGTACTCGGCAGGACTCCGTGGCCGAGGTTGAAGATGTGGCCCTCCAGCCCCGCGGCGGCGTCGAGGATCTCCTGCGTCTTGGTCTCCACGGCCTCGGTGGTGGAGAAGAGGACCGCGGGGTCGAGGTTGCCCTGGAGCGCCTTGCCCGGGCCGACGCGGCGCGCGGCCTCGTCGAGCGGGACCCGCCAGTCGACACCGACGACGTCCGCGCCCGCCTCGCCCAGGAGACCGAGCAACTCGCCGGTGCCGACGCCGAAGTGGATACGGGGAACCCCGTACGACTTCACGGCTTCGAAGACCTTCGTGGAGGCGGGCATGACGGAGCGCCGGTAGTCGGCCGGTGCCAGGGCGCCGACCCACGAGTCGAAGAGCTGCACGGCCGAGGCGCCCGCCTCGATCTGCACCTTCAGGAAGGCTGCCGTGATCTCCGCGAGCCGGTCGAGCAGTTCGGCCCACAGCTGCGGGTCGCCGTACATGAGCGCCTTGGTGTGCTCGTGGTTGCGGGACGGCCCGCCCTCCACGAGGTAGCTGGCGAGCGTGAAGGGTGCGCCGGCGAAGCCGATGAGCGGGGTCTCGCCGAGCTCGGCGGTGAGCAGACCGATGGCCTCAGTGACGTACGCGACGTCCTCCGGCGTCAGGTCGCGCAGTTGCGCGAGGTCGGCGCGGGACCGGATCGGCTTCTCGACGACCGGTCCGACGCCCGGCTTGATGTCGAGATCGACACCGATGGCCTTGAGCGGGACGACGATGTCGCTGAAGTAGATCGCCGCGTCCACGTTGTGCCGGCGCACCGGCTGCATCGTGATCTCCGCGACCAGCTCGGGCCGCATGCACGACTCGAGCATGGGGATGCCCTCGCGCACCTTGCGGTACTCGGGCAGCGAACGCCCGGCCTGCCGCATGAACCACACCGGCGTATGCGGCACGGCTTCGCGCCGGCACGCCTTCATGAAGGCGGATTCGTACGTGGCTGTCGGCTGGCCCGTCGGGCGGTCATTGGAACTCACGCCGAAAGTCTCGCACGCCGCACGGACAAGAAGCCTCGGGGGCAGCAGGCACCCCTTTAGGGCCCTTTAGGACGCGGGGCTGTATCGATTTGCGGCTCCGCCGCGAGGGCGCGAGCAACCCGACACAACCCGAAGCCGCCAACGAACCGAACAACCCCTCGACGAACCGCCCCCGGCGACTCCCAGTCACACTCACAAACACAACGAAACCGAACCGTTCCCCGCCCAACCGCCGGAGGCACGGGTGTCTCTCCCTGCACGAAGGCGCCGTTCCCCTTAATCTTCCCCGCATGGCTGCGGCTCAAGGACGACTGTCGGACGACGCTGGCGGGGAAGCCAGGAACGACGAGGCACTGCGAACGGGAGCGGATGCGACTCCGCTGACCTTCCGCACAGCCGTCGACGCGCTCGGCACGGCCCGGCTGCGGCCGGAGATCGAGATCGACCCGACCAAGCCGCCGCAGCGGCTCGCCCCGTTCGCGTACGCGCTGGAGGCCGCGGTCGTGGACGGCGAGGAAGACCTGGCGGACGGCCGGCTCATCCTCCTTCACGACCCCGCCGGACACGAGGCCTGGCAGGGATCGTTCCGCCTGGTCACGCTCGTACGCGCGGAACTGGAACCGGAGATCGCCGCCGACCCGCTGTTCCCCGACGTCTGCTGGTCCTGGCTGACCGGCGCCCTCCAGGCCCGCGGCCTGTCGTACGGCGAAGCCGGCGGCACCGTCACCCGCGCGAGCTCCCACTACTTCGGCGGCCTCTCGGAACGCCGGCCCGCCTCCCAGATCGAGATCCGCGCTTCCTGGACCCCGCGCGAGGGCCTCGGCGGCGTCCCGGACACGGCCTCCCATCTCGCCGCCTGGTGCGACCTGTTGTCCCAGATCGCGGGCCTGCCCCCGGCCACCCCGGGCGACCCCTCGGTCGTGACCGCGGGCGGCCCGTTGCACATCTCCACTGCGGCGAAACCGGAGCCGCTGTGCGAGGAGGCGATTGCCGCAGGGACCGGACTGGGCTGGCAGCGGACCGACGACCTCAACACGGGCGACGGTGAAC
>NZ_JAAKZX010000087.1 GCF_011045025.1 Streptomyces ureilyticus
GCCCCGGACCCCGTTCGGGGGCCAGCCCCCGGACCCCCGCTCCTCAAACTCCCCCCAGCTACCGCTGGGGGGAGACCCCCAAGGGGCTGAGTTCGCAAACGCCGGAGGGGCTGAATTTGCGCGTCCCTGAGCTGACTTCCGAGACTGAGGTCGGTTCGGCTGCCCTGGCGGAACTTCGCAGCGCAGGCCCGTATCAATCAGCCCGTCTGGGGGCACCTCCCAGCGGTAGCTGGGGGAGTTTGAGGACGAGGCCGCCAGGCCGATAGCGGGGTCTGGGGCGCAGCCCCAGCGGGGTCCAGGGGCGGAGCCCCTTGGTATGGGACGGGTAAGGGCGGCGGGGGCGAATCCCGCTGCACGCAGCCGTCACTCCGGCGCCGTGACGAAGTCGATCAGGTGCTCCACCGAGCCCAGAAGTTCCGGTTCCAGGTCCTTGTAAGAGCGCACCGAGCCAAGGATCCGTTCCCACGCCGCGCCCGTGTTCTCCGGCCACCCAAGCGCCCGGCACACGCCCGTCTTCCAGTCCTGTCCGCGGGGGACCCGGGGCCATCCCGCGATGCCCACGGACGCCGGCTTCACGGCCTCCCAGACGTCGATGTACGGATGGCCGACGACCAGCGCGTATTCACTTGTCACCGCCTCCGCGATACGCGACTCCTTGCTGCCGGGCACCAGGTGGTCGACCAGGACGCCCAGGCGGGCATCGGGGCCGGGGGCGAATTCGGCCACGATCGACGGGAGGTCGTCGATGCCCTCCAGGTATTCCACGACTACGCCCTCGATGCGTAGGTCGTCGCCCCACACCTTTTCGACCAGTTCCGCGTCGTGGCGCCCCTCCACGTAGATGCGTCCGGCACGGGCCACACGGGCGCGGGCGCCGGGGACGGCCACCGAGCCGGATGCCGTACGCGTGGGACGTACCGGCGCCGACGACGGACGTACGAGCGTCACCACCCGGCCCTCCAGCAGGAACCCGCGCGGCTCGAGCGGGAACACCCGGTGCTTGCCGAAGCGGTCCTCCAGCGTGACCGTGGCCGCCTCGCAGCGGATCACGGCGCCGCAGAAGCCGGTGCCGGGCTCCTCGACGACCAGGCCGGGCTCGGCCGGGACCTCCGGTACGGGCCCGCGCTTCTTCCAGGGAGGAGTCAGGTCCGGTGAGTACTGGCGCATTCGGCAGACGATACCGATATGACCACGACCTTCACGACACAGCGAAACGCCTTGCCAGCGCGTCCCGTTGTGCCCGGACGAAGGCCGCGTCCACCGCGGTGCCGTGCCCCGGGACGTACACCGCGTCCTCGCCGCCCAGGGCCAGCAGCCGGTCCAGGGCCGCGGGCCAGTGGGACGGTACGGCGTCGGGGCCGGCCTGAGGTTCGCCGGACTCCTCGACCAGGTCGCCGCAGAAGACGACCTCGGGGGCCTCGGAAGCCTCGGCGGAGGGGGCCGCACCAGGCCTGCCGGGGGATCCGGGCCTGCCAGGGCTGCCGGCGGTGCCAGCCAAGCCGTGCCTGCCGTGCCCGGCGGGAACCAGCACCGCCAGATCGTGAGGCGTATGACCAGGCCCCACGTTCGCCAGCAGGACCTGTCGCCCGCCGCCCAGGTCCAGGGTCCACTCGCCGGACACCAGGTGCCGCGGCCGGACGAGGAGATCCGCCGCTTCGGCCGCCTCGCGCGGATCGGCGCCGTTGCGTACGGCGTCCGCGCGCAGCTCGTCGCGGTCGTGGACGAGTACCCGGTCCACGCCCACCGCCCCGAAGACCTCGACCCCCGCGAAGGCCGCCGTCCCGAGGACATGGTCGAAGTGCGGGTGCGTGAGCGCGAGATGGGTCACCCTGCCACCCCCGAGGAGCCCTTGCGCCTCCGTACGCAGCCGTACGCCCTCCCGCACACTCGACCCCGCGTCGATCATGAGCGCCGCACCCTCGCCCACGACAAGACCGACCGTGCAGTCCCACACGGGAAGACGGCACCGCCCGACCCCGGGTGCCAGCTCCTCCCACCCCGCCTCCGCCCAGACCGTGTTCAGCATCGCGCGGACTCTTCCCAAGTCACCGTCATGCAACGACGCTAGCTGTATGTCCCCGACAGAGCAGGACATGCCCGTACACCTCGGATCAGCGGCTCAGGTCCGCCCTTGCCGGGGCCGTACCCGACGGCCGTACACTTGAGCCGGGATGCTGGCACTCGTGCGCGCTGAGTGCCAAGCGAAGAACACGGGAGACCAGCTGGAGGTGTGCGCGATGCTCAGTGAACGCAGGCTCGAAGTGCTTCGCGCCATCGTCCAGGACTACGTGGGCACGGAAGAGCCGGTGGGTTCCAAGGCGCTCACCGAGCGGCACAGCCTCGGGGTCTCCCCGGCGACGGTGCGCAACGACATGGCGGCGCTGGAGGACGAGGGCTACATCGCGCAGCCGCACACCAGCGCCGGACGCATCCCCACGGACAAGGGCTACCGCCTCTTCGTCGACAAGCTCGCGGGCGTCAAGCCGATGACGGCGCCCGAGCGACGGGCGATCCAGAATTTCCTCGACGGCGCCGTCGATCTGGACGACGTGGTGGGCCGGACCGTACGGCTGCTGGCGCAGCTCACCCGGCAGGTCGCCGTGGTGCAGTACCCCTCGCTGACGCGCTCGACGGTGCGGCACGTGGAGCTGCTGTCGCTGGCTCCGGCCCGCGTCATGCTCGTACTGATCACGGACACCGGACGGGTCGAGCAGCGCATGGTCGACTGCCCGGCGCCG
This sequence comes from Streptomyces ureilyticus, assembly GCF_011045025.1. GTDB lineage: Bacteria > Actinomycetota > Actinomycetes > Streptomycetales > Streptomycetaceae > Streptomyces > Streptomyces ureilyticus. The sequence continues at coordinate 2,739 of NZ_JAAKZX010000087.1, forward strand.
TTCGGGGAGACGTCTCTGGCGGATCTGCGCGCGCGGCTCAACAGCCGGGTCGCGGGACGCCGTTTCGCGGACGTCCCGCAGCTGGTGCAGGACCTGCCGGAGGCCTTCGAGGCCGAGGACCGCGGCACGGTCTCGACGGTGCTCTCCACTCTGCTGGAGACGCTCGTCGAGGAGACCGAGGAGCGGCTGATGATCGGCGGCACCGCCAATCTCACCCGCTTCGGACATGACTTTCCCCTCACGATCCGGCCCGTTCTGGAAGCATTGGAGGAGCAGGTCGTCCTGCTCAAACTCCTTGGTGAGGCAAGCGATTCGGGCATGACGGTGCGGATCGGTCATGAGAACGCCTATGAGGGACTCAACTCCACGTCGGTCGTCTCTGTCGGTTACGGTTCGGGCGGCGAGGCAGTAGCCAAACTCGGCGTGGTCGGACCGACCCGCATGGATTACCCGGGAACGATGGGAGCGGTACGAGCGGTGGCACGGTACGTCGGACAGATCCTGGCGGAGTCGTAAGTGGCCACGGACTACTACGCCGTACTCGGCGTGCGCCGCGATGCGTCACAGGACGAGATCAAGAAGGCTTTCCGGAGACTCGCACGCGAGCTGCATCCGGACGTCAATCCCGATCCGAAGACGCAGGAGCGGTTCAAGGAGATCAACGCCGCGTACGAGGTGTTGTCGGACCCGCAGAAGAAGCAGGTCTACGACCTCGGCGGCGACCCGTTGTCCCAGGCGGCCGGCGGCGGCCCGGGCGGCTTCGGCGCGGGCGGCTTCGGGAACTTCTCGGACATCATGGACGCGTTCTTCGGTACGGCGTCCCAGCGGGGCCCGCGCTCGCGCACCCGGCGCGGCCAGGACGCGATGATCCGTCTGGACGTCGAGCTCGACGAGGCGGCCTTCGGGACGACGAAGGACATCCAGGTCGACACGGCCATCGTCTGCACCACGTGCAGCGGCGAGGGCGCGGCTCCGGGTACCTCAGCGCAGACGTGTGACATGTGCCGTGGCCGCGGTGAGGTCTCGCAGGTCACGCGGTCCTTCCTCGGCCAGGTCATGACGTCCCGGCCCTGCCCGCAGTGCCAGGGCTTCGGCACGGTCGTACCGAACCCGTGCCCGGAGTGCGCGGGCGACGGACGCGTACGCTCCCGCCGGACCCTGACCGTGAAGATCCCGGCCGGTGTCGACAACGGCACGCGGATCCAGCTCGCCGGAGAGGGCGAGGTCGGCCCCGGCGGCGGACCCGCCGGTGACCTCTACGTCGAGATCCACGAGGTCCCGCACCCCGCCTTCCAGCGCCGCGGCGACGATCTGCACTGCACGGTCACCCTCCCGATGACCGCGGCGTCGCTCGGCACGAAGGTCCCGCTGGAGACGCTCGACGGCATGGAGGAGATCGACATCCGCCCCGGCACCCAGTCCGGCCAGTCGATCCCGCTGCACGGCCGCGGTGTCACGCATCTGCGCGGCGGCGGTCGCGGCGACCTCATCGTGCACGTCGAGGTCCAGACTCCGAGCAAGCTCGACGTGGAGCAGGAGCGGCTGCTGCGCGAGCTGGCGAAGCTGCGGGGGGAGGAACGGCCTACGGGGCAGTTCCAGCCTGGGCAGCAAGGGCTCTTCTCGCGCCTTAAGGACGCGTTCAACGGGCGCTGACGGTGGGCGGACTGGTCGGCCGGGGGTCCGGCCCGCCGCGCAGCGGCAATGGGATGCAGCGGCCCCCGGGTGAGCACAGTCAGCCTGGGCAGCAGGGTCTGTTCTCGCGGCTGAAGGATGCCTTCAACGGTCGCTGAGGGCGTGTCTTTCTCGCGGCTGAAGCATGTCTCCGGAGGCCTCTGAGTGCGGCTTGTTCTCGTGCCCAGAGGCCTTCGTCATGGGCGCTGACCGGCGCCCATTCCCGTGGCGTATGCCAGCTGGAAGGCCGGATTCGGTCCTCTTGGAGGGACGTGACAACATGCCGTCATGTCCTCCGCACTGACCGATCTTTTCCCTCTTCCGATCGTGCAGGCCCCGATGGCGGGCGGCGTCTCCGTGCCGCAGCTCGCCGCGGCCGTGTCCGGGGCAGGGGGGCTCGGTTTTCTCGCCGCCGGCTACAAAACGGCCGACGGCATGTACCAGGAGATCAAGCAGCTGCGCGGGGCGACGAACCGGCCTTTCGGCGTGAACCTCTTCATGCCGCAGCCCGAGTACGCAGACCCCGCCACCGTCGAGGTCTACGCCAACCAGCTGGCCGGCGAGTCCGCCTGGTACGAGACCAAGCTGGGCGATCCCGACAGCGGACGTGACGACGGCTACGACGCCAAACTCGCCGTACTCCTCGACAACCCGGTGCCGATCGTCTCCTTCCACTTCGGCTGCCCCACGCGCGAGGTCCTGGACTCCCTCGCCCGCGCCGGCACGTTCACCATGGTCACCGCGACCACCGTCGAGGAGGCGCAGGCCGTGCAGCGGGCGGGCGCCGACGCGGTGATCGTGCAGGGTGTCGAGGCGGGCGGCCACCAGGGCACCCACCGCGACAACCCCGAGACGGACGGCGCCGGCATCGGACTGCTCTCCCTGATCGCACAGGTCCGCGAGGCCGTGCAGATCCCGATCGTCGCGGCCGGCGGCATCATGCGCGGCGGCCAGATCGTCGGCGCGCTCGCCGCGGGCGCCACCGCCGCCCAGCTCGGTACGGCCTTCCTCGCCACCCACGAGTCCGGCGCGAACGCCCTGCACAAGCAGGCGCTCACCAACCCCCTCTTCGTACGTACGGAGCTGACCCGCGCCTTCTCCGGCCGCCCGGCCCGCGGCCTGGTGAACCGCTTCCTGCGCGAGCACGGCCCGTACGCCCCCGCCGCGTACCCCCAGATCCACCACCTCACCTCCGGTCTGCGCAAGGCGGCGGCCAAGGCGGGGGACGCGCAGGGGATGGCGCTGTGGGCGGGGCAGGGGCACCGGCTCGCCCGCGATCTGCCGGCGCAGCAGCTGGTCGAGGTGCTCGCGGACGAGATCGCCGAGGCGAAGGCGGCCCTTGCGGCGCTGCCCGGCGGGAGTGCCGGCTGATGACCGCGCCGGTGTTCGTGGTGGACGCGGTGCCGACGGGCCCGGAGTTCGTCCTCGACGGCCCCGAGGGGCGGCACGCCGTGTCCGTGAAACGGCTCCGGCCGGGCGAGGACGTGGTCCTGACGGACGGCTGCGGACGCTGGACGGAGGGCATGGTGAAGGCCGCCGAGGGCAAGGACCGGCTGGTGGTCGCAGAACTCCACGAGGTCCACGAAGAGCCGGAGCCGACGCCCCGTATCACCGTCGTCCAGGCCCTTCCGAAGGGCGACCGGGGCGAACTCGCCGTCGAGACGATGACGGAGACGGGCGTCGACGAGATCGTCCCCTGGTCCGCCGCCCGCTGCATCACGCAGTGGAAGGGCGAGCGGGGCCTCAAATCCCTCGCCAAGTGGCGGGCGACGGCGAGGGAGGCGGGCAAACAGTCACGCCGGGTCCGCTTCCCCCACATCACGGACCCGATGACGACGAAGCAGGTCGCCGCATTCCTCACCACAGCGGACTTCGCGGCGGTCCTCCACGAGGACCGCTCCCACCCGAGCGAGCCCCTCGCCACCGCCGAACTCCCCGCCTCCGGCTCGATCGTGCTCGTGGTGGGGCCTGAAGGGGGCGTGTCTCCGGAGGAGTTGGCGGCTTTCGCCGATGCGGGGGCGGGAGCGTACCGGCTGGGGCGCAGTGTCCTGCGTACGTCGACGGCGGGCACGGCGGCGACGGCACTGCTGCTGGGGCGCACGGGACGGTGGTCGTGACCGCGACGCGATGTCGTCCATTCCGTCACCCATGGGCCGACGAGTTGGACAACGTCGTGCAGTGCGTCGAGGGCGACTCTGAATGAGCCGCCCCGACTACGGTGCCTCGGGACGCAATCGAGGTACCCAATACTCCACGTCGGCCCGATAGGCGGCTGCTGTGACCAGCAGCATCTTCTCGCCCCCGCTTGTGGACAGTTCCAGCCGACCGTCTTTGGCCGAGACGTCGACCTGTTCGCCGGTCCACCACTGCGCTCCGGGTTTACCGGTGATTGCGGAGCGGGCGAACACCGTGACTCTGCGATCCGTCACAACGACGATGACTTCGCCGTTCAGCATGAAGTACGGCAGACGTCCTGCCGCCCGACGCGCGGAGAAGACCAGCTTCAACTCCTCCCCATCCGCCAACCTCTCCTGGAGGTCACGAGACGGCCGAGACCGGCCCACCGTCACCAGGCTCGACGAGGCCCCGAGCAGCCGGTGCACCACCATCTGGAGGGCAAGGATTCCGGCCACCCAGCACACCGTCCACACCACGGAAATCCATGCGTCCCATCCGCTCAGCCACGGGTGCGTCAGAACGTAGATGGCCGCAAAGGCGACCAAGAACCGAAGAGCCATGCCCAGCAAGCCCTTGACCACGATCCACACGGTGTCCATGGATCAGCGACCGGGCCTCAGGCGATCGACCCAGCGGCCAAGGCGCCGTCGTGAGCGGTGGAGGCGCGGCCGCGTCGGTCGACGACCTTCCGCACCCACCTGGCCTGCTTCGCCGGCGCCACGCCTCCAGTGGTCATCAGGCGACAGGAGCGGCGCCTTGCGTTCTGCTTGGGCTCGGATCTCAACGTGAGATGCGTGAGCCGTGATGCGGAACGCCTCCTCGTAGGAGGCCAGGGCCGCGCTCATGGCCAGCCCCGCCTGCGAGGCCCCGGCGGCGAATGCGTGCTGCCAGCCACGTAAAGAAGCCCAGCAGTGCGGCAAGGCCGCCGGCCAGGATCAGGAACGGTAAGAACGCGTCCATGGCTACGAGGCTACTGGCCACCCCGGTACGGTCGGCAGCACCTTTTCGGCGACGCGGAGCAGCACCGCGTCGTCCGGCACCTCGCCGTCCGCGCGCCACAGGGTCACGTCGAAGGAGCCGCCGCTGTCCTTTTCGTCCTGCGCGACGGTGAGGGCGCGGGCCGGAACGCCGGGACCGCTGTTGGCGTCGCTCCCGTCGATGCGGAAGTTGATGCTGATGGTGCGATCCGAGTAGAAGACCGCAGGGCGGCCAAGAACCTCCCCCACTCTCGGCTTCTCCCCCACTGTCGGCTTCGCTCGAGCGGGGGGACCCCCATGAGCCGGAGGTGCCCCCATCTGCCGCGCGCTGTCCCCCAGAAGTTCAGCGGACCCGGCCACCGGAAGGCGGTCGTACGTGGCCGACAAAGTCACGGTGTAGGTCTCGAACTCGACCCGGGCGGACGGAGTGGCGATCTCCTTGCCGCCGGCAAGCTCGAGTGAGCCGTCGCTGTCGCTGGCGGTCTGCGCGATTTCCCCTGGCGTGCCCAGCAGTTCAGCGAGATCCGGACGGTTCAGCGCCTCACACAGCTGCATCCCGGAGATGTGCCGGGACGGCTTCTCGGACTCCCCGCCCGAGCACGCCGCAGGCGACGGGTCACTGGCTGAGGACGACGCCTCCCCGAACATCCACAGAGCGAGTGCCCCCACCAGAACCAGGGCCGCAACGGCCTGCCCCCACGCGCCCACGCCCTTCGGGCGCGCGCCGATATTGTCTGCCATGTCCCCCACTGTCGTGATCCCCCGATGTGTGCCCGCGGACTTTAACCTCTGACCGTCAGTCAGAGCAAGAAAGTTGGCCTTCACACGGCGCGAACCCGACTGGTTGCTCACCCACCTGACCACCGATGACCAGATCGGTCCGCTCCCGGACCCGATGCGGCCTGTCTCCGCCATGCCCCCGCGGCCCAGACTCAAGGACATGACCCGAGCACTGATCGTCATCGATGTCCAGGAGTCCTTCCGTGCCCACCCGCTGTGGGCGACCATCTCCGACCCCAAGATCGCCGACCAGGTGAACCGCCTGGTCCGGCTCGCCCGGCAGGCCGGGGACCTGGTGGTGTGGGTACTGCACACCACGCCCGGCACCGGCGATGTCTTCGACCCGGCCCTCGGCCATGTCCGGCTGATGGAGGAGCTGGAGCGAGCGGACGGGGAGCCGCTGCTCCAGAAGACCTCGCACAACGCCTTCACCACCACCAACCTGCAGCAACTCCTCACCGAGCGCGGCATCAGCGAACTCACCGTCTGCGGCATCCGCACCGAGCAGTGCGCGGAGACCACCACCCGCCTCGCCTCCGACCTCGGCTACCAGGTCACCTTCGTCACCGACGCGACCGCGACCAACCCCATCGCGCACCGCGACGCTCCCGCCGGCCAGAGCGTCGCCGAGCTGCTGGCCGACCCCCGCACGCTGTCTGCCGAAGAGGTCATCAGGCGCACCGAGTACGCCCTCGCCGGACGCTTCGCCACCATCGCGACCGTCGACCAGCTGGAAGCAGCGGCAGAACGTCAGGCATGATGACCGAATCGTGAGCCACGTCGTCTTCTTCCTGGTGCCCGGAGTCCACTTGCTGGACCTGGCCGGCCCCGCGCAGGTCTTCTCCACGGCCGCCGACTTCGGGCACCCCTACACACTCACCTACGTCGCCGAGCAGCCCCAGGTCCCCACCGCCCAAGGGCTGCCGCTGGTGGCGGCGCTCGACTGGCCCGAACTCGGTCCCGAGGATCTGATCGTGGTGCCCGGCTGGCGGTGCGTCACCCTGGCCGACGCCCCCGCCATCGGCGCCGCCTCCTTGCAGGTCCTCCGGGACCACCACGCCAGGGGCGGGACGGTGGCCAGCGTCTGCGCCGGAGCCGACGCGCTCGGCCGGGCCGGCCTGCTCGACGGCCGCCGCTGCACCACCCACCACGACGTGCAGGACGAGTTGGCCCGGCGCCACCCCAAGGCGGTGATCGCCCGCGACGTCCTGTTCACCGCCGACGACCGCGTGATCACCTCGGCCGGTATCGCCAGCGGCATCGATCTCGCCCTGCACCTGGTCGCGACCCGGCACGGCCCGGCCGTCGCCGCCCAAGTGGCCCGGAACATGGTCGTCTACGCCCGCCGCAACGGCCACGAGCCGCAGTCCAGCGCGATGCTCCGGCACCGCTCCCACCTCGACGACACCGTCCACCGCGCCCAGGACCTCATCGACGCCCGCTTCGACGAACCCCTTCCGCTCGCCACCCTCGCCACGGCAGTCGGCGTCAGCGAACGCACCCTCACCCGCCTCTTCACCCGAGCCACCGGCGTCACCCCCCTGCGCTACCAGCAAACCCTCCGCCTCGAACGCGCCCAGCACTTCATCAGCCACGGAGCGACGATCGACGCCGCCGCCCGCTCAGTCGGTTTCGAGGACGCACGGATGCTGCGCCGGCTCCGCTCCCGTACGGCCTGAGTACGGGTCCAGCATGGCCGCATGCGGTCTACCGCAGCCCCCGTCGCAGTGGCACCATGCCGCCCATGGGGGCATTGAGGTGCATACGGCACGGTTTGCAGGGGCGGCGGCGAGGCCCGGTCGTGGCCGGGTTCGCGGTGGTCGCCGTCGTCGGGGTGGTCGCGTGTGAGCCCGGTGAAGGGTTGAGTTCCGCGGCCGTGGCGGTCACCACCGATCAGGTCGGGACGCGGGAGCTCGAGCGGCAGGGTGTAGAGGTGCGATGGGTCAGCTGCACGGCCTCGTACGGGGAAAAGGGGACCGCCGGGCGTTCGTCGAGTGCGCGGAGTGTGGCGACCGTCGACTGTGTGGGCGAGGACACGGGCGGACGGGACATCAGCATCAAGGGGCAGGTGACGCAGGAGGTCGACGGGAAGTGCGTACGGGGGGATCTGACCGCCAAGGTCGGCGGCAAGGAGTGGTTCAGGGCGGATGTGCTCGGGAACTGCGATGCGGCCGACCAGACCACCCCCGTTCCGACCACTACCGCTCCTACCGCCACAGGCCCTGCACCGACGCCGACCGGCGACGACCACGGTTCCACTCCGCCGGGCGACGACCACGAAACCACCCCGCCGCACGAGCAGCCGCGCCCCACCGTGACCGTCACCGTGACCAAGACCGTCACCGTGCACCCCAGCCCCACCTGTTCCTGCCATCCGGCGAAGTGATCCAAAGCCCTGGCCGGAGGCAGGACCGCTGCATAGGGTGATCGGGTGACACAGACCGCATCCGCTGCATCCCATGCCTCCGCTGCGTCCTCGGAGTCCGCCACGTCCTCGGCGTCCGCGACGTATCTCCGGTATCCGCATCTCCACGGCGAGTTGATCACCTTCACCGCCGAGGACGACGTCTGGGTCGCGCCCCTCGACGGCGGTCGCGCCTGGCGGGTCAGCGCCGACAACGTCCCCGTGAACCATCCGCGCATCTCCCCGGACGGTACGACCCTCGCCTGGACGTCCACCCGCGACGGCGCCCCCGAGGTGCACATCGCCCCCATCGACGGCGGCTCCTCCAAACGCCTTACGCACTGGGGCAGTTGGCGGACCCAGGTACGCGGCTGGACCCCGGACGGCCAGGTCCTCGCACTCAGCACCTACGGCGAGGCCAGCCTGCGGCGCAGCTGGGCGCGGGCCGTACCGCTCGACGGTGGTCCGGCAACCACCCTTCCGTACGGTCCTGTTGGCGGCGCCGCCCACGGCCCCGGCGGCGGCGTCGTCCTGCTGTCCGCGCCCATGGGCCGCGAGGCCGCCTGGTGGAAGCGGTACCGGGGCGGCACGGCGGGCAAGCTGTGGATCGACCGCGAGGGCGGGGGCGAGTTCGTACGGCTGCATGCCGACCTGGACGGGAACCTCGAGTACCCGTCGTGGGTCGGGGACAGGGTCGTATTCCTCTCCGATCACGAGGGTGTGGGAGCCGTGTACTCCTCCCTCGCCGACGGGTCGGACCTGCGGCGGCACACGGCAGTTGACGGTTTTTACGCCCGCCACGCGGCGACCGACGGTACGCGCGTCGTGTACGCGTCCGCCGGTGAGCTGTGGATCCTCGACGACCTGGACGGGGCCGAGCCGCGGCGGCTGGACATCCGGCTCGGCGGGCAGCGTGTCGATCTGCAGCCGCATCCCGTGAACGCGGCCCGCTGGTTCGGCGCGGGCGCTCCCGACCACACAGGACGCGGCAGTGCGATCGCCGTGCGCGGCGCTGTCCACTGGGTCACCCATCGTTCGGGACCCGCTCGGGCGCTGGCCGCCGAGCAGGGCGTACGGGCCCGGCTGCCGCGTACGTTCCGCGTGGACGGCGAGGAGCACGTGGTGTGGGTGACGGACGCGGAGGGCGAGGACGCGCTGGAGTTCGCGCCCGCCACCGGGGCCGCACCCGGCGCGACCCCGCGCCGGCTCGCCGCCGGACAGCTCGGCCGGGTGGTCGGGCTCTCGATGGCACCGGACGGCAGCCGCGCCGCCGTGGCCTCGCACGACGGACGCTTGCTGCTCGTCGAGCGGGAGACGGGAGAGGTACGGGAGGTCGACCGCAGCGAGGACGGCGACGTCTCCGGGCTCGTGTTCTCGCCCGACTCGGCCTGGCTCGCCTGGTCGCATCCCGGCCCGCGCCCGCTGCGCCAGCTCAAACTCGCCAACACCGCCGACCTGTCGGTGACCGAGGCGACCCCGCTCCGGTTCCGGGACTACGCGCCCGCGTTCACGCTGGACGGCAAGCACCTGGCCTTCCTGTCGGCCCGCTCCTTCGACCCGGTCTACGACGAGCACGTCTTCGACCTGGCCTTCGTCGGCGGCTCGCGGCCGCACCTCATCACGCTCGCCGCCACCACCCCGTCCCCCTTCGGGCCGCAGCGGCACGGCCGTCCCTTCGACGCCCCGGACAAGGAGGAGACGCCCGACAGCGAGGGCGCCCCCACGACCCGTATCGACCTGGACGGACTCGCCGACCGCATCGTGCCGTTCCCGGTCGAGGCCGCCCGTTACTCGCAGCTGCGCGCCGCCAAGGACGGCGTGCTGTGGCTGCGCCACCCGGTGCGCGGCGTACTCGGCGCCTCCCGCGCCACCCCGGACGACCCGGACCCGAAGACGGACCTCGAGCGCTACGACCTCGTGCAGCAGCGCATCGAGCATCTCGCCTCGGATGCCGACCACTTCGCGGTCACCGGCGACGGCAAGCGGATCCTGCTGTGGACGGACAGCAAGCTCAAGGTCGTACCGAGTGACCGGCGCGCCTCGAACGACGACGAGAGCGACACCAACATCACCGTCGACCTGTCGCGGGTCCGCCAGAGCGTCGACCCGGCCGCCGAGTGGCGGCAGATGTACGACGAGGCCGGCCGCCTCATGCGCGACAACTTCTGGCGGCCGGACCTCGGCGGGGCGGACTGGAACGGCGTACTCGACCGCTACCGGCCGGTGCTCGACCGCGTCGCCACCCACGACGACCTGGTGGACCTGTTGTGGGAGGTGCAGGGGGAACTCGGCACCTCGCATGCGTACGTCACTCCGCGCGGCGGCTTCGGCGGCGGGGAGCGGCAAGGGCTGCTCGGCGCGGACATCTCCCGTCACGAGGACGGCAGTTGGCGTATCGACCGGATCCTGCCGTCGGAGACCTCGGACCCGGACGCACAGGCACCGCTCGCCGCGCCCGGCGTCGCGGTGCGCGCCGGCGACGCGATTGTCGCCGTCTCCGGGCGGCCGGTCGACCCGGTGACCGGGCCCGGACCGCTGCTCGTCGGTACGGCCGGAAAACCGGTCGAGCTGACCATCTCGCCCTCGGGCGGCGGCGATCCACGCCACGCCGTGGTCGTCCCCATCTCCGACGAGGAGCCGCTGCGCTACCACGCATGGGTCGCCGACCGGCGCGCGTACGTCCACGAGAAGTCCGAGGGCCGGCTCGGCTACCTCCACGTGCCCGACATGGTCGGCTCCGGCTGGGCGCAGCTCCACCGCGACCTGCGGATCGAGGTCGCCAAGGAGGGCCTGGTCGTCGACCTCCGCGAGAACCGCGGCGGCCATACGTCCCAGCTCGTCGTCGAAAAGCTCGCGAGGCGCATCGTCGGCTGGGACCTGCCGCGTGGAATGCGCCCGTACAGCTACCCCGAGGACGCGCCGCGCGGCCCGGTCGTCGCCGTCGCCAACGAGTTCTCCGGCTCGGACGGCGACATCGTCAACGCGGCGATCAAGGCGCTGGGCATCGGCCCGGTGGTCGGTACGCGCACCTGGGGCGGCGTCGTAGGCATCGACAGCCGCTACCGCCTCGTCGACGGCACGCTCGTCACCCAGCCCAAGTACGCGTTCTGGCTGGAGGGTTACGAGTGGGGCGTCGAAAACCACGGCGTCGACCCGGACGTCGAGGTCGTCCAGGCGCCACACGACTACGCGGCGGGCCGCGACACCCAACTGGACGAGGCGATCCGCATCGCACTGGCCGCGCTCTCGGAGAACCCGGCGAAGACGGCTCCGCCTTTGCCGGGGGAGTGAGTCCGGGGGGTGAGTTCGGGGAGTGAATGACGAGGGGCTTACGGCCGGGCCGTGGACCCGCTGCCCGCCCCCACCGGTCGCTACGATGCCGACGTAACGATCATCCAGCGTGAGGAGGCCGCGCATGGCACAGGAATCGCAGGGGCGCGCCGGTGTCGAGGGGGAGAGCGCGCGGAGGCCCGAAGGGTCGAGCACGGTCGCCCCCTCGACACCGGCTGAGGCGCCCCGGAGAGGACGAGAAGACGGCGCACCGCAGGACGACTGTCTGTTCTGCAAGATCGTCGCAGGGAAGGTGCCGGCGACCGTCGTGCGGGAGACGGAGACGACCGTTGCCTTCCGGGACATCAACCCGCAGGCGCCCACGCATGTCCTGGTGATCCCGAAGGCCCACTACCGGGACGCCGCCTCGCTCGCCGCCGCCGACCCCGCGGTCCTCGCCGACGTGGTGCGGGAGGCCGGGGAGGTCGCGGCCGACGAGAAGCTGGACAGTTACCGCATCGTCTTCAACACCGGAAGCGGTGCGGGCCAGACCGTCTGGCATGTGCACGGGCACGTCCTGGGCGGCCGCGGCATGCAGTGGCCGCCGGGATAATCCGGGACAAATCACCGTGTCCGTACGCGAATTGGTGGTCCTCGGCACCGCCAGCCAGGTCCCCACCCGGCACCGCAACCACAACGGCTATCTGCTGCGCTGGGACGGGCAGGGCCTGCTCTTCGACCCCGGCGAGGGCACGCAGCGGCAGATGCTGCGTGCCGGGGTCGCGGCCCATGACCTGCACCGGATCTGCGTCACGCACTTCCACGGCGACCACTCGCTTGGCCTCGCCGGAGTGATCCAGCGCATCAACCTCGACCGGGTGCCGCACGAGATCACCGCCCACTATCCGCGCTCGGGCCGCCGCTTCTTCGAACGGCTGCGATACGCCACCGCCTACCGCGAGACCGTCCAGCTCACCGAAGCACCGGTCGCCGCCGACGGCGTACTCGCGGCCTCGAAGGCGTACACCTTGGAGGCCCGCAAACTCGCCCACCCCGTCGAGTCGTACGGCTACCGGCTCGTCGAACCCGACGGGCGGCGGATGCTGCCCGAGCGGCTCGCCTCGCACGGCATCAAAGGGCCGGACGTGGGACGGATCCAGCGGGAGGGGGCGCTGGGCGACGTCGCGCTGGAGGATGTGAGCGTGGTGCGGCGGGGGCAGCGGTTCGCGTTCGTCATGGACACCCGGCTGTGCGACGGCGTGTACGCGCTCGCGGAGAAGGCCGACATGCTTGTCATCGAGTCGACCTTCCTCGATGCGGACATCGAACTCGCCGTGGAATACGGCCACTTGACCGCCGGTCAGGCGGGTGGGGTCGCCCGGGACGCGGGAGTACGGCATCTCGTGCTGACGCACTTCAGCCAGCGGTACACCGACCCTGGGGGCACCTCCCGGACGGAGTCTGGGGGAGAATTCGAGCGGGAGGCGCGGGCCGCCGGGTTCGAGGGGGAGCTGACGGTGGCCCACGATCTGCTGCGGGTGCCCCTTCCGAAACGCCGGTGAGCCGGTCGTACGATGCCTGGATACCTCTCCCCAAAGCCGAACTCCACGTGCACATCGAAGGCACCCTCGAACCCGAGCAGGCCCTCGCGTTCGCCGCGCGCAACGGCGTTGAGCTGCCGTACGCCGATACGGAGGAGCTCCGCAAGGCCGGCCAGTTCAGCGACCTCCAGTCCTTCCTGGATCTCTACTACGAGCTGATGGCCGGGCTCCGGACCGAGCGGGACTTCGAGGAACTGGCCGACGCCTATCTCGCGCGGGCCGCGGCGCAGGGGGTGCGGCACGCGGAGATCTTCTTCGATCCGCAGGCGCACCTCGCGCGCGGCGTCGACATGGGGACGGTGATGGAAGGGCTCTGGCGGGCGCTTGGCAGGAGCGAGAGTGTGCACGGCGTCTCCACCCAGTTGATCATGTGCTTCCTGCGGGACGAGTCCGCCGACTCCGCGATGCGGACCCTGGACGCCGCGAGGCCGTATCTCGACCGGATCACCGGCGTCGGCCTCGACTCCGCCGAGGTCGGGCATCCGCCGGGGAGGTTTCGCGAGGTGTACGCGGCCGCCGCCGCGCGCGGGCTGCGCCGGGTCGCCCACGCGGGGGAGGAAGGGCCCCCGCGTACATCACCGAGGCGCTCGACGTGCTCGGCGCCGAGCGGATCGACCACGGACTGAGCTGCTGGAACACGACGAGGAGCGGCGGGGGCGATACCTCGCCGAGGTGGAGGCGTACGCCTTCGAGTAGGTGAGCGGGACGTGCCCGCTCACCTGCCCGCGGGGCGGCTGTCAGTGGTGTGGTGCACACTGGCTGGAAATCGCACCACCCAGGGGAGCGCACCGTGACCACGCCCCACGGAGAGGGCCCGTACCACTGCCACGCCCACGTCGATCCGCTCGCCGGGCTGCGCACACCCGGCGACCCGCCCTGCGACGTCTACCTCACCGGCACCGTCTTCCTCGACATCATCTTCACCGGACTCGACTCCGCCCCCGTACGCGGCACCGAGTCCTGGGCGCGCGGCATGGGCTCGAGCCCCGGAGGCGTCGCCAACATGGCGACCGCGCTGGCCCGCCTCGGTCTGCAGACCTCGCTGGCGGCGGCCTTCGGGGACGACCACTACGGGGAGTACTGCTGGGACGCCCTGGAGCACGGCGAGCACATCGACCTGTCCACGTCCCGCACGGTGCCCCACTGGCACTCCTCGGTCACCGTCTCCATGGCGTACGAGGGCGAGCGGACCATGGTCAGCCACGGTCACGAACCGCCCCCGGAGGAGCCGGCGCCCGACTGCCCGCCACGCGCGCGTGCCGCCATCGCCTCGCTGACGCCTGGCACGCGCGCGCCCTGGATCGCGCAGGCCGCGCGCAAGGGGGCCAGGATCTTCGCCGACGTCGGCTGGGACGAAACCGGCCGCTGGGACCTCGCCGCCCTCCCCGACCTGGAGCACTGCGAGGCCTTCCTGCCGAACGCCGAGGAGGCCATGCGCTACACCCGCACCCGCTGCCCCCGCGAAGCGGCCCGCGCCCTCACCGACCGCGTACCGCTCGCCGTCGTCACCCTCGGCGCGGACGGTGCGTACGCCGTCGACGGCCGCACCGGAGAGACCGCCGACGTCCCCGCCATCGCCGTCGAGGCCCTCGACCCCACCGGCGCAGGCGACGTCTTCGTGGCCGGCTTCGTCACCGGCACCCTGGCCGGCTGGCCCCTCGCCGACCGCCTCGCCTTCGCCGGCCTCACGGCCGCCCTCTCCGTCCAGGAGTTCGGCGGCTCCCTCTCCGCCCCCGGCTGGACCGAGATCGCCGCCTGGTGGCGCCGCGTCCAGTCGTACGACGACCAGGACCCGACCGCGCTCAGACGGTACGCCTTCCTGGAGGACCTGCTCCCGGAGGACGCCAGACCCTGGCCACTGCGGCGGGCGGTACCGACGATCGGGTTCCGGACGTCGGCGTAGGTCGATGGGGGGCTGGTGCAGCCCTCAGCGGGCTCCAGGGGCGGGGCCGTTGGGCACCGGAAAGGCGTGGGCTTGGGGTAGAACCCTCACCCAGCCGTCGCGGACACCCGCACCACCCCGTCCACCCCCGCCAGCAGCACCGGCGTCGAGGCCCCGCCAAGGTCCCGCACAGCCGCCAGGTCGCCGTCCGCCAAGGACTCCGCCTCGCTCACCACCGCGGCCGCCTCCAGCGACTTCGCGCCCGACGCCACGGCCATGGCCACCGCGGTCTGCAGGGCACTGAGCCGCAGGGAGTCCAGGGCGACGGTGCCGGCGACGTACGTACGGCCGGTTTCGTCGCGTACGGCCGCCCCCTCGGGGACACCGTTGCGGGCCCGCGCGGAACGGGCCAGGGTGACGATCTTGCGGTCCTCGGGATCAAGCGTCTCGGTCATGCCCTGAGCATACGAAGCACAAGCCCGGCTACATCAGGCGCGGTGTCCCTGGTCCTGTCCCTGGCTTTGGACGACGCGGTGTCCCTGGCCTTGGGCGATAGCGGGGAGAGACCTTGCCCAGGTGGCCCACGCCTCGCCGGACGGTCCGTGCTCGAGGATCGCCTTTTCGAGCCGCGGCACGGCCCGTTGCCCCAGCACCGCGAGTGCTATCGCCGCGGCGACTCCGGCCCAGGCGACCGGGCCCAGGGGTGTGCAGCCGAAGAACTGGCTGGGGCCCGGCGTCTGGATCAGGGCCACCAGGGCGACGGCGGAGCCGAGGGACGTGATGCGGACCAGAGGACTGTCGCGGCGGTCGGTGAGGGTCTGGGCGAGCTGGGTGCCGACCACGCCGCACAGGGCCATCGTGGTGGAGCGGCGCGCCGTACCCGGGGTGAAGCGGCCGATGAGCCAGGCCGTGGTCGCGCCCAGGCATGTGGTCAGGGCGCGGTGGCGGATCTGGCGGATCAGTGGCGCACCGAGGAGCGAGGTCCCGAGCGGCTCGGTGCCCGGATCGGCCACGCTTGCCGCCTGCCCAGGTGCCATGCCTCCCACCTCCGCCGCTGTCGTGCCTTCCGTCTCCCCCGACCCCGCTGTCGTGCCGTCCGTCTCCCGCGACGTCGTGCCGCCGTCCTCCGCTCCCGTGGCCCTCTTCTGCGGAGTCACCGCCACCGCCATCGCCGGGAACAGGTCCGTGAACAGGTTCACCAGCAGCATCTGGCGGGTGGAGAGCGGTGCGGCTCCCGAGAGGACGGAGCCGAGGATGCCGAAGCCGACCTCCCCGGCGTTGCCGCCGATCAGGATCGCGATGGCGTCGGCGACGCCGTGCCACAGCGCGCGGCCTTCGGTGACCGCCTCGATGAGGACGGTGAGGTCGTCGTCGGTGAGGACGATGTCGGCCGCGTTGCGTGCCGCCGCTGAGCCGCGTGCGCTGATGCCCACGCCGACGTCGGCGGCACGGATGGCCGCGGCGTCGTTGGCGCCGTCGCCGACCATCCCGACCACCCGGCCCGCGTCCCGCAAGGCCTCCACGACGTGGAGCTTCTGTTCGGGCGCGACGCGGGCCACCACGCTCGCGTCGCGCAGCATCCGGGACCGTGCCGACCGGTCCGCGGCGGCCAGTTCGTCGCCCGTGACCACGGTCGTGTCGTCCGGCCAGCCCAGGTCGGCGGCGATCGCCCGGGCGGTCTGCGGGTGGTCGCCGGTCAGCATGACCGGTCGTACGCCTGCCTTCCGCAGACCGTGCACGAGCGCGGTGGACGTGTCTCGCGCCACGTCCGCCAGCGCGAGCAGGCCGGTGAACTCCAGCTCGGCAAGGGGCTCTTCGAGTACGTCCGTCGCCTCCTCGCCCTCCGCCAGCGGGCGCCCGGCCACCGCCAGCACCCGCAGCCCGTCGCGGGCCAGCGACTGCGCCGCGTCGGACGCGTGGCCGGGGAGGTCGCGGCACGCGGGCAGGACGGTCTCCGGGGCGCCCTTGACCACGAGCACCGGTGTGCCGTCCGCGGCCCGGCCGACGGCGGCGGCATAGCCGCGGGCGGCCTCGAACGGGCGGCCCTCGGTCTGCGTCCACTCCGGGTCCGGGCCGGCCGCGTCCAGGACCGCCTCGTCGGTGGCGTGCGCCGGGCGGGTCGAGTCGCCGTTCAGGCGGGGGCAGGCGCGCGCCGCGTCGCGCAGCGTACGCCCGGAATCCGCCTCGTCCACGGAGTGGGCCGTGCCGTCGGCGTCGGTCACCCGCACCAGCCGTAGCCGGTTCTCGGTCAGGGTGCCCGTCTTGTCGAAGCAGATCGTGTCCATGCGGCCCAGCGCCTCCAGCGTGCGCGGGGTGCGGACGAGGACGCCGCGGCGGCTCAGCCGCCGGGCGGCGGCGAGTTGCGCCACCGTGGCCACCAGCGGCAGGCCTTCGGGGACGGCGGCCACGGCCACCGCCACACCGCCGCTCACCGCCTGGCGTATCGGCGTGCCGCGCAGCAGCGACAGACCGGTCACCGCGGCGCCGCCCGCCAGTGTCAACGGCAGCGCCTTGCGGGTGAGTTCCTGCAGCCTGGCCTGCACGCCGCCGGCCGGTGGGGTCCGGGCGGCGAGGGAGACGGCCCGGGCGGCCTCGGTGCGGTCGCCGGTGTCCACCACGACGGCCCGGGCATGTCCGGCGACCACGGTCGTGCCCTCGAACACCATGCAGCAGCGCTCGGGCACAGCAGCTCGCGGAGTCGCGTCGGTCCGCTTGTCCGCCGGCAGCGACTCGCCGGTCAGCGCGGACTCGTCCACCTCCAGTCCGTCCTCCCACAGGAGGCGGGCGTCGGCGGGCACGACATCGTCCGACTCGAGCTCGATCACGTCGCCGGGAGCGAGCTGAGCGGCGTCGACGACATGCGTCTCGCCGAACGTGTCCTGCGCATCGGCGGACGTGACGGGTACTTCGGCGGCCGTGCCGCGTGCTTCGCCGGCCGTCCCGGTGGCTTCGGCGAACGTGCCGCGTGCTTCGGCGGCCGTGACGGGCGCTTCGGCGGACGTGTCGTCGTAGAAGAAGCCGCCCTCCGCCCGGTCCATCACGCGCGCCTTCTGTTTCTGACCCGCGAGCAGCCCGGACAGCGCCCGCTCGGCCCGCAGCCGCTGTACGCCTCCGACCAGCGCGTTCAGGTCGAGCGCGCCCACGACGAGCAGGGCGTCCACGACGGAGCCGAGGATGGCCGAGGCGACCGAGCCGACCGCCAGGACCGGGGTGAGCGGATCGTCCAGCTCGCCGCGCACGGCCCGGGCGAGCCGCAGCGACCACCGCGCCGGAGCCAGGACGGGATGACGGCCGACGGTGGCGACGACCTCACGCACCTGGTGGGTCGCCTGCTCGGCGGCACTCGTCTCCCTGTCCGGCTCGTGCTCCAGCCGGGAGAGGACGTCCGCCGGTTCCAGCGCGTGCCAGGCCACCCGCGCACGGGGGCGCGGAGCCCGGGTCGCCGCAACGCGTAGGGCAGCCCGCGCCCCGGACAGCAGGGCCACCGCCGCGGCCGCGTCGACCGGTGCGTGACGCACGCCGGGCAGCAACGGCGAACGGCGCCGCCGCCCGGACTCGCCGACGGCCACCAGCAGACCCGACAGCGCCGCGCCGGACCGGGCCAGCGTCTGCGACCTGTGCCCGGTCACGCGGGCGGCCCGCACGGCGGTCAGCAGCCGCCACGCGTCGGCAAGCCCGTGCAGGGCCACGACGTCCGCTCCCCATACGACCGCACCGTCCTGGTCCGCGAGGGCGACGGCCACGTCACCGGCGAGCAGCCCGGACAGTACGTCGCTGTCGTCGGCCGACAGCAGCCGGGCGACGGTGACGACGGTGCCGTCCCCGTCCCCATCCCCGTCGCGCAGTTCGTGCACCACCTCGCTCAACGGGCGGTCACCGTCCACGACTTGGTCGGCGAGGCTCGTGAACTCGCTCAGCGTGGGATCCGCCTGATCGTCCACCACCACGACCCGCAGCCCGGCGCGCCGGGCTGCGTCCAGTACGGTCTCGGCCCATGGATCCGGCCCCACGCCCGGCCTGCGCAGCGCGCTCGGATGCAGGACGACCGTGTCGGCCATCTCCAGCTGCCGCAGCCGCTCCGGGTCCCGCACCAGCACACCCGTGCGGGACAGCGCGCCGCTCAGCACGGCGTGGAAGGCGGCGGGCCCGTAGCGCGCGGCCTTGGGCGAGCCCGCGAGGACCGCTTCCGCCGCCTCCGCACCGTCGTGCTTGACCAGCAGCGTCGCCCCGGCGCCCGCCACACTGCCGGCGGAGGCATGGGCGGCGTACTCCTGGGCCGGGGAGGTCCGCAGCGGCGGGCGCGGGATGTGGTCCGCCGCCGCGCTGATCCGCTCCGGTGCGCACACCTGGTCGTGGACCGTGTCGAAGGCCGCCAGGCGCGCCACCGTCTCCGCCAACTGGCAGGCGCGCAGCGCTCCGTCGAGCAGCAGGGAGGTCGGCGTCTGGCCCGCGCCGTGGGCGGCCGCGTTCGCCGCGGCCAGCACCAGGTCCATGCGGGAGCGGCCGAGCCGGGCCCGCAGCAGGCCACGGAAGCGCGGGTTCTCGCGCAGCAGCGTCACCACCGCGGTCACCAGCCGGGGTGAGGGCGGCAGGCGCAGGGCGCTCGCGACCAGGGCGGCACCGGTACCTACGGCGTCGATGCCGAGGGCCGCGGCGGCGGCTCGTACTCCGGACGGGTCGCCCGGATGCGCGAACTCCTCCACCGGCTCGTCCGACGGCGCGAGTCCGTGGTGGGCCGCGAGAGCGGTCGCCTTCTCCACCACCCGGTCGGTGAGCGCGTCCTCGGTGGCGGTCACCACCAACCGCGCCAGTCCGCCGTCCCAGTACGCGAACGCCACATCCGGATGCTCCGCCAGCGCGGCGGCCACCCGTCGTGCCCGGTGCTCCGTCCCGTCCTCCCGCCGCACCTCGTCCGGCCGTTCCGGCGCGGACGGCCGCAACGCGAGATGCGCCCGCGTGCCGGACCGCCAGTGGGGCGAGCCGCCGGGCAGCGCGTTACGGGCGACCCGCCCGACCCGCACCGCGGAGTCCACGCTCCGCACCCCGGCCCGCGCCGTCCCCGCCACCGCCGCCGCGGCCGCGCCCACCACGGGCGCGACCCCTCGCGCGAGCAGCCGCGGCCCCGCCAGCGCGAGACCGCCGGCCGAAGGAGTCGTCGTCAACAGCAGTCCCAGACCCATCGCACGGCTCCACCTCTAGTGACGGCGCCTCTCGTGACAGCGCCTAACGCACCGTCCGAGTGCCCGCAACGCGAGTGGTCATCCAGGCGAGGCCTTCAGGAGATCTTCAGGGCCGGTCCAGGCGCAGCCGCTCGGCACGCGGCAGACCGGCCACCACCAGGTCGTACGAGTCCTCGATCAGCTCCCGTACGAGCCGGTCCTGGAGCTCCCCGTCCACCGTGACCGTGTTCCAGTGCCGCTTGTTCATGTGCCAGCCGGGGATGATCAGCCCGGGGTACTCGTCCCGCAGCCGAACCGCGTCCTCCGGGTCGCACTTGAGGTTCACCGTGAGGGGGCGGGAGTCCAGGTGCGTCAGCGCGAAGAGCTTGCCCAGCACCTTGAAGACGGAAATCTCCGGGCTGAACGGGAAGTCCTCCACCGCCGCGTTGAAGGACAGGCAGAACGCGCGCAGTTCCTGAGGGGTCACTCCGGCTTCTTCTCCTCCTCCGGCGGGTCCGCCGGACCCATCGGCTCCACGAGCACAGTCACGATCTTGTTCCGCCGGCCTGCCGCGGTCTCCGCCGTGAGCCGCAGCTCGCGCTCGTCCGGCAGTGCCACCACCGACGAAGCGCCCGCGATCGGCACCCGCCCCAGCGCCTTGGCCAGCAGCCCGCCCACCGTCTCGACGTCCTCGTCGTCGTACGCCTCGAAGCCGTACAGCTCACCGAGGTCGCCGATGTCGAGGCGGGCCGTCACGCGGTAGCGGTCGTCGCCCAGGTCCTCGACCGGCGGCAGTTCACGGTCGTACTCGTCCGTGATCTCGCCGACGATCTCCTCCAGGATGTCCTCGATGGTGACGATCCCGGCCGTGCCGCCGTACTCGTCGATGACGACCGCGACGTGATTGCGGTGCTGCTGCATCTCGCGCAGCAGATCGCCCGCGTTCTTCGTGTCCGGTACGAAAGCCGCGGGCCGCATCGCCGTCGAGACCAGCTCGCTCTCCGCGTCCCGGCTGATGTGCGTCTTACGGGCCAGGTCCTTCAGATACACGATCCCCACGATGTCGTCCTCGCTCTCCCCGGTGACGGGGATCCGCGAGAAACCCGACCGCAGCGCCAGCGTCAGCGCCTGCCGGATCGTCTTGTAGCGCTCGATGACGATCAGGTCCGTACGCGGCACCATCACCTCGCGTACGAGCGTGTCACCCAGCTCGAAGACGGAGTGCACCATCCGGCGCTCCTCGTCCTCGATCAGCGACTCCTTCTCGGCGAGGTCGACCAGCGCGCGCAACTCGGCCTCGGAGGCGAACGGGCCGCGGCGGAAGCCCTTGCCGGGAGTCAGCGCGTTGCCGATGAGGATCAGCAGCGGCGGGATCGGACCCATGACACGCGCCAGGGGCAGCAGAATGTACGCCGCCGCCGTCGCCGTGTTCAGCGGATGCTGGCGGCCGATCGTGCGCGGCGAGACACCGACCGCGACATACGAGACGAGGACCATCACGCCGATCGCGATCGACAGCGCCTCCCACGTCTCGTCGAACTCCTTCAGGCAGGCGTACGTGACGAGCGTGGCGGCGGCCATCTCACAGGCGACCCGCACGAGCAGCGCGACGTTCAGATAACGGGTCGGGTCCGCGGCGACCTGGGCCAGCTTGGCGCTGCCGCGACGGCCGGAGCGTACGGCCTCCTCCGCGCGGAAACTGGAGACGCGCGCCAGGCCCGCCTCCGCGCAGGCGGCGAGCCAGGCCACGACGACCAGCGCTGTCGCGCCCAGAACGATCTGAGGATTCATGACACGGTCGGGGCCGGGGAGGGACCGGTCAGGCCCTTCTCCGCACGCCAGCCGTCCACGATGGCGGCCTGCAGACCGAACATCTCGGTCTTCTCGTTCGGCTGCTCATGGTCGTAACCGAGCAGATGCAGCACCCCATGCACCGTGAGCAGCTGAAGCTCCTCGTCCATGGAGTGCTGCGTCGCCGCCTCCTTGCCCTGCCGCTCGGCGACCTCGGGGCAGAGCACGATGTCACCGAGCAGCCCCTGCGGCGGCTCGTCGTCGTCCTTCGACGGCGGACGCAACTCGTCCATCGGGAAGGACATCACATCCGTCGGCCCTGGCAGCTCCATCCACTGGATGTGGAGCTGCTCCATGGCATCGGCGTCCACGACGATCACCGAGAGCTCGGAGAGCGGGTGGATACGCATCCGCGCGAGCGCGTAACGGGCGATGTCGAGGATCGCCTGCTCGTCGACCTCGGTTCCGGACTCGTTGTTGACGTCGATCGACATGATCGGGCTTGGTCTACTTCCGTTTGTCACGGCCCGTGTGGGAGCCGTTCTGCGTGCCGTTCTCGCTGTCGTACTTCTCGTAGGCGTCGACGATACGGCCGACCAGCTTGTGCCGTACGACATCCTGCGACGACAGCCGCGAGAAGTGCACGTCGTCGAGCCCCTCCAGGATCTCCTGGACCTGCCGCAGACCGGACTTGGTGCCCGCCGGGAGGTCGACCTGCGTGACGTCACCGGTGATCACGATCTTCGAGTCGAACCCGAGCCGGGTGAGGAACATCTTCATCTGCTCGGCGCTCGTGTTCTGGGCCTCGTCCAGGATGATGAAGGCGTCATTGAGCGTCCGACCCCTCATGTAGGCGAGGGGCGCCACCTCTATCGTCCCCGCCGCCATCAGCCGCGGGATCGAGTCCGGGTCGAGCATGTCGTGCAGGGCGTCGTACAGCGGGCGCAGATACGGGTCGATCTTCTCGTACAGCGTGCCCGGCAGGAATCCCAGCCGCTCGCCGGCCTCTACCGCGGGGCGGGTCAGGATGATGCGGTTGACCTGCTTGGACTGGAGGGCCTGGACCGCCTTTGCCATGGCGAGGTAGGTCTTGCCGGTGCCCGCCGGGCCGATGCCGAAGACGACGGTGTGCTTGTCGATGGCGTCGACGTACCGCTTCTGGTTGAGGGTCTTGGGGCGGATCGTGCGGCCCCGGGAGGACAGGATGTTCTGGGTGAGCACCTCGGCCGGGGTTTCCTCCGGGCCGTT
Source organism: Streptomyces ureilyticus (assembly GCF_011045025.1). Taxonomy (GTDB): domain Bacteria; phylum Actinomycetota; class Actinomycetes; order Streptomycetales; family Streptomycetaceae; genus Streptomyces; species Streptomyces ureilyticus. Next base: position 25,700 of record NZ_JAAKZX010000087.1, read on the forward strand.
CCCGTCTTCACTTGCCCTCAGCATGGCGATCGAGCGTTCCACCGCGTCCTCCGTCATCGGCTGTCCGGTGCGGAGCACCAGCATCATCTCGTCGAACAGGCGCTGGACGAGGGCCACCTCGCGGGCGTCGCCGACCGCGCTGATCTCGTTGCCCCGGACGTGGATGTCGGCCGCCGGGAAGGCCTTCTCGATCACGCGCAGGAGGGCGTCTCCTGAGCCCAGCACGGTCACCATGGGGTGCTTGGGCGGGACGGTGAACTGCGCTTTCGCTTGTCCCTGGACGGGGCTGTGCGCTGTGGGTGTCTCAGTCATGGGCCGGCTCGTAGGCCTTGCTCGTCCTCCTCGACAGGGTCCGCAGCCAGATGACTGCCTTTGCACTGCCAGGGTACGTCGGAGCACTGACAACGCCGTAGGCGTTTTCGGGGGCCGTTACCGGAGGGGTATGGGACGGGGGGAACGAGGGAGCTCGGAGCCGCGCCCTCAGAACCCGAGCTTCCGCAGCTGCCTCGGATCCCGCTGCCAGTCCTTCGCGACCTTCACATGGAGGTCGAGGAAGACCGGCGTACCGAGCAGCGCCTCGATCTGCTTGCGGGACTTGATGCCGACTTCCTTCAGGCGCTTGCCCTTCGGGCCGATGATGATGCCCTTCTGACTGGGGCGCTCGATGTAGACGAAGGCGTGGATGTCGAGGAGGGGGCGGTCGGCGGGGCGGTCCTCGCGGGGGAGCATCTCCTCGACCACGACCGCGATGGAGTGGGGCAGCTCGTCGCGTACGCCCTCCAGGGCGGCCTCGCGGATCAGCTCGGCCACCATGACCTGCTCGGGCTCGTCCGTGAGGTCGCCCTCGGGGTAGAGGGCCGGGCCCTCCGGGAGGAGCGGGACGAGGAGGTCGGCCAGCAGGTCCACCTGCTTGTCGGCGACCGCCGACACCGGCACGATCTCCGCCCATTCGAAGCCGAGTTCCTTGCCGAGCTGGTCGATGGCGATGAGCTGCTCGGCGAGGGCCTTCCCCTCCACCAGGTCGGTCTTCGTGACGATCGCGATCTTCGGCGTCTTCTTGATGGACGCCAGTTCCTTGGCGATGAAACGGTCGCCCGGCCCCAGCTTCTCGTTCGCCGGCAGACAGAAGCCGATCACGTCGACCTCGGCCCAGGTGGTCCGTACGACATCGTTGAGCCGCTCGCCGAGCAGCGTGCGCGGCTTGTGCAGACCGGGGGTGTCCACCAGGATCAGCTGCGCGTCCGGCCGGTGCACGATGCCCCGTACCGTGTGCCGCGTGGTCTGCGGCTGGTTCGCGGTGATCGCCACCTTCTGGCCGACCAGAGCGTTCGTGAGGGTGGACTTGCCCGCGTTCGGGCGGCCCACGAAGCAGGCGAAGCCCGCGCGATGGATGGCCCCGGAAGACTCCGGCGGCTCGGATGACTGGGTACGAACGCTCATGGCGCCCATTGTCCCTGATCATCGGAGTCCCGCCGCACGTGTTCACATCCGTACGTCCGCACCTTCACGTGCGGACGTTCACGGGCCTTACGGTGCACGCCGCGCCCCCTTACGATCACGGGTTCATGAAGCTCATCATCGCGATCATCAAGCCGTACCGCCTCGACGAGGTCAAGAACGCGCTCCAGGAGGCGGGCGTCCACGGCCTGACCGTCACGGAGGCCAGCGGCTACGGGCGGCAGCGCGGGCACACCGAGGTGTACCGCGGGGCGGAGTACCAGGTCGACCTCGTCCCCAAGGTCCGTATCGAGGTCGTCGTCGACGACGCGGACGCCGACGCCGTGACCGACGCGATCGTCCAGGCGGCGCGGACGGGGAAGATCGGCGACGGCAAGGTGTGGGCACTGCCGGTGGAGACGGTGGTGCGGGTACGGACGGGGGAGCGGGGCCCGGACGCGCTCTGAGGCGTCGCGCCGGCTGATCGGTGCCGTCTGCGCGCCGACGGCACCGATCACCACGTACGGAGTTGTACGGGGGTTACGACGCTTGCCGTGGAGCTACGGCCTACTCGAACACGAACGGGCCCGGCGACTGCGGCTCCTGGGCGGTGCACGTGATGTTGATGCCGATGACCGTCAGGTTCAGGGAGCCGCCGAACGCCTCAAGGCTGTCCCCGGCGGCGACCGTGCCGGTCAGGGGCCCGACGGTGACCCCCTCACCGGCGGCTATCGCGGGGTTCTCGGTGCCGGAGAACGTGGTGATGCCGCCGCTCGCCTTCACCATGGTGAGCGAGGCCTGGATGGAGTCCTCGCCGAGGGCGATCGGCGAGGTGATGTCGGTGGAGCTGACGGTGATGGTGGCGGAGGTGCCGTCCTGCGTGGCGGTGAGGGTGGCCTCGCCGCCGCCGAGGAGGCTGCACTCCGCGTTGATGGTCGCCGACTGCGGGACCACCGCGGCGGCGCTGGGGGCCAGGACGAAGCCGGTCATTGCGAGGGTGCCGGCCGCGACGGCCGCACCGATTCCGATCCGCTTGCGTCTCATGAATTCCCTTTCCTTGGTGGGGAGTTGCCATGTGGGAACGGTTGACGGACCGCCCACGGGTGGGGGCGCGGAAATGCTGCGCGGGGTCTGATCTGACGGTCCGTCAAAAGAAAGAGTCGAGGTCTATTGAGGCCTGAGTGGCGCCTGTTGGCAAGAGAAGCGGAAGTGATTCTTCTGATGGTTGGAGGAAGTGGCCGAAGACGGTTGATGGTTGCCCGAAAACGGGCTCCAGCTCAGGGCTGTGCGCGCAGTACGTCCCGCAGCCATCCGTACGACGCCTTCGGTGTCCGCTTCAGCGTCTCGTAGTCGACGTGGACCAGGCCGAAGCGCCTGGCGTAGCCCTCCGCCCACTCGAAGTTGTCCAGCAGCGACCACACGAAGTACCCGCGTACGTCGACGCCCGCCTCCAACGCCCGGTGCAGCGCCCGGAGATGGCCGTCCAGGAACGCGATCCGCTCCTGGTCGTCGATGCCTTCGTACGAGCAGCCGTTCTCGGTGATGACGATCGGCGGGAGGCGGTCGCCGTAGCGGTCACGGAAGCTCGTCAGCAGCTCCGTCAGTGCTTCCGGGATCACGGGCCAGCCGAAGTCCGTGACCGGGTGTCCTCCCTCGATCTCCCTTACGGAGAAGGGGAGTTCGGCCGGAAACGTGTAGCCGCCGAACTCGATGTCGGCGCCCTGGGGTGCGCCCACGCTGGTCGGTGCGTAGTAGTTGATCCCGTACCAGTCCAGCGGCTCGGCGATCACCTTCAGGTCGGCGGCGACGTCCCCGGGCATCAACTCGCCCAGCCCTTCCGGGTATTGGCCCAGCAGGAGCGGGTCGGCGAACAGTTGGTTCAGCAGTACGTCGTAGAAGCCCGCCGCCTCGACGTCGGCTGCCTCGTCGGACGCGGGCCAGGTCGGGCCGTGCGAGTTCGCGATTCCGATGTCCGTGACTCCGGCCGCGCGCAGGGCTCGTACGGCCAGACCGTGGGCCAGCAGCTGGTGATGGGCGGCGGGGAGGGCGTCGAACATCAGCTGCTTGCCGGGTGCGTGGGTGCCGAGGGCGTGGCCCAACAGGGTGTGTTCGGCGGGCTCGTTGAGGGTGATCCACTTGCTGATCCGGTCGCCGAGGCGTTCGGCGACGAGGGCCGCGTACTCGGCGAAACGCTCGGCGGTCTCGCGTCGTAGCCAGCCGCCCTCCGTTTCCACGGAGAGCGGCAGGTCCCAGTGGAAGAGGGTCGGAACGGGCTGTACGCCCGCTGCCGTCAGCTCGTCCACCAGGCGGTCGTAGAAGTCCAGGCCGCCGGGGGACTGGACGCGGGGCCAGGAGATGGAGAAGCGGTACGCTCCCACGCCCAGGTCGCGTAGGAGGGCCACGTCTTCGGGGTAGCGGTGGTAGTGGTCGCAGGCCACGGCCGCGGTGGTGTTGTCCTTCACTCGGCCTGGTTCGGCGGTGAAGGCGTCCCAGACGGAGGGGTCGCGCTGGTCCGCGGCGCCTTCGATCTGGTGGGCGGAGGTGGATACGCCCCAGAGGAAGCCGTCCGGGAACCGGGGCATGGGGTTGGTCGCGCCGCGCGCATCGCTCGCCATGCCTCGGATCATCCTTACCGGCGGTAACAGAAGTCAACAGTCCGGCGTGAACTGCCCGTTACGCGCCCTCCTTCAGCACCCTTGAAATCAGCTTTCGTTGCTCCTCCGTCAGGCGGGGGTCCGAGCAGTACACCGTCTTTTCGTCGACGGTGATCTGGTAGCTGAAGCCGTCGGGGACGCCGATCGGGGGTGTCTGGCGGGCTGCGGCTACGGCCTGTTTGGCCAGGTCGTGCCACTCCTGGGCATCGGCCCGGCCCGCCGTTTCCACCGAGGCGTGACGGTCGATGCCCGCGAATCCGCCTGTGCGCTTCACCTGGATACGCATGGTTCCTGTCTAGTACGAAAGCGTCCGGCGGGCCACTCCTGGGCCGCGCCCATGCCCCCGCTCAGGCCGTGGGCACCCCGACCCGCTCCCACGCCTTCGCGACGGCCTGGAGTTCCTCGCCCTCGCCGTACGCGGTGCGGGCCTGCGCGATGGTCAGGTTCGCGAAGTCGGTGAAGGTCGCCTTCGAGTCGAGTTCGCCGCCGGTCAGGACGTCGTACCAGATCTGTCCCGCGCGCTCCCAGGCGTTGCCGCCCAGCGTGGTCGCGGCGAGGTAGAAGGCGTGGTTGGGGATACCGGAGTTGATGTGGACGCCGCCGTTGTCGCGGCCCGTCTGGACGTAGTCGTCCATCGTCGCCGGCTGCGGGTCCTTGCCGAGCACGTCGTCGTCGTACGCGCTGCCCGGCTCCTTCATCGAGCGCAGCCCCTTGCCGGTGACGCGCGGCGCGAGCAGGCCCGCGCCGATCAGCCAGTCGGCCTCGGCGGCGGTCTGGCCGAGCGTGTACTGCTTGATCAGCGCGCCGAACACGTCCGACATCGACTCGTTCAGGGCGCCCGGCTGGCCGAAGTAGGTGAGGTTCGCGGTGTACTGCGTGACGCCGTGGGCGAGTTCATGGCCGATGACGTCGACGGGGATCGTGAAGTCGAGGAAGATCTCGCCGTCACCGTCGCCGAAGACCATCTGCTCGCCGTCCCAGAAGGCGTTGTTGTACTCCTCGCCGAAGTGCACGGTCGCGTTGAGCGGCAGGCCTTCGCCGTTGATCGAGTTCCGCTCGTACGCCTTCAGGAACAGGTCGAAGGTCGCGCCCAGGCCGGCGTACGCGCGGTTGACCGTGGCGTCCTTGCCGGGCTTGTCGCCCTCGCCGCGCACCTTTTTGCCGGGGAGTTCCTGCTTGTGTTTGGCGTCGTAGATCGTGCGGTTCGGCTGGTCGACGGCGCCCTTGGGCGGGGCGACGGTCGGTGCGCCGAGGACGGTCGTCAGGCGGCGGTGGGTGCGCTCGAGGGCGTCGCGCTCCAGGGTGCGGCGCGCCGGACCGGCGAGGGCGGGGTCCTCGGACCGGGCGAGGGTGTCGAGGACGTGGGGCGGCACGATGGTGCAGAAGGTGGGCTCGAAGCCACGGTTCGCGGTCATGACCGCACCTTTGCACTGAGTTATCTGGCTGTCACCAGGCGCAACCATGATTGGTGGAATGCGAGGATACGAGCGCCGTGGGGGTTACCCGTTGTGTTATGGCTGCGGGTTCGTTGTGGCTGGTCGTTCCCCCACTCTCGACTTCTCCCCCACTCTCGGCTTCGCTCGAGCGGGGGGACCCCCATGAGCGGGGGAACCCCCATCGCGGCGGAGCCGCATGTGTCACAGCCCCGCGCCCCTAACAAGGGCGTGCCTCAGCGGGCCTGTGTGACCTTGTGCACCTTTTGTGTGGTACGTCTCTCGGTCCCGCATACTGATACGAACCCTCGCTCGGAGTCGGCCTCCGCTAGCATTCCTCGCATCATGCGTTTCGGGCTGCTTCTCCTTAGCTGCCGCGGCGAGGGCCTGTAGTCGAGGCCGACCCCCTCCCCGCGGAGTCTGGCGTTGCGCCGTCGGCCGTCCTTCCGGACACCACGAGGAGCCCACGCATCATGGCTAACCGCCAGCAGCCCACGTCCATGCCGATCCACAAGTACCGCCCGTACGACCAGGTCGACATCCCCGACCGCACGTGGCCGGACAACCGGATCACCGTCGCCCCCCGCTGGCTCTCCACGGACCTGCGCGACGGCAACCAGGCCCTGATCGACCCCATGTCGCCCGCCCGTAAGCGCGAGATGTTCGATCTGCTGGTGAGGATGGGCTACAAGGAGATCGAGGTCGGGTTCCCCGCCTCCGGGCAGACCGACTTCGACTTCGTACGGTCGATCATCGAGGAAGAGGGCGCGATCCCCGATGACGTCACGATCTCCGTACTGACCCAGGCCCGCGAGGACCTGATCGAGCGGACCGTCGAGTCGCTGAAGGGCGCCAAGCGCGCCACCGTCCACCTCTACAACGCCACCGCGCCCGTCTTCCGCCGCGTCGTCTTCCGCGGTTCCAAGGACGACATCAAGCAGATCGCCGTCGACGGCACCCGGCTGGTCGTGGAGTACGCCGAGAAGCTGCTGGACGAGCGGACGACCTTCGGCTACCAGTACAGCCCGGAGATCTTCACGGACACCGAGCTGGACTTCGCCCTGGAGGTCTGCGAGGCCGTCATGGACGTCTGGCAGCCCGGCCCGGACCGCGAGATCATCCTCAACCTGCCCGCCACCGTGGAGCGTTCGACCCCCTCCACGCACGCGGACCGCTTCGAGTGGATGAGCCGCAACCTCTCCCGCCGCGAGTACGTCTGCCTGTCCGTGCACCCGCACAACGACCGCGGTACGGCGGTCGCGGCGGCCGAGCTGGCGCTGATGGCCGGCGCCGACCGCATCGAGGGCTGCCTGTTCGGGCAGGGCGAGCGCACCGGCAACGTCGACCTGGTCACGCTGGGCATGAACCTGTTCTCGCAGGGCGTCGACCCGCAGATCGACTTCTCGGACATCGACGAGGTCCGGCGCACCGCCGAGTACTGCAACCAGATGGAGGTCCACGCCCGCCACCCGTACGTCGGCGACCTCGTCTACACCTCCTTCTCCGGCTCCCACCAGGACGCCATCAAGAAGGGCTTCGACGCCATGGAGGCGTCCGCGAAGGAGCAGGGCAAGACGGTCGACGACATCGAGTGGGCGGTCCCGTACCTGCCGATCGACCCGAAGGACGTCGGCCGCTCGTACGAGGCAGTCATCCGCGTCAACTCGCAGTCCGGCAAGGGCGGGATCGCGTACGTCCTGAAGAACGACCACAAGCTGGACCTGCCGCGCCGGATGCAGATCGAGTTCTCGAAGATCATCCAGGCGAAGACGGACGCCGAGGGCGGCGAGGTCACGCCGAAGGCCATCGGGGAGATCTTCCGGGACGAGTACCTGCCCAACGCCGAGAACGCCTGGGGCCGTATCCAGCTGAAGAACGGCCAGTCCACCACCGACAAGGACGGCGTGGACACGCTGACCGTCGAGGCCGAGGTGGACGGCGTCGAGACCACTCTGGTCGGCACCGGCAACGGCCCGATCTCCGCGTTCTTCCACGCGCTGCAGGGCATCGGCGTCGACGCCCGCCTCCTGGACTACCAGGAGCACACGATGAGCGAGGGCGCCTCCGCACAGGCCGCCTCGTACATCGAGGTCGCGATCGGCGACAAGGTGCTGTGGGGGATCGGCATCGACGCGAATACGACACGCGCCTCGCTGAAGGCGGTCGTCTCGGCCGTCAACCGCGCGGCACGATAAGCCCGTTCACCTGCTTTTCTCCGGCCCCGTCCGCCACTTCGGCGGGCGGGGCCGCGGTGCGATTACCGGCCATGTCGCCGAGTGGCCTCGTACGGGGTACTGACTCCGAGTCGACGATGTGGCTAACATCACGCCAGCGCGGCGATGGTGCCGCGGGGTCAGGGAGGTGCCACGTGCTGCCAGGATGGGGACGAAACGGCCGGTTTGTCCGCGCTCGCGCGCTCGGCGTTTCCCGCGTCCTGGGAACCCGTACCGCGTGGACGACGGTCGGTGACGGCGAGTTCTTCTGCCCCGGCTGCGGAGGCGACCGCAACTACCAGCGCCTCGCGGGCCGCCGCCGCTTCACCCTGCTCGGCATGCCGGTCCTGCCGCGCGGCGCCACCGGACCCGTCGTGGAATGCGCCGCCTGCGGCGACCACTTCGGCGCGGACGTCCTCGACCACCCCACCACCACCCGCTTCTCCGCCATGCTGCGCGACGCCGTCCACACCGTCGCGCTCGCGATCCTGGCCGCGGGCGGCACCTGCTCCCGTACGTCCCTGGAGACGGCCGCCGACGCCGTACGCGCGGCCGGCTTCGAGGACTGCACCGAGGACCAGCTCGCCGCGCTCGTCGAGGCCCTCGCCGCCGACACCGGCCGCGTCCATGCCGGACCCTGCGGAGCGGGCCTGGCCATAGAGCTCCACGAGGCGCTGGACCCGCTGGCCCCGCACCTCGCCCCCACCGGCCGCGAGTCGATCCTCCTCCAGGGCGCCCGCATCGCCCTCGCCGACGGTCCGTACACCCCCGCCGAACGGGATGCTCTCGCGACCGTAGGCGCGGCGCTCACGATCTGCGGGGACGATGTGAGCCGGTTGCTTGCGGCGGCGCGTACGCCGTCGTAGCCGTACTCCCCGGGGAGTAACGCGGCCCGCGTGCCGCCCCTGGCAGTACTCCTCAACTCGCCCTCACGCGCGACGAATCGCCTCCCTCCCGCCGGGAGTCTGGAGAACGACCCAGACACCCCGACCGGAGGGAGGCCCGTCATATGGGGGCCGCAAGGACATCCGTACGGCGGCGACGAGCCGTGCCCTGGCTGGTGCTCGGGCTGTGGATCGCCGTGCTGGCGATCGCCGCGCCGTTCGCCTCGAAACTCGGCGACGTCCAGCGTGACCGTGCCGTCGACTATCTGCCGGCCAGTGCCGACTCCACCCAGGCCGCCAAGATCGAGGAGCGGCTGCCCGGTGGTGAGGCCACCGAAATGGTCGTCGTCTACCACCGCGACGGCGGGCTGACCGCCGCCGACAAGGCCACCGCCGCCGGCCAGATCGACCGGATCGCCGACGCGCACACCCTGACCGGCGAACCGGCCGGAGTGCCGTCCCGGGACGGCACCACCCTGATCTACCCGGTGGCCAGCACCGAGCCCGGCATGGACGAGAAGGCCCGGGAGGAGATGGTCATCGATGTACGGGACATCGCGCAGGGCGGCGACGGGCTGAGCGTCGACGTCGGCGGTCCGGAGGCGCTCGACACGGACGCCTCCGAGGTCTACGACTCGCTCGACGGACCGCTGCTCTACACCGCCCTCGCGGTCGTCGCGCTGCTGCTGATCCTCATCTACCGCAGCCCGTTCCTGTGGCTGCTGCCGCTCTTCGTCGCCGGTTTGGCCGACTATCTGTCGATGGGCCTCGCCTACGGGCTCAACCAGTGGTTCGGGACGTCCGTGTCCGGCCAGAGTTCCGGCATCATGACGATCCTCGTGATCGGCGCGGGGACCGACTACGCGTTGCTGCTCGTCTCCCGGTACCGGGAGGAACTGCGGCGCATCGAGCGGCCGTACGACGCCATGGTGGCCGCCCTGCGCGGCTGCGGGCCCGCCGTGCTCGCCTCCTCGGGCACCGTCGCCGCCGGACTGCTGTGCCTGCTCGCCGCCGACCTCAACTCCAGCCGGGGCATGGGCCCGCTCGGCGCCCTCGGCGTGCTGTGCGCGCTGGTGGCCATGCTGACCCTGCTGCCCGCGCTGCTGGTGCTGCTGGGCCGGCGGGTGTTCTGGCCGCTGGTGCCGCGCTACGGCAGTACACCCAAGGTCCGCCGGTCGCTGTTCTCCGCGATGGGCAGCTCCGCCGGGCGACGCCCGCTGACCGTGCTCGCCGGCGGCGCCGTCCTGCTCGGGGCGCTCGCGCTGGGCACGCTGAACCTGCCCGGCACCATCAAGCAGGAGGACTCCTTCACCACCAAGCCCGAAGCCGTGGCCGCCATGGAGACCCTGGCCAAGGCCTACCCCGAGCAGGGCACGCAGCCCATCAGCGTCATCGCGCCCACCGACCGCGCCGACGCCGCCCTGGCCGACATCCGCGACACGGGCGGCGTGGAGAGCGCCGAACGCGGTCGCAGCGGCGACGGCTGGACCGAGATCTCCGTACTCGCCGCCGCCCCGCCGGAGTCCCCGGGCGAGACACGCACCATCGAGGATCTGCGCGACCGGCTCGACGGCTCCTACGTCGGCGGAGTGAGCGCCGAGCAGATCGACCTGAAGGACACCAATGCGAGCGACACGAAGGTCGTCGTGCCGCTCGTCCTCGCCTCCGTACTGCTGATCCTGATCGCGCTGCTGCGCAGCATCGTCGCGCCGCTGCTGCTGGTGGCCGCCGTGGTCGCGGTGTGGGGCGCGGCGCTCGGCATCGGCGGGCTGGTCTTCGGGCCGGTGTTCGGCTTCGAGGGCACCGACCCCGGACTCGGGCTGCTGTCCTTCGTGTTCCTCGTCGCCCTCGGCGTCGACTACGGCATCTTCCTGATGCACCGGATGCGGGAGGAGGCGCTGAAGGGCGCCGAGCCCGTGGCGGCCGCCCTCACCGCGCTGCGGACGACGGGCGGGGTCATCGCCTCCGCGGGACTGGTCCTCGCGGCCACCTTCGCGGTGCTCACCAACATGCCGCTCGTCCAACTCGTCGAGTTGGGCTTCGTCATCGCGGTGGGCGTCCTGCTCGACACCTTCCTCGTCCGCACCTACCTGGTCACCAGCGCGAGCGTCGCGTTGCGCCGCAAGGTGTGGTGGCCGGGCCGCCTGTCCCGCGAGCCCGAACCGCCCATGCCGCCGAAGGAACCCGAGCCGGTGACCGCGTCCGCCCACTGACCCGAAAGGCGCCCCTCCCTCCCGGAGGGGCGCCCTCCTCACGGAAGATGACCCTGTGCAGGCAACCACCACGGCACCTCCCCGCCTCGGCGAGCGGGTCATGGCGGCGATCAACCGCGACCCCCGCACCGCCCCGCACGGCATGCGCAACGACGCGCTGCTGGCCGGGGCGCTCGCCGTCGTCGACACGGCCCTCGCCCTGCTCGTCAACGACGGGCTGCGGCCCGACGCGCTCGGCTGGAGCCTGCTGCTCGCCGCGCACGTGCCGCTCGTGTGGCGGCGCCGCCACCCCGTGCCGGTGCTGCTCGTGGCGCTGGCCTGCATCGCTCCGTACCACGCCCTCGACAACAACCACACCGCGCCCATTCCGGCGACCATGGTGGTGCTGTACACGATCGCGGCGACCGGCACGGTGCGCCGTACGCTGCTCACCGGCACCACGGTCCTCGGCGTGACGCTGATCATGAACGCCCTCACCAACCCCGACGGGGTGGTGGAGCTCCTGCGGATCTCCGGCTGGGTCGTCGCGGTCCTCTTCATCGGCATCGACGTCCGCTACTACCGCCAGTACGTCGCCGCCATCGTCGAACGCGCCGTACGCGCCGAACGCACCCGCGAGGAGGAGGCCCGCCGCCGCGTCGCCGAGGAGCGGCTGCGTATCGCCCGCGACCTGCACGACCTGCTCGCCCACAGCATCACGCTCATCGGCGTGCAGACCTCCGTCGCCGCCCACGTCCTGACCGCCGACCCGGACCGCCTCGACCGCGAGGCCGTAGCGAAGGCGCTCGACGACATCTCCGACACCTGCCGCACCGCCCGCGGCGAACTCCGCACCACCCTCGAGGTGCTGCGCGCCGCCGAACACGGCGACGGCCGCGGACCCCTGCCCGGCCTCGACGGCATCGCCCACCTGGCGGAGACCGCCCGCATCGCCGGGGCACGGGTCGACGCGACCGTACGGGCCGACCACGCGCCGCCCGCCGTGGGCGCCGCCGCGTACCGCATCGTTCAGGAGGCGCTGACGAACTCGGTACGGCACGGGGGGCCGGGGCTTTCGATCCGGGTGGACGTGTACGAGGAGCGCGGCGCGCTGCATGTCTCGGTGACCGACGACGGCACCGGGCCGACCGCCGGGGGCATCCCCGGGTTCGGGCTCGTGGGGATGCGGGAGCGGGCGCGGAGCGTGGGCGGCACACTGGACGCCGGGGCGGGGGCCGGTGGGGGCTTCGAGGTGAGCGCCGTACTGCCTGAGCTGCCTGTACTGTCCGCGCCGCCCCCGTCACCTGCGTCGTCCGCCCCATCCATGCGTCGAGAAGAGACCCGATGACCCTGATTCGTGTTCTGCTCGCCGACGATCAGACCCTTGTACGGTCCGCCTTCGCGATGCTCGTCAAGTCGGCCGGGGACATGGAGGTCGTCGCCGAGGCGGGTACCGGGCGGGAAGCCGTGGAGCTGGCCCGTTCGGAGCGGGCGGATCTCGTGGTGATGGACATCCGCATGCCCGACCTCGACGGGATCGAGGCGACCCGGCTCATCGCCGCCGACGAGGACCTGGCCGGGGTCAAGGTCCTGGTCCTGACGACGTACGACACCGACGAGCACATCGTCGAGGCGCTACGGGCCGGCGCGTCCGGCTTCCTGGTGAAGGACACGAAGCCTGCCGAACTCCTGGACGCGATCCGTACGGTGGCCGCGGGCGAGTCGCTTCTGTCGCCCGGGCCGACGTCGAGGCTGATCGCCCGCTTTCTGCGCGCGCCGCACGCCATGGCTCCCGCGACGGGTGGTCCCGAGGAGCTTTCCGAGCGGGAGCGGCAGGTGCTGACCCTCGTCGCGCGCGGGCTCAACAACACCGAGATCGCTGAGGCGTTGGGGTTGAGCCCGCTCACGGCGAAGACTCATGTCAGCCGGATCATGGGGAAGTTGGGGGCGCGGGATCGGGCGCAGTTGGTGATGGTGGCGTATGAGTCGGGGCTGGTGGTAGCGGGGGAGGTGTGACGG
>NZ_JAAKZX010000088.1 GCF_011045025.1 Streptomyces ureilyticus
GGCTCCCCCAGAAGCCCCGCCCATTTCCGCTGCCCCCGTTCAAAACCGCGGCGGTCCACCACGGTGCAGCGAATCCACTTGACCAGCACCGCGCCATCGTAAGGCCACAGAACGTGGCCTTGGTCACGCTCTGGCGCAGTACATCCGCACGAGCGCCCCCTGGTGCGTGACACGATGGACAACACGCCTCAGCTGCCCGGCAGTTGGGGCGACTGTCACAGAGGACCAGGAGGGAGATCTGGTGGACGGCCTCAACAAGGGCATCAGCAAGGTCGAGGTCGGGGTGAAGTGGGACCCGAGTCCCGCCGGTGAGCCACCCACCGATCTCGACCTCGTCGCCGCAACCTACTTGGCGACGGACACACACGAAAACCCCGACTACGTAGTGCACTTCGACAGCCGGTCCCCGGACGGCACCATCACCCTCAACCGGGACAGCAAGGACGGCAAGGGCTTCGGCTGGGACGAGGTGATGACCCTGGAGCTCGGCCGCCTCGACGAGCGGTACGCGCGCGTGGTCGTCGGCGTCTGCATCCAGCAGCGCTTCGGACGCAGGACCTTCGTCGGGGTGCACAACCCGTCGCTGCGCATCAGCGAGGGCTACACCGTCCTGGCCGAGGACGACTTCGGCGGCGTACTGGGAGCGACGTCCGCGACAGTCGCCGAGTTCGTACGCGACGACTCCGGAGAGTGGTCTTTCCACCCCGGCGTCCGAGGCTTCGACACGGACCCGGCGACCTTCGCAAGGACCATGGGCAGCCGCCACGCATCCTGACCCGCTCAAGCCGTAAGGGGCGTACGGCCAGGCGTACGCCCCTTACGGTTATGGGTCAGCTGCAGCCGCTTGTGGAGCCGCAGCCCTCGCAGATGTAGCAGGACCCGGCCCGCTGCATCTTCGTACCGCAGGAGAAGCACAGAGGGGCGTCCGCCTGGATGCCCAGCTGCATCTCCACCAACTCGGCGTTGGTGTGCGCCTGCTGCGGGGCGGGCTTGGCCGCCTCGACCTCGGCCCTCGGGGAAGAGACCGCCTTCAGTTCCTGCGCACGGGGCGCGGACTGGGCGAGACCCTCGACGTCGAGCTCGTCGTCGGACGGCTCGTACGAACCGGTCTCCAGGTGACGCTGACGCTCGGGGGCGGAGTGGATGCCGAGCGCGGAACGGGTCTCGAAGGGCAGGAAGTCCAGCGCCAGGCGGCGGAAGATGTAGTCGACGATCGACTGCGCCATCCGCACATCCGGGTCGTCGGTCATACCGGCCGGCTCGAAGCGCATGTTGGTGAACTTCGAAACGTACGTCTCCAGGGGCACGCCGTACTGCAGGCCTACGGAGACGGCGATCGAGAAGGCGTCCATCATGCCCGCGAGGGTGGAACCCTGCTTCGACATCTTCAGGAAGACCTCGCCGAGCCCGTCGTCCGGGTAGGAGTTGGCGGTCATGTAGCCCTCGGCGCCGCCCACCGTGAACGAGGTGGTGATGCCGGGACGGCCCTTCGGGAGGCGCTTGCGGACCGGGCGGTACTCGACGATCTTCTCGACCGTCTCGCGGATGGTCTCCTCCGCCTTCTCCGCGACCTTCTCCTCGTACTTCTTCGCGGAGAGGGGCTGGCCGACCTTGCAGTTGTCCCGGTAGATCGCGAGCGCCTTGACGCCCATCTTCCATGCCTCGAAGTAGACCTCCTCGACGTCCTCGACAGTCGCCGACTCCGGGAGGTTGACCGTCTTGGAGAGCGCGCCGGAGATCCAGGGCTGAATCGCGGCCATCATGCGGACGTGGCCCATCGCGGAGATGGAACGCTCGCCCATGGCGCAGTCGAAGACCTCGTAGTGCTCGGGCCTGAGACCGGGGGCGTCGATCACATTGCCGTGCTCGGCGATGTGATCGACGATCGCCTCGACCTGCTCCTCCTGGTAACCCAGGCGTCGCAGGGCCTGCGGCACGGTGCCGTTGACGATCTGCATCGAGCCGCCGCCGACCAGCTTCTTGAACTTGACCAGTGCCAGGTCGGGCTCGAGGCCGGTGGTGTCGCAGGACATCGCCAGACCGATCGTGCCGGTCGGGGCGATGACGGATGCCTGGGCGTTACGGAAACCGTTCTTCGCACCGAGACGGACGACGTCCTGCCAGGCCTCCGTGGCGGCGGCCCAGACCGGGGTGTCCAGGTCGTCCACGCGGACGGCCACGGCGTTGGCGTCGGAGTGCTGCTTCATGACGCGCTGGTGCGGCTGCGCGTTGCGGGCGTAGCCGTCGTACGGGCCGACGACCGCGGCGAGTTCCGCGGAGCGCTTGTACGACGTGCCCGTCATCAGGGAGGTGATGGCGCCGGCCAGGGACCGGCCGCCGTCGGAGTCGTACGCGTGGCCCGTGGCCATCAGGAGGGCGCCGAGGTTGGCGTAACCGATGCCCAGCTGACGGTAGGCGCGGGTGTTCTCGGCGATCTTCTGGGTCGGGAAGTCCGCGAAGCAGATGGAGATGTCCATCGCCGTGATGACGAGCTCGACAACCTTGGAGAAGCGCTCGACCTCGAAGGCCTGGTTGCCCAAGCCGTCGTCCTTCAGGAACTTCATCAGGTTCAACGAGGCGAGGTTGCAGGACGTGTTGTCCAGGTGCATGTACTCGCTGCACGGGTTCGAGCCGTTGATACGGCCGGACTCCGGGCACGTGTGCCAGTGGTTGATGGTGTCGTCGTACTGGATGCCCGGGTCGGCGCAGGCCCAGGCGGCCTCGGCCATCTTGCGGAAGAGCTCCTTGGCGTCGACCTCCTCGATGACCTCGCCGGTCATCCGCGCGCGCAGGCCGAACTTCTCGCCGTTCTCGACCGCCTTCATGAAGGCGTCGTTCACGCGGACCGAGTTGTTGGCGTTCTGGTACTGGACGGACGTGATGTCGTCGCCGCCCAGGTCCATGTCGAAGCCCGCGTCACGCAGGGCGCGGATCTTCTCTTCTTCCTTGACCTTGGTCTGGATGAAGTCCTCGATGTCGGGGTGGTCGACGTCCAGGATGACCATCTTGGCGGCGCGGCGGGTGGCGCCACCGGACTTGATCGTTCCTGCCGAGGCGTCGGCACCGCGCATGAAGGAGACCGGACCGGAGGCGTTGCCCCCGGAGGACAGCAGTTCCTTGGACGAACGGATACGCGAGAGGTTCAGGCCGGCCCCCGAGCCGCCCTTGAAGATCATGCCCTCTTCCTTGTACCAGTCGAGGATCGAGTCCATGGAGTCGTCGACGGCCAGGATGAAGCAGGCGGAGACCTGCTGGGGCTGCGGAGTGCCGACGTTGAACCACACCGGCGAGTTGAAGCTGAAGATCTGGTGCAGGAGGGCGTACGCCAGCTCGTGCTCGAAGATCTCGGCATCGGCGGGCGAGGCGAAGTACTTGTAGTCCTCACCGGCCTTCCGGTAGGTCTTCACGATGCGGTCGATGAGCTGCTTGAGGCTCACCTCGCGCTGCGGGGTTCCCACAGCTCCGCGGAAGTACTTGCTGGTGACGATATTGACCGCGTTCACCGACCAGAACTCGGGGAACTCGACGCCACGCTGCTCGAAGTTGACCGAGCCGTCGCGCCAGTTGGTCATGACGACGTCACGACGCGCCCACTCCACCTCGTCGTACGGATGCACGCCCGGGGTGGTGTGGATGCGCTCGATCCGCAGCCCCTTGTTCGCCTTGGTGCCCTTGGCTCGGGTACTCCGTGCCGGACCGCTCGCCGTCTCTGTCATGCCGCCTCCCTGTATCGGGCCAAAACGCCCTGAAGTGCCTCGTTCTTCCCGGGCACGGTGTGTGTCTGTGTTGCGCGCAGCGCAAGCGCGACCGCTCACAACAGGTCCCTGAATCGCCGTCGACCGGCCGACGCGAGTCGGCCCGCTGGTCAGTCGCCGGCGCGTGCGGGCACGGGGACTTCGGCAGTCCCTCCGGACCCGCGGTCGCTCCCCTGGCGCCCCTCGCCCGCGTCATCGTCGTCCGCGGTGGGGCGCTTCGTCTGTTCCCTGAGTTCCGCGATGGCGGCCTCGAAGTCCTCCGGCGAGTCGAACGCCCGGTAGACGGACGCGAACCGCAGATAGGCGACGAGGTCCAGCTCCTGCAGCGGGCCGAGAATGGCCAGCCCTACATCATGGGTGGTCAGTTCGGCGCTTCCGGTGGCCCGCACCGCCTCCTCGACCCGCTGGCCGAGCTGAGCGAGTGCGTCTTCGGTGACAGGCCGCCCCTGGCACGCCTTGCGAACGCCATTGATGACCTTGGTACGACTGAAGGGTTCGGTGACTCCGGACCGCTTGACCACCATGAGCGAGCACGTCTCCACCGTCGTGAACCGACGGGAGCAGTGCGGACACTGGCGGCGCCTGCGGATCGACGTACCGTCGTCGGTCGTACGGCTGTCGACGACGCGGCTGTCGGGGTGCCTGCAGAAGGGGCAGTGCATCGAACTCCAACCCTCCTTCACGGCACGACTCAATAGCCTCGAAAGGCCACTTGGGCCCCTCGAAGCAGTCCCCAGCATAGGCGATGATCAGACCCCGGAGGACCCGGGGGACCACAACTTCTGGGCTGCTATTGCCACCCAACCACTAGATCTGGGGTTTGGCCGTAAATTTTCCCCGCTCGCGCGTGTCGTTTCCCGCGAGCGCGCATGCGGCACCGATCCGAACATGTGCCGCACACCCATACCGGCGCCGGGGCCTGCGGGGATAACGTGGGCGCCGCACACAGGGGCCGGTATCCGGTTGACGGGATACCGGGTGGCAGACTGGGCGCCGACTCACGAGGTCGTCGCCCCGGCGGCGAAGAGTACAGCAATCAGCCGTTTTGTCTGCCAGGCACAGCGTTGGCCATACACCCAAACACATGATCACGCCAGGTGATTCGCAATCTTTCACTCGAACGTGTGTTTGGCGCAACCTTTCGAAAGCAACTACCGTTGTGCAGCAGGGAGACGAACGAGAGGGGCCGACCGTGACCACCACCGCAGACAGTGCCACCATCACCGCCCAGGACCGCTCCCAGGGCCGACTCGAGCCGGTGCATGCCATGAATGAAGCATTGAATCAGGAGGGACCCAAGCCCACACGCTCCCTGCCGGGCCGACCTCCGGGAATCCGGGCGGACAGCTCCGGACTCACCGACCGGCAGCGCCGGGTGATCGAGGTCATCAGGGACTCAGTGCAGCGGCGCGGGTACCCGCCGTCGATGCGGGAGATCGGACAGGCCGTGGGCCTCTCCAGCACTTCCTCGGTCGCACACCAGCTGATGGCACTCGAACGCAAGGGCTTCCTGCGGCGCGACCCGCACCGGCCCCGCGCCTACGAGGTCCGGGGATCCGACCAGTCCACGGTCCAGCCCACCGACACGGCGGGCAAGCCGGCCGCGTCGTATGTCCCGCTGGTCGGCCGGATCGCCGCCGGTGGCCCGATCCTCGCCGAGGAGTCGGTCGAGGACGTCTTCCCGCTGCCGCGGCAGCTGGTCGGGGACGGCGAGCTGTTCGTCCTCAAGGTCGTCGGCGACTCGATGATCGAGGCCGCGATCTGCGACGGGGACTGGGTGACGGTCCGCCGCCAGCCGGTCGCCGAGAACGGCGACATCGTGGCCGCGATGCTGGACGGCGAGGCCACGGTCAAGCGCTTCAAGCGCGAGAACGGCCATGTGTGGCTGCTGCCTCACAACTCCGCGTACCAGCCGATTCCCGGCGACGAGGCGACCATCCTCGGGAAGGTCGTGGCGGTGCTGCGGCGGGTCTGACCCTCCGCCCCTGACCGGGCCCCGGGACCAACTGCGCCGGTTCCGGGGCCCTGTGCTGTCCCCGGTCCATGCCTGGGGACAGCACGGTAAGTCCTTAGGGGTCCTCGCTCTCTGCCTTGCGTGCCGCCTCGTCGATCACGGCCAGCGACCGTCGTACCTGGTTACGGTCCGTCGTGTACCAGAAGCCGGGAAGTGACGCCTTCAGATAACTGCCGTAACGGGCCGTGGCCAGGCGCTGATCCAGTACGGCTACGACGCCGCGGTCCCCCATCGCTCGTACGAGGCGGCCGGCGCCCTGAGCCATGAGCAGTGCCGCATGCGTGGCGGCGACGGCCATGAAGCCGTTGCCCCCGGCGTCCTCGACGGCCTTCTGGCGGGCGCTCATCAGCGGGTCGTCCGGGCGTGGGAAGGGGATCTTGTCCATGACGACCAACTGGCAGCTGGCGCCGGGGACGTCGACGCCCTGCCATAGCGAGAGGGTGCCGAAGAGGCAGGTCTTCGGGTCGGCCGCGAAGTTCTTGATCAGTTCGCCCAGGGTCTCCTCACCCTGGAGGAGGATCGGGAACTCGGGGATACGGGAGCGCAGTTCCTCGGCCGCCAGCTGCGCGGCGCGCATCGACGAGAAGAGCCCGAGCGTCCGGCCGCCCGCCGCCTGGATCAGTTCCGTCAGCTCGTCCAGCATGTCCCTGCGGTCGCCGTCGCGCGCGGGACGCGACAGATGCTTGGCGACGTACAGGATGCCTTGCTTCGGATAGTCGAAGGGTGAGCCGACGTCGACGCCCTTCCACAGCGGGAGGTCCTCGCCCTCCGTGCCCTCGGGAGCCAGCCCCAACGACGCCCCGACTCCGTTGAAGTCGCCGCCGAGCTTCAGTGTCGCCGACGTGAGGACCACGGAACGGTCCGCGAAGAGCTTCTCCCTGAGGAGGCCCGATACGGACATCGGCGCGACGCGCAGGGAGGCACCGAAGCGGTCATGGCGTTCGTACCATACGACGTCCCACTCGGAGCCGTTCGTGATCCGCTCGGCCACATCGTGGATGGACTCCACGGAGGCGAGTGCCTGTTTGCGTACGGCGTCCTCGTCGCCGACGGACTTGTCGCGGGTCGTCCCCATCGCCGAGATCACCGTACGGGCGGCGTCGCGCAGTGCCATCAGCGCGTACCCGAGGTCCTCCGGAATCTCCTCCAGACGGCCCGGCAGGGCCAGCTCCATCAGGCGCTCAAAGCCTTCGGCGGCCGTCTGGAGCTGGTCGGCGGCCTTTTCGTTGACGAGTTTCGCGGCACGGCGCACGGCGCGGTTGACCTGGCCGGGGGTGAGCTCGCCGGTCGCGACTCCGGTGACGCGCGAGACCAGCTCATGGGCCTCGTCGACGATCAGCACCTCATGCTGCGGCAGGACCGGGGCGCCCTCGATGGCGTCGATCGCGAGAAGCGCGTGGTTGGTGACGACGACCTCGGCGAGCTTGGCGCGCTCGCGGGCCATCTCGGCGAAGCACTCCGCGCCGTACGCGCACTTCGAGGCGCCCAGGCATTCCCTGGACGACACGGAGATCTGCGACCACGCCCGATCCGAGACTCCGGGGGCGAGGTCGTCGCGGTCGCCCGTCTCGGTGTCGTCCGCCCAGTCCCGCAGCCGCAGTAGGTCCTGGCCCAGCTTGCTGGTGGGCGCGGCCGCCTCGAACTGGTCGAAGAGTCCCTCCTCCTCGTCCTGCGGCATGCCCTCACGCAGACGGTGCAGGCATAGGTAGTTGGACCGGCCCTTGAGCATCGCGAACTCGGGACGGCGGCGCAGCAGCGGATGCAGCGCGTCGACCGTGCGCGGAAGGTCCCGCTCCACGAGCTGCCGCTGAAGCGCCAGGGTGGCCGTCGCCACGACGACACGCTCGCCGTGCGCGAGCGCGGGTACGAGATAGCCCAGCGACTTTCCGGTACCGGTGCCGGCCTGGACCAGCAGATGGGAGCCGGCGTCGATGGCCTCTGCGACGGCTTCGGCCATGGTCACCTGGCCAGGGCGCTCCGTACCGCCGACGGCTGTGACGGCGGCATGCAGGAGTTCGGGGAGTGAGTGCTCTGTCATAGCGCGTCCACCCTACGGCGCCGCACTGACACCCGGGCGATCAACGCCGGGGGCAGTGGCGCGATCAAGCGGCCGAGAACCGAATCGGGGTCGAGTGGGAACCGGATCGGGTCGAGCGGTGTACCAAAAGTGATGGCGCTACAGCACATCGCGCAGGGCCCGGTCTCGGACCATGAGGGCGGCCCGCTTGTCGGGCAGGTCGACCTCGGCGGAGAACCGGAAGCCTGCGCTCAGAAAGGCGGACACGGAGGGGGTGTTGCGAAGATCGGGTTCCGCGACGACGCGTGTGCACGAGGGGCGCCGGTCGAGTACGAGGTCGGAGACGGCTCTGAGCAATGCTGAGCCGAGTCCCCGCCCGCGGTTGGCGACAGCACCGATGAGGAGGTGGATTCCTGTGTCATGGAGACGAGCGGGATAGTGGCGGGCCAGTCGGTCGAGGTCCGCGCGGTAGATCTCCCAGTAGCTCACCGGCGTGCCGTCCAGCACGCCGAGACAGGGAACGCTGCGGCCGTCCCCGTCGAGCTGGGCGCGCAGGTGATCCTCGGCGACCGTCTCGGGTCCCGCCAGCTCCCAGAACGCCGCAACGGCGGGGTCGTTCATCCAGCGGCTGATGAGCGTCAGGTCACGGTCGATGCGTACGGGGACGAGGTGGAAGTGGCCGACGGGGCTGGCGATGGGGCCCCACCCGCCGACACCGTCGAGGAGGTCGTCACCGGTCGGGGTGACGGTCGTCGGCGTGAGGATGCCGGGCTTCGCCGTGCCTGTCCCTTCGCGCTGTTCCGCTGCGCGCTCGGCTCCCCGGGCTGCTTCAGCTTCCTCGGCGAAAAGGGCGACGAGTTCGTCGGGCAGACGCAGGTCGAGTGTGTCCTGGCTGTCCATGTCGGGGCCCGGGTCGCTGCCGAAAGAGGTGTTGGGGGCGGCGGTACCGGCGTCGGTGCTCGCATCGGTGGGAGGCACGGCGACGCTCCTCTCAGGAGTCGGGGTGGGTCATGTTCCTCAGTAATGAAGGGGGTTGGCGATGGTGACGTAGACGGACTGGGTGTCCACCGGGCCGATGAGTTCGTCGAGCCCGTGCAGCCGGGTCAGCAGGTTGGCCTTGCAGCGCAACATGGGTGAGTCGAGCAGGCAGGCGGGAAGGGGTGTACGCAGGCGGGCAGGGCCGGAGGCGACATTGGCGAGGAAGCGGCGGAAGGCGGCGAGCAACAGCCGCTCGTCGGCGAGGCCTTGGGAGCCGAAGGCGCCGATGAGGCCGAGCACGTTGTTGATGGCGAGGTAATAGGCGAAGCGTTCGTCGGTGACCTCGTCGGAGACGAAGGTGTCGCTGTGCTCGCCGATACCAGGGAGCCGTTTGTCCAGCTCCGCGCGCCGGGACTCGCGGAAATAGTAGCCCTGGTTGTCACGGTAGCGGCCGCCCGCGGGCCAGCCCTGCGGGTCCAGCAGGACCAGGGTGTTCTGCTGGTGGGCCTCCAGCGCGATGCCTGCCTCGCTGTCGAGCCAGAGGACGGGGCGGATCACCTGTTCCAGGTAGCGGAGGAACCACTCAGTGGCGACGGCGCCGCGAGAGCGTCCGGTGCGCCCGGCGAGGTGGGTAACGATCTCGCTGAGCCGTGACCGCATCGTGGGCCTGCCCTGCTCAGCTCCGGACGCTTCGCCAGCTGGGTCCTCAGGCCTGACGGAGACGAGTCCGGCGACGCAGGAGACGGAGTCCGTCGGCGTGAACGGGTTGTGGCGGAGCATCACGTCGAGACCGGGCACGGGGCTACCGTCCGGGGCGTCGACGGCGAGCCAGGCCGGGTCGCGGACGATGTCGAAGCCCGGGTGTTCCGCCTTCCACTGTTCGGCGAGGCCGGTACGCAGCAGGCGGTGGACCTCGACGCCGCGATGAAGTTCCTTGCGGAGGTTCTCCCGGCGGGAGTTGGTGATGCACAGGCCCAGCGAGAGCTTCAGCATCGCGGGGGCGCCGGAGCGGTAGAGGGTGCGTACGGAGGAGGTGGGGTGCCAGGGGGCGCCATGGGGACCGAGGTCCTGGAGCAGACCGGCGTCCAGCAGTTTCGCTGTCGCGGAGCGGTGGCGGACCTCGCGGATCTGCCAGGGGTGCATCGGAAGGGCGGCGTACCCGTCGGGCAGTGGCAGTCCGGGGCCGGCGTGCCGGGCGGTGAGCTGCTGGGCGGGTACGGGACGGCCACGCTCGGTCCAGGCCGATTCGGTGGCGAGTACGGAGGGAGCGACAGCCATCCAGTGCAGGGGAAAGGAGCCGCGTGACTCGGGTGAGTAGAGCCGGGATTCGGCCTCGGAAAGTCCCTCGCGGCTCTTCGGGGTGGGGTGCAGCGGGTGACCGAGAAGGAGCGACTGTTCGGCGGAGAGGAAGAGATCCGAGCCGTCGGCGGGGTGCTCCCTGCGGTCACGGATGAACGTGACGGTGCGCTGGGCTGAGTCGGCGACGCGGCGCACCAAGTCGCCGCTGTCGCCTGCCTTGTTCTCCGCCCCGCCCTCCGTACCGTCCGCCAGGGTCTCTCGTCCGAGGAGCGCCGCCAGAGTGGCCGCATCTGTGGGAGGTGCCTGGTGGGGTGCGTCGGAAAGGTGAGGGGGGCCAAGGCGGTGCCAGCCTGTGGGGGACCAGTAGTGCACCGGGACGACCAGGGCAGTGCCGCTGGCAGGGAGTTGGATGCGGAGGATGCCGTCTTTCGGAGCAGGAAGGTCGTTCTCACGTACCCAGCAGCGCAGCAGGTTCTCCACGGCTGCGGCCTGGCCGGCGATGTGCGGATCGGCGTGGTCCAGCAGGTCCAGGCCGACGGCACCGCGCAGCCGTACGGACTCCCCGGGCCCGGGCTCTCCCTGCTGCCGGGGGACGGATTCTGCCCCCGGACGCGGCTCGAAAGTTCGGGTGTGGCTGTGGGGTGCAGGGATGGCGTTCACGTGAGTTCCTTGGGAGGTGGTTCGGGGTCGTGCCGCGACGAACTGGGGCTGTTCCGGCTTGCGTTGGAGCTGGGCGATTCGTGGGTGCTTCGGGTGGTGTGATCGCGGTGTCCGAGTGGCCCTTCCGTGGCGTTCGGGCCCCTGGACGATTGGGCGATGCCGTGCGGTATCACCGTGCGGCGACCTGTCCGACCCGCTCGGCCCGTGCCGCGCGCCGGGCCGACTCGCCATGGCCGGCACGCCCGCCATGCTCAAAACCCTCCGCTCACAGGCCGGTTGGTGCCGCCGCGACCGCCGCGACTGCTTCCGACAGCCGCTCGAGCACCGCGTTCGCCTGCTCGTCGGTGATGGTCAGAGGCGGGAGCAGCCGCACGACGCTGGAGTGTCGTCCGCCGAGTTCCACGATCAGGCCGCGGCGCAGGCACTCCCGCTGAACGGCGACCGCGAGCTCGGGGGCGGCGGGGCGCGGCCCGCCGACGGTGCCCCCGGCGGTTTCGGCGACTTCGGCTGCGGACTTGGGTACTTCCTCCGGGTCGACGAGTTCGACGCCGATCATCAGTCCTCGGCCGCGTACGTCACCGATGCACGGGAAGTCGGCTGCCAGGCCGCGCAGTTGGGCCAGCATGCGGGCGCCCAGGCGGGCGGCGCGCTCGGCGAGGCGGTTCTCCCGGACGTATGCGAGGGTCGCCGCGCCGGCTGCCATGGCGAGCTGATTGCCGCGGAACGTGTCGGCGTGGGCGCCGGGTTGCCGCACGTCGAGGTCATCGCGACAGACCACGACGGCCAGCGGCAGGCTGCCGCCGATGGCCTCGGAGAGGACCATCACATCGGGTGTGATGCCACTGTGTTCCACCGCCCAGAAGGCGCCGGTCCGGCCAACGCCCGTCTGGGCCTCGTCGACGATCAGGGGGATGGAGCGGGCGGACGTGATGTCCCGCATCCGCCGCATCCAGTCGTCGCGCGCCGGAATCACTCCGCCCTCGCCCTGCACCGGTTCCACGATCACCCCGGCGGGTCTGGGGCCCCCGGACTCGGGGTCGTCGAGGAGGGACTCCGTCCAGCGTGCGGCGAGTTCGGCGCCCCGCTCGCCGCCGACGCCGAACGGGCAACGGTAGTCCTGCGGAAAAGGTAGGCGCGTGAGCCGTACATCCGACGCGCCCCCGGATGCTTCGAGCGCCCCCGCGGTCACGCCGTGGTGGGCGCCGGAGAAGGCGACGACCCCGGTGTGCCCGGTCGCGGCGCATGCCAGCTTCAGGGCGGCCTCGACCGCGTCTGTGCCCGTGGGCTCGCAGAACTGCACGCGTCCATGGTCGGCGAAACCGGGCGGCATCGTACGGAACAGCTCGGTGGTGAACGCGTCCTTGACGGGTGTGGCCAGATCGAGGACGTGCAGCGGCGCCCCCGAGTCGAGGACCTTCCTGATCGCTTCCAGCACGACCGGGTGGTTGTGCCCGAGGGCCAAACTCCCCGAGCCCGAAAGGCAGTCGAGGTAGCGCGACCCGTCGGCTCCCTCGATCGTCAGCCCACGTGCCCGGACAGGCACGATCGGCAGGGCGCGCGCATAGGTGCGCGCCGCGGACTCACGCGCCGACTGCCGCCGCAGAATCCCCTCTTGCGTCACGGGCGCGACCTCGGCCTCGCGCATCGCAAGCGCCACGTCGGGCGCAGACTCGATCACGGCCACGTTGTCGGTCCTCCCGCTGTCCAGAGGCGAGTTGCTCGTCCACCCGAGCGGGCGGCAGGGGACGTACGCAGGCGGAACGCCCCCGTACGTACCAACGACGTGGACCCTGAGTGGCAACGGCGGGACGAAGATCCATGCCGTGACGGAACCGTTGCCGTTCCATCGGAAGTCCCCCACAGCGACGGCATAGTGTGTGGTGCCGTTCGGCGATCCCAGTTGAACGGCCAAAACGGTCCCGTCCAGGCAAGTCCGGGACGGCAGATCCGTACGAAGCTGCAAATGGCAGCCCAGCAATCTCGTTACGTCCAGGGGGAGTTACACCATGCGATCCATACGCCCGCTATTCGCCGCCCGTCGAGGGAAGAGCACGCGCCGCGGGCCCTCCCCCGTGCTGGCGGCGGTCGGCCTGGCCACCGCACTGGCCCTGACGGCCACCGCCTGTGAATCGGGCGACGACGCGAACGCGGGCGGCGAGGCGTCCGCCTCCGCGACCACCGGCGGCGACGACAAGATCCAGATCCCGGAGGGCCTCCAGGACAGGCTCAAGGAGCACGGGATCGACCTGGACCAGTGGAAGGGCGGCGCCTGGAAGAACTGGGACAGGGACGACTGGCTGCGCGAGGCCGGCGACTTCGTCAATCCGATCATCGAGGACCTGTGGGACCCGGACCGTATGCGCGAGGCCGAGGACCCGGACCAGGGCAAGGGCGTCGACGACAGCGATCTGGCGGGTGACCAGGGGGTCACCGACCCGGAACCGGCGCCCGTGGAGGCGCAGGCCGTGCAGGCGGCGTACCACGACAACGCCCCCGAGGCGGGCAAGGTGTTCTTCGACTCCCCGCAGGGCACGATGGTCTGCTCGGCGACCGTGGTCGAGGATCCGGCCAACCCGGGCAAGTCGAACCTCGTGTGGACCGCGGGCCACTGCGTGCACGCCGGCAAGTCCGGCGGCTGGTATCGCAACATCGCCTTCGTGCCCTCGTACAACAATGACGCCAAGTCGGCGGCGGAACTCACGAACGCCACCCAGGAGGAAGTCGCTCCGTACGGCGTCTGGTGGGGTGACTGGGCGCAGACCTCGGACCAGTGGATCGAGCAGGGCGGCGCGACGGGTGGCCAGGGTGCCTCGTACGACTTCGCCGTCATTCATGTGACGCCGGAGGAGGGCAGCGGCGGCAAGTCCCTGGAGGAGACCGTCGGTTCGGCCCTCCCGGTGGACTTCGACGCTCCGGCCGTGTCCGAGGTCGGCAGCATCACGGCGACGGGTTACCCGGCCGCGAAGCCGTTCGACGGCGAGACGATGTACCAGTGCAAGGATGAGCCGGGGCGGCTCTCACTGGCCAAGTCCGAGCCGACGATGTACCGCATCGGCTGCACCATGACCGGCGGTTCGTCCGGCGGCGGCTGGGTGGCGACGGGCTCCGACGGCAAGCCCGCGCTGGTGTCCAACACCTCGATCGGCCCGATCACCGCGGGCTGGCTGGCGGGCCCGCACCTGGGCGAGGAAGCCAAGGGGATCTACGACGCGGTGAGCGAGAAGTTCGCGGGGCAGTGACCGCACTCTGACATGTGAAGGCCCGCCCCCCTACGAGAGGGGGCGGGCCTTCATCATGAGGAGCTCTCCGGGTCGGAGGGGCTCTGTGTTCAGACGGCGGGCGCCGGAACGTACGGTGCCAGCTCAGCCGCCAGTTCCTCGTGCACCCGTACCTTGAGCAGCGTGCCCTCCGGGGTGTGCTCCTCGGAGATCACCTCGCCGTCGGTGTAGGCCCGGGCGACGAGTCGGCCGTGTGTGTACGGCACGAGTGCCTCGATCTCGACCGAGGGGTGCGGGAGTTCGACGTCGATCAGCGCGAGCAGCTCGTCGATGCCCTGGCCCGTACGGGCCGAGACCGCGATGGAGCGCTTCTCGATCCGCAGCAGCCGCTGAAGCACCAGCGGATCGGCCGCGTCCGCCTTGTTGATCACCACGATCTCCGGTACGCCGGTCGCGCCCACGTCACGGATGACCTCGCGCACGGCGGCCAGCTGCTCCTCCGGCGCCGGGTGGGCGCCGTCGACCACGTGCAGGATCAGGTCGGAGTCGCCGACCTCCTCCATCGTGGAGCGGAACGCCTCGACGAGGTGGTGCGGCAGGTGTCGTACGAACCCGACGGTGTCCGCGAGCGTGTAGAGCCGCCCGGTGGGTGTCTCGGCCCGGCGCACGGTCGGGTCGAGGGTCGCGAACAGCGCGTTCTCGACCAGGACGCCCGCGCCCGTCAGCCGGTTCAGCAGCGAGGACTTGCCCGCGTTGGTGTAGCCGGCGATGGCGACCGAGGGCACCTTCTTGCGACGGCGCTCCCGGCGCTGGATGTCGCGGCCGGTCTTCAGGGCCGCGATCTCCCGGCGCATCTTCGCCATCTTCTCGCGGATGCGACGTCGGTCCGTCTCGATCTTGGTCTCACCGGGACCGCGGGTGGCGAGGCCACCGCCCTTGCCGCCGCCCATCTGACGGGACAGCGACTGACCCCAGCCTCGCAGCCTCGGCAGCATGTACTGCATCTGCGCGAGCGCGACCTGTGCCTTGCCCTCTCGGGACTTGGCGTGCTGGGCGAAGATGTCGAGGATCAGAGCGGTCCGGTCGATCACCTTGACCTTGACGACGTCTTCGAGATGGATCAGCTGTCCCGGCGAGAGCTCACCGTCGCAGATAACGGTGTCCGCGCCGGTCTCGAGCACGATGTCACGCAGCTCGTTGGCCTTGCCGGAGCCGATGTACGTGGCCGGGTCCGCCTTGTCGCGGCGCTGGATCACGCCGTCGAGCACCAGAGCACCGGCCGTCTCCGCGAGGGCGGCCAGCTCCGCGAGGGAGTTGTCCGCGTCGGCCGCGGTCCCCGAGGTCCACACTCCGACGAGCACCACTCGCTCAAGGCGCAGCTGCCGGTACTCGACCTCGGTGACGTCCTCGAGCTCGGTGGAGAGGCCCGCGACACGACGGAGTGCCGCGCGGTCGGAGCGGTCGAACTGCTCGCCGTCCCACTCCCCGTCGATCGGATGGCTCCAGGCGACGTCCTCTTCCATCAGGGCATCGGCCCGAAGACGTTCGGGTTGGTTCTGCGCGAGGCTCTGCTTGTCCTGGGAAGGGGAAGAAGAGGAGGTCATTGGGTCCTTACGTCGATGGGGATACCTGTGGGGCGACGAACTGCCGTCCGTTATTGGAGACAACGTCCGGGGTCGCCCGGAGATTCCCGGCCGGGGAGTCCGACCGGCGGATCATGCCGGAGACCCGGTGTGCGGCGTCGTCGACCTGATGATGGTTGCACGGCAGCCACGTCTCGTCACCTGAGTTACCGAGGGCTCTTGATCTGCGTGGTGGAGGGCTGTCATGCGGGCTTCGCGCCCTTCTCCCCAGGTGCGACGCTGCGCCACTCCGGGTGCCCCGGCATGGGCGGGGTCTTCTTGCCGTACAGCCAGGCCTTGAAGAAAGCTCTCAGATCGCGTCCCGCGATGGCCGAGGCGAGGCTCTCGAAGTCCGCGGTCGTCGCGGTGCCGTCACGGTGGATCCTCACCCAGGTCCGCTCCAGCCGCTCGAAGGCCGGGTGGCCGATCTCCTGGCGCAGTGCGTACAGGACCAGGGCGCTGCCGCCGTAGAGGTTCGGCCTGAGGAGGCTGATCTTCCGGCCGGGATCGGGGTCCTTGGGCGCCGCCGGCGGGCCTCCGTCGGCCCGCCAGGTGTCGGACGCCCGGTAGGCATCGCGCATACGTCTCTCAAGGGGCTTGTCCGCCGTCTCCTGCGCGTACAGGGCCTCGTACCAGGTGGCGTGCCCTTCGCTCAGCCACAGGTCGGACCAGGTGCGCGGGGTGACGCTGTTGCCGAACCACTGGTGCGCCAGCTCATGCACCATGATCGACTCGACGTACCACTTCGGGATCTCAGGGCGCGTGAAGAGCTCTCTCTCGAAGAGAGAGAGCGTTTGTGTCTCGAGTTCGAAGCCGGTCCGCGCCTCAGCGATCAACAGGCCGTACGTCTCGAAGGGGTAGCGCCCGACCTTCCGCTCCATCCAGGCGATCTGCTCGGGCGTCTTCTTGAGCCAGGACTTCAGCTTCTTGCGGTCCTTGGAGGGCACGACATCGCGTACGGGGAGACCGCCCGGCCCGCTCCTATGTGCCACAGAGGAGCGGCCGATGGACACCTGGGCGAGCTCGGTGGCCATGGGATGCTCGGTTCGGTACGCCCAGGTGGTGGTCCCCGCATGGCGGACCGTCCCCAGCGGCAGTCCGTTCGCCACGGCCTTGTATGCATCGGGCGCGGTGACACTGATGGTGAAGATCGCCTTGTCCGAAGGGTGGTCGTTGCCCGGGAAGATCCGGTGCGCGGCGTCGACCTGGTTGGCCATGGCCAGCCCGTCCTCGGTCCGCACCCAGCCGCTCTCCACACCCTCTCCAGGCGTCGGATCGCTGTCGTGGCCCACCGTGATCCGCATCCGACTGCCGGGTGCCAGGCGCTTCGCGGGCGTGACCACCAAGTCCTCCTCCGCGCTGCGGAACTCCGCGGGCACGCCGTTGACCTCGACGGATCGCACTGTTCCGTGCGAGTAGTCAAGATTGACCTGATCCAACCAGTCTGTCGTCCGGGCGTCGATCGTGGTGACCGCCCGCAGCGGCTCACTGTTCTTACCGGAATACCTGAAGGCGAGGTCGTACGCCATGACGTCGTACCCGGGGTTGCCCAGGTGCGGGAAGAGGCGGTCACCGATGCCGAGCGGTTCCGCCGGCGCGGGGCCGCTCGCCGCGATGAGGCAGAGGGAGGAGGAGGCGAGCAGCGCCCTACGGAGCGGTCCGACGGCCTTCGGGAGCAGGTCCCGGGTCCTGGAAGTCCTGGAGGTGAGCGGCATGGACCACGGCTATCAGCGCCCGTCCGGCGTGCGGCGACGACTCGCACCGAGCACACTCGAACGGGTGGCCGATGGCCTGCTGATGGCCTGCTACGGAGTCGTCGCCTGACGCTGGGCCCGGCCCACGTCGTACACACCCGGCACGTTGCGCATCGCCCGCATCAGCGCGGGCAGGTGTGCGGCGTCCGGCAGTTGGAGCGTGTAGGTGTGGCGTACGCGCTGCTGGCTCGGCGGTTCGACGGTCGCCGAGACGATGGCGACGCCCTCCAGGGCGATGGCTTCGGTCAGGTCGGCGAGCAAATGCGGCCGTCCGAAGGATTCGGCGACCAGCGTGACACGGCACTCCGTGGTGTCACCCCAGCGCACATCGACCTCCTTGCGCCCCGCGTCCTTCATGCGCGCCACCGCGGCGCACTCGACGCGATGCACCGTCACCACTCCCCCGCGTACGGCGAAGCCGGTGACCTCGTCGGGCGGTACGGGCGTACAGCAGCCCGCGAGGCGTACGGTCGCACCGGGCTCGTCGACGACGGCGTTCGCGCCGGAGAGCGGCACGGCAGACCCGTCGACGGTCGGTCTGAGAGGCGCGGCGGAGATCTCCGCCTCGGGGGTGTCGCCGGGCGAGGGGTGCGTGGCGAGCCAGCGCTGGATGGCGATGCGCGCGGCGGGCGTCCGCGCATGCTCCAGCCACTCCCTGGAGGGCTCCGAGGACGCGTCCTGCCCCATGAGCAGCTGCACGGTGTCGCCGTCCCGCAGGACGGTACTCAGCGTCGCCAGGCGGCCGTTGACGCGCGCGCCCATGCAGGCGTGTGCGTCCTCGCCGTACTGCGCGTACGCGGCGTCCACGCAGCTCGCGCCCGCGGGCAGCCCGATCGTGCCGCCGTCGGGGCGTAAAACGGTGATCTCCCGGTCCTGGGCGAGGTCTTCGCGCAGGGTGGACCAGAACGTGTCGGGATCCGGCGCGGCCTCCTGCCAGTCGAGAAGGCGGGAGAGCCAGCCCGGGCGGGTGGGGTCGACGCGCTCGCCGTCACTGTCGCCCTGCTCCTCCGAAGGAGGAGCAAGTGGATTGCCGAGGGCGATGACGCCGGCCTCGGCGACCTTGTGCATCTGATGCGTACGGATGAGGACTTCGGCGACCTGGCCGGACGTGGGGGTGCCCTCGGGCGAATCTGTTCGAGACGAGGGGAGGGCGACGGCCGTGTGCAGCGACTGGTACAGGTTGAACTTGGGGACGGCGATGAAGTCCTTGAACTCCGACACCACCGGCGTGAGGCAGGTGTGCAGTTCGCCGAGGACTCCGTAGCAGTCGGCGTCCTCGTTCACGAGCACCAGGAGGCGTCCGAAGTCGACGCCACGCAGTTTGCCGCGCTTGCGGGAGGTGCGGTGCAGGGAGACCAAGTGCCGTGGCCGGATCAGCACTTCGGCCTGCAGTCCGGCCTCGCGCAGGATCCGGCGCACCTCTTCCGCGATCTCCGTGAGGGTGTCGTCGGCGCGCGCCGCGTTCTCGACGATGAGGCCCCTCGTGTACTCGTACTCCTCGGGGTGCAAGATCGCGAAGACGAGGTCCTCGAGCTCGGTCTTGAGCGCCTGGACGCCGAGCCGTTCGGCGAGCGGGATCAGCACGTCCCTGGTCACCTTGGCGATGCGCGCCTGTTTCTCGGGGCGCATGACGCCCAGGGTGCGCATGTTGTGCAGCCGGTCGGCGAGTTTGATCGACATCACACGTACGTCGTTGCCGGTGGCGACGAGCATCTTGCGGAACGTCTCCGGTTCGGCGGCCGCTCCGTAGTCGACCTTCTCCAACTTCGTGACGCCGTCGACGAGATAGCGGACCTCCTCGCCGAACTCCTCCCGCACCTGATCGAGGGTCACCTCCGTGTCCTCGACGGTGTCGTGGAGCAGAGAGGCCGTCAATGTCGTCGTTTCCGCGCCGAGTTCGGCGAGGATCAGGGTCACGGCAAGCGGATGTGTGATGTAGGGCTCGCCGCTCTTGCGCATCTGGCCGCGGTGCGAGGACTCGGCGAGGACGTATGCCCGGCGCAGTGGCTCCAGGTCGGCGTCGGGGTGGTGGGCGCGATGCGCCTCGACCACATGGCTGATCGCGTCGGGCAGCCGGCCGCGGCCCGTGGATCCCAGGAGCGCGGCCCGGCCGAGGCGGCGCAGATCGATGCGCGGGCGGCTCCTCCTGCGATGCGCTTCGGGCACGATCGGGCCGGGCGTCGCGGGGTTCGTGGCCTCCGCACTCATGGGCACCTCCGGCTGCGTTTGACCGGCGGACGGGGCGCCCCATGGCGTACACGGCTCTGGGGATTGGTGTCGTTCCCCCGTCCGGGCCGGTGCTTGATGCTATCGAGCGCAACACGCTCGGCTGACCGCCTCACGCCGAGCGTGAAACGGATCACCCATTCGAGCGACGCTTCAAGGGTTTACGGTTTCGAGCCACTGGGCGTCGATCTCTCCTTCGGCGACGATCATCGCGGGTCCGGTCATCTCGATCTCGCCGTCGATCTGCTCGGTGATCACCAGGCGTCCGCCGGGCACATCGACTGTGTACGTGGCCGGGGTGCCGGTGACGGCGGGATCGGCGCCGTCCCGTCTCGCCGTGGCCACCGCGACGGCACACGCGCCCGTGCCGCACGAGCGGGTCTCGCCGGCACCGCGCTCGTGCACGCGCAGGGCGACGTGCTGGGGGCCGCGGTCGACGACGAACTCGACGTTCACCCCGTCCGGGTACGCGGACGCCGGGCCGACGGGCGGGGGTGCGAGCAGGTCTCCGGCGTGGCCGAGGTCGTCCACGAAGGCGACCGCGTGCGGGTTGCCCATGTTCACGTTGCGCGCGGGCCAGCTGCGCTCACCCACGCTCACGGTGACGTCCCCTTCGGGGAGGAGCGCCTTGCCCATGCCGACCGTGACGTCGCCCTCCTTGGCGATGTGGGCCCTCTTCACGCCCCCGCGCGTGGCGACCGCGATGTCCCCTTCGGTCACATGTCCGGCGCGCTGGAGATAGCGCGCGAACACCCGCACTCCATTGCCGCACATCTCCGCGATCGAGCCGTCGCCGTTGCGGTAGTCCATGAACCATTCCGCCTCGGCGGCCATCTCCTTGGCCTCGGGGTGCGCGGCGGACCGTACGACATGCAGCAGACCGTCGCCTCCGATGCCCGCGCGGCGGTCGCAGAAGGCGGCGACGGCGGCCGGGGGCAGGTCGATGGCGTTCTCGGGGTCGGGGACGATCACGAAGTCGTTCTCGGTCCCGTGTCCCTTGAGGAAGGCGATCCGCGTGCTCATTCCTCGATCGTACGGGGTGGGTAGGACACCGCGGCCCGGGCGGGGCGGGGCCTCAGCGCAGGCGGGCCACCCGCCATACGGCGAGGATGACGACGAGGGCGACGATCACGGCGTACGCGATCACGACTCGCCAGTCCGGGCGGCGGCCGGAGCCGCGCTGAGGCAGGCCGGGCCAGGTGTAGCCGACGCGGCGGGCGGCCATCATGCCCCAGCCCGCGGCGCAGGAGGAGATCAGCAGGCCCAGCATGGCGATCATGGCCCCGCTGTCGCCGAAGTCGAACGCCAGCGGGAAGGCGAACATCAGGGAGCCGAGCGCGGCCAGGCCCACGATGGGCGCGAGCTGCCAGATCCGCAGTCGGCGCTGCGGGCGCAGCTCTACTTCGACCTCGGGCTCCGCGAACATCTCGTCGGGCCCGGGGCCGTCGGCGGTCACGCCGCCCGAGGTTTCGTCGGGTCCGTCGGGGCTCAGTCGGTCCCCGTCCGGATCCTGCTGATCCCTTACGGTGTCGTGCTCCGTGCCTTGTGCGGTGTCGCGAGGGCCGGCCTCCATCGCCACGCGCCCTCCCAACTCGGACTCCACTTGGTCGATCGAAGCTCGATGATGGCACGGTGTCAGAGGCCGGGATGACGGGCGGAGCGTCCCGATGCCATGACGTGATCAGGCTGTAACCGGTCGTTCGACCAATGTCAGGGCGTGCCGCGGAAGTTCGGTGAGATCCGCCGCGGCCCCACTGAGCCAATGCACCCGTGGGTCGCGCCTGAACCAGGAATCCTGACGGCGCGCGAAGCGCTTGGTGGCGCGTACGGTCTCGGCCCGGGCTTCGTCGTCGGTGCACTCCCCGGCGAGCGACGCCAGAACCTGCTGGTAGCCGAGCGCCCGAGATGCCGTACGCCCCTCGCGCAACCCTCGCGCCTCCAGCGCGCGCACTTCGTCGACGAGTCCTTCGTCCCACATCCGGTCCACCCGGCGGGTGATGCGCTCGTCGAGTTCGGGACGCGCCACATCGACGCCGATCTGCACGGTGTCGTAGATGGAGTCATGGCCGGGCAGGTTGGCGGTGAAGGGCTTGCCGGTGATCTCGATGACTTCGAGAGCGCGGACGATCCGGCGTCCGTTGCTGGGCAGAATCGCGTGGGCCGCCTCGGGATCCGCTACCGCCAGCCGGGCATGCAGGGCACCCGAGCCACGCAGAGTGAGCTCCTCCTCCAGGCGGGCCCGCACTTCGGGGTCGGTACCGGGAAACTCCAGGTTGTCGACGGCCCCCCGGACATACAGGCCGGAGCCACCCACGAGGATCGGCCAGCGCCCCTCGGCGAGCAGGGCGTCGATACGGGCACGCGCCAGCCGCTGGTACTCGGCCACGCTCGCGGTCACCGTCACGTCCCAGATGTCCAGGAGATGGTGCGGGATGCTTCGACGCTCCTCGGGCGTCAACTTGGCGGTGCCGATGTCCATCCCTCGGTAGAGCTGCATGGAATCGGCGTTGACGATCTCGCCGCCGAGGTGCTGGGCGAGTTGGACTCCCAGATCGGACTTTCCCGCCGCGGTGGGACCGACGACGGCGATGACCCGCGGTGCGGGGGCTGCACTACTCACCGCAACAGTCTCGCAAACCTCTGGGCCGCTCCTCGAACGAGTTACGTGACGCCACGGGTCCGGGGTCGTTGCCTGTTGCGAGGTTCCAGCCGCCGGTTTTGAGGACCGACGGCCCGGGCGACGCAATGGGACGCACCGGGCGGCACGGAATTTCGCCCACACGAGTAGGGTATGGAGTTGATATGGGCGTTTTTGCACGACTTCTTCGGAAAGATAAGCCTAAGTCCAAGGAGTCGGAGGAGGCGTCAACCACTGAGCCGCAGGCCGACACCCCGACGGCCCAACCCGAGGCGAAGGCTGACGCGGCGGAAGCGGCTGAGGAAGCCAATGAGGCGGCCGAGACCGAGGACGGGCCCGCGGAGCAGTCGGCGGAGTCCCCCGAGTCCGAGTCATCGGACGGCGTCGAGATCCCCAAGCAGCAGTCCACCGAGGAGGCGGCCGACAACGAGGCCGACGAGGGCGCCCGCCAGTAACTGTCCCGCGAGGGAAGGTGCACCATGGGTCTCCTGGAGAGTCTGAAGACCAAGCTCACGCCCGCCAAGGGGAAGGTCTCGCACCTCGCGCAGCAGCACGGGGGCAAGATCGAGCACGGTCTCGACAAGGCCGCGAAGCTGGCCGACAAGAAGACCAAGGGCAAGTACAGCGACAAGATCCAGACGGGCACGGGCACGGGCACGGCCAAGGGTGCCCTGGACCGGCTCGCGCACAGGGAGAGTCACGGGACGGACGGCGGCGCGACGCCTCCTCCGACCGCACCGCCACCGCCCTCGGCATCCTGAGAGACGGCACATCGACGGGCGGCCAGGGAGCCTTTGGGGGTTCCGGGCCGTCCGTCGTGTTGTCGGCTCGCTGGCCTACGACCAGGCCGCCACCAAGTACCCCACGCCATAAGGCCCGTCCTCGTAAAGCAGCGCGCCGCTCAGTCCCATGCCCTCGGCGGCGCCCGCGAGCACCTGCCAGGGCGCCCGGCCGGAGGCCATCAACTCCCGCGCCAGCGCGGTGTCCAGCCCCTCGAGCGCCGTCACGTCCGCCGCCGCCAGCGCACGCGCGACCTCCGCGTCGAACCCCGCCGCCCGCTCGTCCAGATACCCCGGCGCCTTGAGTGACCGGCACGCGCTGGCGTCGCCCATCACCAGCAGTGCCACCCTCTCGGCCCGCGCGACGACTTCCTTCCCGATCTGAATACACCGCTCGGCCGCGAAAGGTTCCCCCACACCGAGACCTTCAACGGGAGCGTGGGACCAGTCTGTTCGCCGCAGCAGCCAGGCGGCGACGGCGAGCGAGACCGGAAGCTCACGTTCCGGCGCGGCCGAATCCGGCCTGTCTCCGTCGGGACCAGCGCCCGGGCCGACGCCGAGGCGCACCTCGAGGTCCACGCCGAACCCGCGGAACGAGCCCCTCGCGCCCTCCTGATACGGCCCTTGCCCGCTCTGCTCGGCGGGGCCGACGACCACGAGCCGGTCGGGGCGGGCGGCGGCCAGTACCCCAAGGGCGTCCTCGCATGCCGCGCGCGCGGAGTCCAGCTCGTGCGCCGCGCCCGCGGCGACCTCGGGCACAAGCAGCGGAGGACAGGGGCAGACAGCGGCGGCGACCAGCATGATCGCCAGCCTACTGCCGTGGTTCCCAGCGGGAGTCCCAGGCCGACTCGGCGGCCCGGAACAGCAAGCCCGCCTGGGCCGATCAGTGTGCGGAGCAGCCCCCAGTCGGTGCCGGCAGCGGCGCCGGGACGCCCACGGCCGGCAGCCCGAGCATCACGCCCGCCGGCTTCGCGGTCTCGGTCGCGTTGCGCTTCTCCCAGGCGTCCCCCGCGCGCGTGCGGCGCACGTCGAGGACGGCGCCCTCGGCGAGCAGGTGGTGCGGGGCGGCGTAGGTGATCTCCACGGTGACCACGTCGCCGGGCCGGACCTCGTCGTCGGGCTTGGTGAAGTGCACCAGGCGGTTGTCAGGGGCGCGGCCAGAGAGGCGGTGCGTGGCGCCGTCCTTGCGGCCCTCGCCCTCGGCGATCATCAGCTCCAGGGTGCGGCCGACCTGCTTCTTGTTCTCCTCCCAGGAGATCTCCTCCTGGAGGGCGACAAGACGCTCGTAACGTGCCTGCACAACCTTCTTGGGGATCTGGTTCTCCATGGTGGCCGCCGGGGTTCCGGGGCGCTTGGAGTACTGGAACGTAAACGCTTGCGCGAAGCGGGCCTCACGGACCACGTGCAGAGTCTGCTCGAAGTCCTCCTCGGTCTCTCCGGGGAAGCCCACGATGATGTCGGTGGTGATCGCGGCGTGCGGGATCGCGGCCCGGACCTTCTCGATGATCCCGAGGTACCGCTCCTGCCGGTACGAGCGGCGCATCGCCTTCAGGACGGGGTCGGAACCAGACTGCAGCGGCATGTGGAGCTGCGGCATCACGTTCGGCGTCTCGGCCATCGCGGCGATCACGTCGTCGGTGAAGTCGCGCGGATGCGGCGAGGTGAAGCGGACGCGCTCCAGGCCTTCGATCTTCCCGCAGGCCCGCAGCAGCTTGCTGAAGGCCTCACGGTCGCCGATGTCGGAGCCGTAAGCGTTGACGTTCTGACCGAGCAGCGTGATCTCACTGACGCCCTCGCCGACCAGTGCCTCGATCTCGGCAAGGATGTCGCCGGTCCTGCGGTCCTTCTCCTTGCCGCGCAGCGCGGGGACGATGCAGAACGTGCAGGTGTTGTTGCAGCCGACGGAGATGGAGACCCACGCGGCGTACGCGCTCTCGCGGCGGGTCGGCAGCGTCGACGGGAACGCTTCGAGCGACTCGGCGATCTCGACCTGCGCCTCTTCCTGTACGCGGGCGCGCTCCAGGAGGACGGGCAGCTTGCCGATGTTGTGCGTACCGAAGACGACGTCCACCCAGGGCGCCTTCTTCACGATGGTGTCGCGGTCCTTCTGCGCGAGACAGCCGCCGACGGCGATCTGCATCCCGGGCCGTTTCGACTTCATCGGCGCGAGGCGGCCTAGATTGCCGTACAGGCGATTGTCGGCGTTCTCCCGCACGGCGCACGTGTTGAAGACGACGACATCCGCGTCACCGTCCGCCCCCTCGGGCGCACGTACGTAGCCGGCGTCCTCCAGCAGCCCGGAGAGCCGCTCGGAGTCGTGGACGTTCATCTGGCACCCGTAGGTGCGCACCTCGTAAGTCTTCGCGCTCATCTCGTACACCAGAGTACGGGGTCCCCACGCGCGCGTTGCCGGGTATTTCCCGGCCGTACGGCCCCCACGCGCGCGTAGCGGGTGCTCTGGACGTCCGGCCCTGGTCATCCCCGTCGGTGAGCTGGCAGGATCGCGCGCATGTTCCAGGAACTCTCCCGTATCGGCAGACGTCGGGCCCTGCAGGGCTCGGCCGCCGCCTTCGTGGCCTTCGGGCTGCTGTTGTGGTGGCTGCTGCCCCTGGGCGAAAGCTCGCCGGGCGGCACGATGGTCTTCAGCACGGGGACGCGTACCGGGGTCTACGAGCTGTACGGGAAGCTGCTGCGAAAAGAGCTCGCGAAGGACATGCCGGGTCTGGACGTGCAGCTGCGGAACAGCGAGGGGTCGAAGGAGAACCTGGAGTGGGTGGCCACCGGGAAGGTCGACTACACGATCGCGCAGGCCGACGCGGTGGAACAGTACAAGCTTGACGGCGAGCCGGGCGCAGACCTACTGCGTGGCTGCGCGCGGCTGTACGACGACTACGTGCACGTCGTCGTCCCGCGCGCCTCCTCCGTGGACTCCATCGCGGAGCTGCGAGGCAAGAAAGTGGCCGTCGGACCGGCAGGTTCCGGGGTGCGGCAGACCGCGGAGCATGTGCTCAAGGCGGCCGGTCTCGACCCGAAGAAGGACATCGAGCCACTGCCCGACGGCATACGAACGATGCCGGAGCTGCTCCGGGAGGGCAAGATCGATGCCTTCTTCTGGTCCGGGGGGCTCCCGACGTCTGCCGTGGCCGACCTCTCGACCAGCCTCGACATCAGGCTGGTCGAGATTGGTGAAGAACTCGTCGAGGAGCTGCACCAGCAGCGTGGGGCGTCCGGCTACTACCGGGCCGCCGTCATGCCCGCAGACGCCTATCCCAAGGCCCAGGACTCCCCGGTGCAGACGATTGCGGTGACCAACCTGCTCGTGACGCGCGTCGGCACCGATGCCGAGCTGACAGAGCGGCTGACCCAGACCGTGATCGACAGCCGCGACCGCATCGGTGGCAAGGTGCACGCGGCACAGCGGGTGGACCTCCGCACGGCGATCTACACCGACCCGCTGGATCTGCACGAGGGCGCGCGGCGCTACTACCGCTCGGTCAAGCCGTAGCAGACACCAAGCAGGCGCTGAAGGGGCCCGTACAAACGGCAGTGGTGAGCGGCAGCCCGGAAGGGACTGACGAAGCTCTCCGCAAGCCGTGGCGGCCCGCTCAAGCCGCAGGCCCCGAGCGCGGCACGGTCACCGTCACCCTCAGACCGTGCGGCTCGTGGCGGTCGTACGCGATCGAGCCGCCACCCGCCGCGAGCAACGTCCGGGAGATGGACAGCCCGAGACCCGACCCCTTGATGTTCTGGTGGCCGGCGCTGCGCCAGAAACGGTCGCCGATGCGGGCGAGTTCCTCGTCGCTGAGGCCCGGTCCGCGGTCGGTGACGACGATGGTCGAGACCTTGCCGTCGGAGGCTACCTCGACCTCGACGCACTCACCCTCGGGCGTGAACTTCAACGCGTTGTCGATCACCGCGTCCAGGGCGCTGGAGAGGGCGATCGGGTCGGCCCAGGCGGTCGTGGCGGGGCAGGCCCCGACGAGTCGTACGCCCTTGTCGTCGGCCACCGGAGACCAGGACGCCACGCGCTCGGCGGTCAGCTCGCCGATGTCGGTGAGCCGCAGGTCCGCCTCGGTGTGCTCAGCGAGGGCGAGGTCGAGGAGATCGTCCAGGACCTGGGCGAGGCGCTTGCCCTCGGTGCGGACAGAGGCGATCTCCTCGTTGCCCTCGGGGAGTTCCAGGGCGAGCAGTTCGATACGCAGCAGCAGAGCGGACAGGGGGTTGCGCAGCTGGTGCGAGGCGTCGGCGACGAAGGCGCGCTGCTGTTCCAGTACGTCCTCGACGTTGTCGGCCATCTCGTTGAACGACCGGGCCAGGCGCCTGAGTTCCGGCGGACCTCCGGCGGCCGCGACCCGGGACTTCAGGCGCCCGGTCGCGATGTCATGGGTGGTGGCGTCGAGGACGCGTACGGGCCTCAGCACCCAGCCGGTCAGGCGCAGCGCCGCGCCGAGCGCGAGGAGCATCGCGGCGGCCTCGCCCGCACCGATGATCAGCCAGCCGTACAGGATTCTTGAGCGCATCTGCCCGGTGGGCGAGTCGGTGACCACGACCGCCACGACGTCGCCGTCCCGGATGACAGGAGACGCGACGACGAGACGGTTGCGTTGCCACGGCCAGACCTGCGCGGGCTCGTGGCTGCGGCGGCTCGCGAGCGCCTCGTTGAACGAGTCGAGGACCTCATCTTCCTCCGGGTCGAGGACCTCACCCTCCTCCG
This sequence comes from Streptomyces ureilyticus, assembly GCF_011045025.1. Lineage (GTDB taxonomy): Bacteria > Actinomycetota > Actinomycetes > Streptomycetales > Streptomycetaceae > Streptomyces > Streptomyces ureilyticus. Next base: position 27,675 of record NZ_JAAKZX010000088.1, read on the forward strand.
GGAGGTTCCAGTTCGTGGGTGCGTGGGCCATCGGTCCTCGGCCGCGATAGAAGACGCCGGCCTTGATGCCGTACACCTTGTGGTACTTGACGAGTTCCTTCTGCAGGGTCTTACCGCGCTCGCCCGGAGGGGCGAGCGGTGAGCCGTTCGGGCTGTCGATGTCGACGAACTGCGCGAGCGACGCGAAGTGTGCCGTGTCGTCGATCCTGTCGACGACCACCTTCTGCTGCTGGGCCGCCGCCAGGCTGACGGCAAGCGGGATGCCGAGGGCGAGCAGCACGGCCGCCATCAGGATGATGAGCAGCGGAAGGAGACGTGAGCGCACCTGAACCCGCTACGCCGCGGGCGCGACGAGCCGATAGCCGACGCCGCGCACGGTCTCGATCAGGGCGGGCATACGCAGCTTGGAGCGCAGGGAGGCGACATGCACCTCCAGGGTGCGGCCGGTCCCTTCCCAGCTGGTGCGCCACACCTCGCTGATGATCTGCTCCCGCCGGAACACGACTCCGGGACGCTGGGCGAGAAGAGCCAGAAGGTCGAACTCCTTGCGGGTCAGTTGGACAATCGAACCGTCCACGCTGACCTGGCGAGTGGGCAGTTCGATACGCACGGGACCCAGGTGCAGGGAGGTCTCTATAGGGACGGTCGTTTCATCGGGAACGGTGCGCCGACTGACGGCGTGGATACGAGCCAGCAGTTCACCGGTGTCATAGGGCTTCACTACGTAGTCGTCGGCGCCTAGGTTGAGTCCGTGGATCCGAGAACGTACGTCGGAGCGCGCGGTCACCATGATGACCGGAATACTGGTGCGCTTACGGATCTTGCCGCACACCTCGTAGCCGTCCTGGTCGGGCAACCCCAGGTCGAGCAGGACCACTCCAAAACCCGCACCCTCAGGCACGAGCGCCTGGAGCGCCTCCTCCCCACTGCGGGCGTGCGTGACGTCGAAGCCATGGCGCGCGAGTACCGCGGACAGAGCGGCGGCGACATGGTTGTCGTCCTCGACGAGGAGCAGTCGCATTCCGGCCCCCTTCGGTTCATCGGCCATACAGTCTCGGCGCGTAGAGATGGGCACGCACGCGTGCACCATGGAAGTCACGCCGATGCACAAGTACGGCGTCAAGAGGGTTCGAGTCGCGGCGGGTTTCCGTTACCCAGCCGGTACGGACCGGAGGCGACCCTTCACGAAGAGTGTCCGGTTGCTACCAGATCGTTATGCTCAATTTCCCCTCAGATGTAATGACGCTGGTCGTGCGGGGTTACTACTGTCCTCCCCACCCGAGGAGGACGGAGCAAGAGGCCGATGACCGAAGTATCGGTGACCAAGGACGCCGTACCCGCGGCCGATGATCTGGTCGTGCTGAAGAACGTCAACAAGCACTTCGGTGCGTTGCACGTGCTCCAGGACATCGACCTGACCATCGCCCGTGGTGAAGTCGTCGTGGTCATCGGGCCCTCCGGGTCCGGAAAGTCCACCCTGTGTCGCGCCATCAACCGTCTGGAGACCATCGAGTCGGGAACCATCTCGATCGACGGAAAGCCGCTGCCCGCGGAGGGCAAGGAGCTTGCGCGACTGCGCGCCGACGTCGGCATGGTCTTCCAGTCGTTCAACCTGTTCGCGCACAAGACAGTGCTCGAGAACGTAACGCTGGGCCAGCTCAAGGTCCGCAAGGCGGACAAGAAAGCCGCCGAGGAGAAGGCGCGGGCACTGCTCGACCGGGTGGGCGTCACCGCCCAGGCGGACAAGTACCCCGCACAGCTCTCGGGCGGTCAGCAGCAGCGTGTAGCGATCGCGCGAGCGCTGGCGATGGACCCCAAGGTCATGCTCTTCGACGAGCCGACCTCGGCCCTCGACCCGGAGATGATCAACGAGGTCCTGGAGGTCATGCAGCAGCTCGCCCGCGACGGTATGACCATGATCGTCGTCACGCACGAGATGGGCTTCGCTCGTTCGGCTGCCAACCGTGTCGTTTTCATGGCGGACGGCAAGATCGTCGAAGAGGCTGTGCCGGACCAGTTCTTCAGCAACCCGCGCAGTGACCGTGCCAAGGACTTCCTGTCGAAGATCCTGCACCACTGACGACCTGCGCCACCCGCAACGACGGCATTCTCCTCACCACTCAAAGGATGTTCACCATGAAGCTTCGCAAGGTCACCGCCGCGGCGGCCACTGCGCTCGTCCTCTCCCTCACCGCGACGGCCTGTGGTGGAGACGGCAAGAGTGACAGCGCCGACACCGGGTCGGGCTCCGGGGGCGGCGACAAGATCAAGATCGGCATCAAGTACGACCAGCCCGGTCTGGGCCTGAAGGAGCCGGACGGTTCCTTCTCCGGCTTCGACGTGGACGTGGCGACGTACGTGGCCAAGGAACTCGGCTACAACGAGGACCAGATCGAGTTCGTCGAGACCAAGAGTGCCGACCGTGAGAACGCGCTCGCCCGTGGCGACGTCAAGTTCATCGCGGCCACGTACTCCATCACGCCGGAGCGTCAGGAGAAGGTCGACTTCGCCGGCCCGTACCTGCTGGCCCACCAGGACCTGCTGGTCAAGGCGGACTCCGACATCACCGAGGCCACGGACCTCAACGGCAAGAACCTGTGTTCCGTGACCGGGTCGACCTCGGCACAGAACGTCAAGAACGACTTCGCTCCGCAGGCCAACCTGGAGGAGAGGAGCGGCTACTCGGAGTGCATCGCCGCTCTGCAGAGCGGCCGCGTGGACGCCCTGACCACGGATGACTCGATCCTCGCAGGCTTCGCCGCGCAGGAGCAGTACAAGGGTCAGTTCAAGCTTGCCGGCCTCAAGCTGAGCAACGAGAACTACGGGATCGGCGTGAAGAAGGGCGACACCGAAACCGCGAACAAGATCAACACTGCCCTGGAGAAGATGGTCAGCGACAAGTCCTGGAACAAGGCGGTCACGGACAACTTCGGTCCGGCCAAGTACAAGAACGAGCCCGCGCCGAAGATCGGCAACATCGTCAAGTAGCGCGAGTGTCCACTGGCGTGCCGTCGCCGACTGCGATCAAGGCGGCGGCACGCCGCGCTGTCCACGTACGCCACCCACCCGGAAGCGCGGGAGATCGTGTTCGACTTTCTTGAAGGTTATGACGTCCTAGGGGCGTTCTGGACGACGGTGCAGCTCACCATCCTCTCCGCGGTCGGCTCCCTGATCTGGGGCACCCTGCTGGCCGCGATGCGCGTCAGCCCAGTCCCGCTCATGCGTGGGTTCGGCACGGCCTACGTCCACATCGTCCGTAACATCCCCCTGACCGTCATCATCGTCTTCACCTCGCTCGGACTCGCCGACATCTTCGGCGTCACGATGGGCTCCAGGGACTTCGACGTCCAGGGGTTCCGGCTGGCGGTGCTCGGCTTCGTTGCCTACACCGCCGCCTTCGTCTGCGAGGCGATTCGTTCCGGCATCAACACGGTGCCACTCGGACAGGCCGAGGCAGCCCGTGCCATCGGGCTGAACTTCAGTCAGACCCTCCGGCTCGTCGTCCTGCCGCAGGCCTTCCGTTCGGTGATTGGCCCACTGGCCAACGTACTGATCGCCCTGACCAAGAACACGACCGTGGCGGCAGCGATCGGCGTGGCCGAGGCCGCCCTCGTGATGAAGGAAATGATCGAGAACGAGGCTCAGGTGCTACTCATCGCCGCCGTCTTCGCATTCGGGTTCGTGGTACTGACCCTCCCGACCGGCCTCATCTTCGGCTGGCTGAGCAAGCGACTGGCGGTAAAGCGATGAGCTCCGTTCTCTACGACACTCCGGGGCCCCGCGCCAAGCAGCGCAACGTGCTCCTCTCGGTGGTCTTCTTCGTCCTGCTCGCCCTGCTCCTGTGGTGGGTCTGGCAGACCATGGACGACAAGGGCCAGCTGAGGTGGGCCCTGTGGAAGCCCTTTACCGAGTCCCAGGCCTGGACGACGTATCTGCTGCCGGGCCTCAGCAACACGCTGAAGGCCGCGGCACTGGCCATGGTGATCGCCCTTCCGCTGGGCGCGGTCTTCGGCATCGCGCGCCTGTCCGACCACCAGTGGGTGCGGATTCCGGCCGGCGCGGTGGTCGAGTTCTTCCGGGCGATCCCGGTCCTGCTGCTGATGCTGTTCGCCAACGCGTTCTACGACCTCTACACCGGCGTCAGCAGCGAACAGCGGCCGCTCTACGCAGTCGTCACCGGCTTGGTGCTGTACAACGCGTCTGTCCTCGCCGAGATCGTACGGGCCGGCATCCTCTCCCTGCCCAGGGGCCAGTCAGAGGCTGCGATGGCGATCGGCCTGCGCAAGGGCCAGACGATGACCAACATCCTGCTACCGCAGGCCGTCACGGCCATGCTGCCGGCCATCGTCAGCCAGCTCGTGGTCATCGTGAAGGACACCGCGCTGGGCGGCGTGATGATCGGGTTCACCGAGTTGCTCAACACGCGCGGCACACTCGCTGCCAACTACGGCAACGTCATTCAAAGCTTCGTCGTGGTGGCGGTCATCTACATCGTCCTCAACTTCATCCTCACCAGCTTCGCGAGCTGGCTGGAGAAGAGGCTGCGCCGCAGCAAGAAGAGCACGGGTGCGGTTCTCGGTGCCGACGACGTGGAAGACATCAACGCCGGCGAGGTGGGGGGCACGCCAGCGACCGGTGCTGGCGGCGGCACCATCTGATGGACAGTCAAACAGCGTGACCCGCACGGAGGCAGTGGCGTGATCGCCACTGCCTCCGTCACTTGACGCAAACACCGCCAATAGGTTGCATACGTTCTGTGATCGCGCACCCCGCTCCACCTGCAAGTCCCGGTAAGACACTCAGGACACCGCTCCGGGCAGGGGGAGCCGCGCCGTGGATCCGGTGATCATCGTGGGAGCGGGGCCTGTCGGACTCACCCTCGCCCTGGCGCTGGCGCGTCAAGAAGTCCCGTCCGTCGTCCTCGACGAGAGCCCCGGCAAAGACGAACAGCGGCCCGCACGAACCGTCGTACTGCGCGAAGACACCGCCGCGCTGATGGAGCGGCTCGCTGGATTCCCGGTCGCCGAGGCCGGTTTCCGCTGGGCCGGATGGCGGTCGATCCGGCGCAAGCAGGTGACGCAGCAGATCACGTTCGGCCAAGACGAGCCCGCGCCGCTGCACATCGCCCAGCACGAGCTGACGTCCGCCCTGCGGGACGCGATCGCGGGCGAGCGCCTCATCAAGGTCGCCGTGGAGAACCGCCTCGACTCGATCGAGCAGGAGAAGGCGGGGGTGACGGCACACACGCGCGGTCCCAAGGGCACGTGGTGGCGCGGCAGTTACCTGGTCGGCTGCGACGGTCCGCGCTCGACCGTGCGCAAGCTCCAGGACGTCCGCTTCGCGGGACGTACAGCCGTGGAGCGGCACGCCGTCGCGGCGCTGCGTACGGAACTTCCGTGGCCGGGTGAGGCGTTGTTGCATCGGATGCCGCCATGGCGGATGTCCGGGCCTTCGGCCGGGGAGGTCACCGGGCGTCCTCTCGCCGACGGCGTGTGGCGGCTGGACTGGCTGCTGCCGCCAGGGAAGGACCTGGTCACCCCCGACCTGCTGGTGGCACACGTCCGCGAGACCCTCGCAGGCTGGAGCGGGGGCTCCACACCTCCGTACGAACTGCTCGACACCGGAGTCCACACCGTCCACCACCGCCTGGCCCGCCGGTGGCGCGTCGGCCGTGTCTTTCTCGCCGGGGACGCCGCGCATCTGCTGGGCGCACTCGGCGCCCAGGGGCTCGACGAGGGCCTGCGGGACGCCGACAACCTCGCATGGAAGCTGGCCCTCGCCTGGCACCACGGTCCGCACGAGGCGCTGCTCGACAGCTACCAGGTGGAACGGCGCGCAAACGTCGCCGCCCGGCTGCGCGCGGCCGACCAGTCGCTGCCGCTGCTGCGCGCCGGCGGAGGCCTGCGCTCCGTCGTGCCCGGCTCGGCGCGCGGCCACGATGCACTGCTCACAGACGGTCATCTTGGGCGCGGCCCGCTGGGCGCGCCGGGGGCGTACGCCGATTCGCCGCTCACGCCTCCACGCGCCGAGTCGGCGGCCGATGTCGCCACGGAAGTGGGTGCTCCGGTCGACGATGTGCGGGTGACGGCGGAGGACGGTTCGTTCGTACAACTGCGAGATCGGCTGGGCCGTGGCGCGCTCCTCGTGCTGCTGATCGCGCCGGGTACGGGTGTCTGGGAGCGCAAGCACTGGATGACAGCCGGGATCATGCCTCGGCTCGCGGCCGCAGTGACCGCGCTGCCGCACCGCGCCGAACTACTCGTCGCCGAGGCCTATCCGGGAGCCGCCGCGCACACGGTGCTGCTGATCCGCCCCGACGGACACCTGGTCACGGCGCTGAGCGGAGTGCGCCCGGCAGATCTGTACGCGGCCGCCGAGGCGACGCTGGGCAGACCACGGGCCACGGCCGAGGCCACGACGGCAACGAGCTGAGCCACCCCTGTCCACACGGTGCCACCGTGCGGCTTGTCCATACGGCGACCCCAAGTTGACCGACCCCCACCGCCATGGTGTACTCCGGATCGTGACCGACACCTGTGTGCACCTGTGGCGGAGGGTCCATATGGACCTCGTCCGCTATGCGGGCTGCGTGTGTCACTCGTCCTGCTGAATTCGCATCCCTTTTACCCGCGCGCGCCACCCACTGCTCGGCCGCGCCCCGCGCGAACACTCACCAGGACGGTACCCGTGTCTGTGTCCCCCTCTGTCTCCGCTCCCACTGACACCACGCCCACTCGCACCACCCCCACCCAGGCCGACCTGCTCGACTTCGTCCGGCGAACGGCCGCCGACACCGAGCTGATCGCCTCACTCCCGCTCGACCCCGAGGGCCGTACCTGGGTGCGCCTCGAAGGCCCCGGCGGCAGCGAGGCCTGGCTCATCGGCTGGCCACCCGGCACCGGAACCGGCTGGCACGACCACGCCGAGTCGGTCGGAGCCTTCCTCACAGCATCGGGCGAACTCAAGGAGAACTCGCTCACAGCCCGACTGCCCACCGACGGCTGGAAGACCCTGGAACTCACCGAGAACATCGACCAGGAACGACGGCTGCCGGCCGGCAAGGGACGCGCCTTCGGCCGCAACCATGTGCACGAGGTACTCAACGAGTCCACCGAGGAGCACGCAATCTCCGTCCACGCGTACTACCCGCCGCTGCCCCGGATCCGCCGCTACAGCCGTACCGGCCAAGTCATGCGCCTCGAGCAGGTCGAACGCCCAGAGGACTGGCAGTGAGCGCCGAACGACCCGTGGGAATCGACGAGCTGCTCGAGCGCGTCCGCTCAGGCCTCGACCGCGTCGAGGCTGAGGAAGCCTACGATGCCGCGCGGGCCGGCGAGGCTCTACTGGTCGACATCCGTTACGCCGCTCTGCGCGACCGCGACGGGCTGATCCCCGGCGCCCTCGTCGTCGAGCGCAACGAACTGGAGTGGCGGCTCGATCCCCAGGGCAGCCATCGCGCCCCCGAGGCTATAGGTCACGATCTACGGGTCGTGGTCATCTGCAACGAGGGCTACGCGTCGAGCCTGGCTGCCGCGTCACTGCGGCAGTTGGGGCTGCGTCGGGCTACGGATCTGGTGGGGGGCTTCCAGGCGTGGCGGGCGGCTGGGCTTCCGGTGACGCCCTAGCCTCGCGCTTTCGCGAGTGTGAGTGTCCGAGGCTTGATCAAATAAGCGAAGAGTGCTGCTGACCTGGGACGATTGGACTTGTCTAGGGTCCTGTTCATCGCAGAGAAAGCTGCGATCCTCAGGTGAAGAAGCGTATCGGGTCGTACCCGCGTGTCCGCGTCGAGGGCGGCGGTCGCGGGGTGGTCTCTCAGGCCACAGCCGTGCTGTTGGTCGAGACGGCCCGCAAGTCCGGTCTGGATCAGGCGATATCGGAGGCGCTGGTCCCGTGGCGCAAGCCGCGGGCCGTGCACGAGCCGGGCAAGGTCCTGCTGGATGTGGCGCTCGCGGTCGCGCTCGGCGGGGACTGCCTGGCCGATGTGGGCATGCTGCGGGCGGAACCCGAAGTGTTCGGGCCGGTTGCCTCCGATCCGACCGTCTCCCGTCTCATCGGCACACTCGCCGCGGGCAGCACGCGTGCTCTGGCCGCGATCCGTGCCGCCCGCGCTGAAGTACGTGAGCATGTCTGCAGTTGGCCGACGGGCAGGTGACCGTGGACCTCGACGGGGTACTCGTCATCGCGCACTCGGACAAGCAAGACGCCGTCGCGACATGGAAGAAGACCTTCGGCCACCATCCGCTGATGGGGTTCGTCGATCACGGTCGAGGCGGGGCCGGAGAACCTGTGGCGGGACTGCTGCGGCCGGGGAACGCCGGCTCCAACACCGCGAGTGATCACATCGAGGCTGCCCGGCGCGCTCGCTCAGCTGCCCCAACGCTACCGGCGCGGGCGGCAGACACTCATCCGAGCGATTCCGGCGGCGGCACCCACACGTTCGTAGCCTGGCTCGCCAGCGCGGAAGGTGGCTGTCGTACTCCGTCGGGATGACCACCACCGACGCCATCCACGCCGCCGCCCTCAAGGCCCCGCCGACCGCCTGGACGCCGGCCGTCGAACCGGACGGCGAGATCCGCGACGGCGCCTGGGTTGCCGAACTCGACGGCGGCTCTCTCACGGGCTGGCCCGCGGCATGTGACTGATCGTCCGCAAGGAACGCCCGCATCCCGGTGCCCAGTTGCGTTTCACCGACGCCGACGGCATGCGCCTGACCTGCTTCGCCACGAACACCAAGAACACTCCGATCACGGCGCTGGAGCTGCGGCACCGCCAGCGGGCCCGCGCTGAGGACCGCATCCGCGCCGCCCGGGCCACCGGACTGCGCAACCTGCCCCTGCACGACGCCGCACATAACCAGATCTGGCTGGAGATCGTCCAGATCGCTCTCGACCTGCTGGCCTGGATGTTGATGCTGGCGCTGACCGGCGCCGCCCGCCGGCGGGAACACCGCCGCCTGCGCCTGCGGCTGTTCTCCGCTGCTGCCCAGCTCGTCACCACCGGCCGCCGCCGCATCCTCCGTCTGGCAAAGCGCTGACCCTGGACCGACGTGCCCACCGACGCCCTGCAACAGCTCGATGCCCTCCCGAACCCCGGCTGACCAGCAGCGTCCCGTCCCTACGAGCAGCACCACCCGGAGCCGTGGAAACCGGCGCCCACCCGACGCGACAGCCGGGCCATCAGCCTGCCCACAAAGCAGAAATCTTCGCTCGGAACGAGCAGAAAGGCCCGTCAGCAAGCTGACGGACCCTCATGCAAGATCGAGGCTACTACAGGGAATTTCAGCAGGCATCGTGAGTCGCGAGAGCTGAAAAATATCCCGCGAAGAATCCCGAGAGGGAGTCGAAGCTCCGTTGTTCGCGGATGGGCTCACCGCCCTATCGCTTCAACGGAGCTTCGACCTATCCCACCCTGCAACCTGCGAGTATATTCCTTCTTTAGCCGGCCAGGCTCTTCCATCGTGAGCACTTAACAGGTGTCGGGTCGCTCGCTCCGTCGACTGTGCACACCCGCATGCGGAATGCGGACCCGAGGGGTACGCCGCCCGGGATTTTGAACTGGGTGGAGACGCCGTCTCCGGCTACGTAATGGGTTCCGGGTCTCATGGTGACCCAGGAGCCATCGATTATGTTGGCTCCTTGGATCTGGGACCGGACGCCGTGCCCGTCAGCGCACGAGTCCCAGAGGCGGAAAGTGTCGCTGCTGTCAACGAAGTAGAGCTTCGCTACTTCGTGAGGTCCACCGATAGATCCACGGCAGTTGACACTCGAATTATTCAGCGATACAGAGTGGTCGGAAGCCGAGGCTGCGCCGCTGAAGCTAATCGCGACAACGGGGGCAGCTAGAGCAGCTGCGATTCGAAGTGTCCATTTGCTTGCCATGATTTTCCCCTTTTGTTTTCGGTCATCCCAGAGTCGACTACATCGGCTCAAGTCGCAAGGAATTTTTATCAGTGCAGCAGTGACCCCTGTCAAGGGTTTACTGTGAGGAAGATCGAAATCCGCAGGAATCTGAGGTTAATTTGAGGTTCCGGAAGGCAGATCACCCGCACTTCTAAAAGGCAGATCACCCGCACTTCTAAAGCGGTGTGTTATGCTCCAACGAACCTTTCTCGGTAACGTCTCGTGACGGTTTGTGATCTCCGCTCAGGTGGTGCGGTCGTGTTCGAGCAGGACGAGGGCGGCGCGGGCGATCCGGGTGATGGCTGCGGGGTCGATGCTGACCCGTCGCAGGGCCTTGAAGGTGGCCTTGAGCAGGGCGTTGGCGTGCTCGGCAACAGCCAGGACACCTCGGATCACGGCATTGAACGCCTTGTCGGGCTCGGTGAGTTCTCTGCCCTTGGGTTTCTTGACCGGGTGGCGGAAGCCGGGACCGGCGTTTCTCTGGATGCCCCTACTCGCCTGACCGGCCAAGCCCGGCTCTGGGAGTCCCGCCGCCTGCGGCTTCGGCTGTTCTCCACAGCCGCCCAGCTCATCACCACCGGCCGCCGCCGCATCCTCCGCCTCGCCAGGCACTGGCCCTGGACCGACGTGATCACCGATGCCCTGGACCGGCTCCACGCCCTCCCGAACCCCGGCTGACCAGCAGCGTTCCATCCCTGCGTTTCCGCGCCGAGCGGACCTCACGTTCCGGGAAGAAGACGTACATCCAGCTGTCGCACGTGGCGGACTGGGCGATCGTCGACCGCTTGAAGCAGCGCCCCTAGGCCTTCCTAGTACTGCAGCAGGGTTTTGCTGTCCAACCTGGGATGATGTCGGGCGGCTGGAGAGTATCGGGCTGATGGCTGGTCAGGGGCGGTCTCGTGGAGGCCGCCCCTCGGGCCCCGCATTCAGAACCCCTCGTC